>CALKCC010000045.1 GCA_938082855.1 uncultured Pirellulaceae bacterium | reverse complement strand
CTCATTAAAGAAGCTCGTGACTTATCCAAACGTTCCTTTGGTCCGGCCACTCAAAAATACCGAGAGCTTGGTACGGCTGCCAATGTATTGGTATTCAATCGCCTGGGCTGCTTACCCACTCGAAACTTCCAAAAGGGAACCTTTGAAGGCGCCGCTGAATTGTCGCCGGAAGCGATGGACGCGGCACGCGATAAAATGAGAAGCAGTTGCGCTGCCTGCACGATTGGTTGCACCCATATCTACAAACTCGATTCAGGCAACGAATCTCAATCCGCTCGTATTGAATACGAAAACCTATTTGCTTTGGGGCCTCTATGTGAAGTGAGCGACCAGCAAACGGTCCTTCAGGCGTCTCAACTCTGCGATCAATACGGCATTGATACGATCAGTACCGGTGGCACAATTGCCTTTGCAATGGAATGCGTGGAACGTGGCCTGTTGGATGAACCCTGGCTGAAATTCGGTGACAACGAAGCACTATTAAAAGCCATTCACCTTATTGGACGAGGTGAATCCATTGGAAAACAACTCGCGCTAGGCAGCCGGGCATTGGCACAACTCATTGGCCATGACAGCATCGAGTTTGCTCCTCAGGTTAAAGGATTGGAATTGCCGGGATACGAGCCCCGAGCCCTGCAAACCATGGCACTTGGCTTCGCCGTGGGCACTCGTGGTGCTGATCATAATCGCAGTGGTGCGTATGAAGTCGACTTTTCAGAACACGTTGACCGTCGCAAGGCGACCCTTGCACAAGCACGTCTAGCTGTCGAAACAGAAAACAAAGCAGCCATTATGGATTCACTCATCCTTTGTAAATTCCTCCGCGGTGTTTTTGAGGATTACTTTGCCGAAACCGCCGCGATGCTCAATCTGGTAACAGGATGGGAACTCGATAGTTCAGACATGCTGCGGTCGGCTGAATCCGTTGTCCAGGCAAAGAAAGAATTCAATATCGCCTGTGGATGGACACCCGTTGAAGATACGCTTCCCTCACGTATGCTGACATCAGCGTTGGAGGATGATCACAAGGCCTCACTGACTAGTGATACCTTAAGCTCACTGATTCGAGCTTATAACCTCGAACGAGGCTGGGATGAACATGGATTCCCTATCGTAACGAGCGGCTCAGTCTAAGCCCTCTAAGAAACTCACCACGCGATTGACTGCCTCAGACAGATTGTCTTCGATGGTGATGCCGGATGCTTTCCGTGGCTTGAAGCTATGGTCGCCATCAGGCAACCACACTTTCTTAAACCGCCTTGGGATCTTCATCGCCTGTACTTCTTCTTTACGGCCAAAAGTATCCCGTTCACCTTGGACAATCATTGTTGGCACTTTAATGTCCGACAAATGCTCTGTCCGAAGCTTCTCGGGTTTCCCAGGTGGATGAAATGGGTACCCTAAACAAATCAGTGCATTCACTCCAACAAGGTGAGTCGACATCGACGCAATTCGACCGCCCATCGACTTTCCGCCAATGGCCAGACGTTGGTTGGATTTGAGGCTCCCGACAACTTGACCAATCACTTCCTCCCATGCCGCCAAGAGCTTCTTCGCGGCATCAGGAGGTCGTCGCTTACCTTCGGCTACCGCGCGTTCCATGTAAGGGAAATTAAACCGACCCACTCGCAGGCCACGTTTCGCTAAAGCTTCGGCCATAAATTGCATGAAATCAGAGTCCATGCCGGCACCGGCACCATGCGCCAACACGACTATCCAGTCGGCTGCCTTTGGTCCATTCCACTGAATTGACGGCATCGTGTCTATTTGACTCCGGGAGCCGCTACAAAGGTAACCACTTCGGCACCATCTTCTGCATTCCAGATCTTTACAGCGCCGTCAAAAGCACCACCAACGATCCGCTTCGTCCCTTCATGGAAGGCCGAAGACAACGTCCAATCGGCGTGCCCACCGTAGTTGCGAATTTCCTTTTGGGCCGCGGCATCAATCTGACGAATCGACTTGTCAGCAGAAGAAGCGGTAATGATATTACCAATTTTTTCGAGTTTGTAGACTTCGCCACCGAGCCCGAGTTCGCCGGCCTTTTTAGCATCCGCTGCTTTCCACCAGTGAATCTTATTGTCTGCACCAGCCGTATAAATCTGTTCGTTGTCAGGATGGAATGCAACTCCCTTCACTGGGTTGCTATGTCCACTGTAGGTAACGAGCAATTCACCTGTTTCGATATCAAACAGTTTCGCCGTCTTGTCTCGCGAGGCAGAGGCCAAACGTTTACCTTCATTGTCCCAGGCAATTGCCATGATCCAGTCGGAATGACTTGAGATCGTTCGTATTAAGTTCCCCGCAGGAAATTCGAATATACGAATCGAACTATCTGCACCTGCTACGGCAAGCTTATCCCCGGCAGGATTAAATTGAACATCCAGAACGACGTCCGAGGTCGTTCCCAGGACCGTGACCAATTCACCAGATTCAGCATTGAAAATGCGTGCCTCACCCAGCCGTCCAGGAGCTCCTCCGGCTGCAACCAAATGCTGGCCATCCTTACTAAAACGAACAGCATAAGTGCGTTGTCCAACATTCTGGATTCTTCGGACCATCGAACCGTCTGCTGCATTCCAAATCACAACTTCGTGGTATCCGCCAGTAACAACCTGACTCCCATCCGGACTAAAGGCCACCGCAGTAATCGGCACGCTACGTGGATAAGCTTCCGGTGGAGCTGGATGAGTCGGAGCAGGAACAATGGTTGCTAAAGGAGCTTTGGGATCTTCGGCATCATACTTAGCACCCTCAGTAATCCACTTCTCAATCAACGCAACTTCCGCGGCAGCGAGTGGCTCTCCTTCCAGAGGCATTCGTTCAAACTCATCTTCTGATTTAATTCGCCTCAGAGATTCGCTCTCATCATGATTCCCCGCCGTAATGGCCGCAGCACCCGAGTCGCCCTCACGCAAAAACCGCTCAAACGTATCAACTCGATAGCCACCTTCGGCCTTTTTGGGACCGTGACATGCCAAACAATTATTGATCAGCACAGGAGCAATGTCAGCCTTAAAGCTAACGCCATCCTGTCCATGTAGCGAACAGACCGTGAATACCAGCGTGCTCAGAGATAATAGAAACTTATTCATTCGTACGTTCATTCTTTCCAAGTTAGTTTTAATGCTGGAACAGAAATTCATTCGTGTTCAGGATGGCCCAACAAATATCCTCTAAAGCTTCGACTCGATCTTCCTTGGATTCGATGTGTTCGAGGCTTGCCTTGAGTTCGGTATCACTGGGATTGCGACACACGGCCAGATTATAAAGCAACGTAATAATTTCACTGTCACTCTTTCCGTCGGTCATCGACTTTCGGAATGAGTTGCCTTCATCCTTGAGCTTGCCATAAATCAGTGGACCGTTAAAGAACTGGATTGCCATGCTGAGATTCGATTCATTCGTTCGTTCACAGGCACAGACCGTCTGACGCTCAGGTTGGCCAAAGATCTTCAGGAATTCGTTGTTGACTAAATCCGGCGCCGGTAAATGAGTCGCTTTCGTTCCTGCTGGCAAACCGCCGAACGATTCAGCGACCTGAGTGACATGACAAATCGCATCAAGCAATTGCTCTGCTGATAGCAAGCGAGGTTGGTAATGAGAGAAGTACTTCGTATCGTCCTCGTTAAAATCATTCGGCTGATAGCTTGTTTGATAAGTACGGCTCTTTAATATCGTGGCCAGAATCTTCTTCCGGTCGTACCCGTTATCAACAAAATCCTGCGCCAGTTGGTCGAGCAACAATGCATTACTCGGAGGGTTCGTATCACGGAAGTCATCGGCTGGCTCTACAATGCCGCGGCCAAAGACCTGACTCCAGATGCGATTTACTTCAATCTTTGCAAAGAACGGGTTATCCGGTTCAGTCAACCATTTTGCAAAGTCCAATCTTCGGTCAAATTCGTTGGGGTTCTCGATGTCCCCCTGGCCAGGCACCCATGGTTTCATTTGTTGCTTAGTCCGTGGCTGGGTGACTTCGCCACTCTGTGAAACGAAGATAAACATCTCGTTGGCTCGTTTTGTATTCTTCCGCTGTACTCGATTGAAGAACGCTGCCATGCCATAGTAATTATCCTGAGTCCATCGCTCGAAGGGATGATTGTGGCATTTGGCACACTGTAATCTCGCACCCAGAAAGACCTGAGAAATCGTTTCCACACAGTCATTCATGTCCTTGGACGTACGATAGAAATTGGCAGCAGGATTACTAAACGTACTACCTGTTGCCGTGAGTAATTCCGTCGCAAATTGATCGTACGGTTTATTTTCCCTGAACGATCGTTCAACCCAACGATAGTACTTATAGACACCCTCGTTGGTTACTTGACCACTGGTCAGACGCAGTAGATCGCCCCATTTCAATGCCCAGAACTTGGAGTATTCCGGTCGATCGAGCAATCCATCTACCGCTTTATCCCGCTTATTGGGATCCTGGTCAGCAGCAAAAGCCGTGACTTCTTCCAAGGTCGGAAGGATGCCAATCACGTCCAGATAAACCCGGCGGATAAACTCTTCATCGGTACACAGGTCGGAAGGCAGATATTTCAACTGCATCAATTTCTGATCGACAGCGTCGTCAATATAGTTATTGACCTGTGGGTCGCTCCAAACAAAATCTTCCACGTCTTCAATGAAAGTAATGAAACTGGATTCAATAAACTCGAGATACCGAACCACCACGGCCACTTCGCCACGTTTTTGGCCTTCGACCAAACCATTACGATCCACATCAGCCACTTCGACATCCGAACTGGAGTAAACGGCCAGCGGCGTGACATCTCGAACACTACCATCGGAGTAATGTGCCCAAACACTTAACTGCTGCTGGACGGCCGGTTTCTTCAAAACTCGACCTGATTTTGGATAGACATCGATCTTGATCGGACGCGCGGCTTCCGCCGTATCCATCTGACAGCCTTCGGCAATCCAATCACGAATGACAGCGTAGGCCGGATCGTCTGCTCTGATCTGACGTCCTCCACCGTGAGCAACTTTCATGAGAGGTTTCAGCAGTAACAGGCTGTTATCAGGATCGAGACTATTGGTACGTCGTCCAAAATCCTCACGGATCAATGTCAGTTCATCAAGTTTCGGATCAAACGCTCGAAGTGAAAGACGGAATCCACCCTTTCCACTGGGTGAACCATGACATGCGCCCGCGTTACATGAATTCTTACTGAGTGCTGCCAAAGTATCGTAGAGGAACGAAACAGGCTGAGGTTTGTCCTGATTTTCGACCACCACTTTGACCGCAGCTGTTTTGCCATCGACATCAACGTTTAAGCTCGCCTCACCATTGGCTGCAGGAAATGCCACCGTGCCTTGCACAGTGACGACTTCGGCGTTGGCTGTGGAAATGGTAGCAGCACGAGTCAGATCCTGGATGGATCCGTCTGCATAATGCCCCGTGACGATTAGTTGGGCTTGTTCCCGTACACCAGCAAGTCGAACTTCGGCTGGGTAGACTTCGATGCGTTCTAACTGAGCATCTGCCGCCAGTGCAGGTACAGCCTGAAGCATCATGGCTCCAACTAATACTAAAACTGCTTTTCGTAGTTTGCTTAATCGCATTTCTACAGATCCTTTGATAATTATTCTGCTGCTGCTTTGATTTCAACAACAACGCCTGCGCTGACAGCAGAAACTTCTTTGCCAGCGTATTTTGTTTTGCCTGTGACGGTAATACCTTCCGTCTTCGCTACCACGGCATCCGCCGCCGCGGTAATTTCTACTTCTAGTTCTGTTTTGTCTGCCGCAATCGTCAATTCAGCCGGAACCGTAACTTTGTCAGGCAAACCGGCAAACGTTAGAGTAATCGCCTCAGCAGCCGACCCTGGGGCTCGCACTACAGAAACAAGGGCTTTCTGACTTGCGCCGGGTACGATGGCTGCATCCAATTTCACACTGACTGCTAACGGATCCACAACCTTAATCGGTACGCTTCGCTTTACAAACTGCAAATGCCCGGCATGCTCCGCATAGGCTTTAACCGTAAATGCTTTCTCCTCAGCGAGATCAGCCGGCACGGTCACTGTAATGGTGTGCACCCCTTTGTCTGCCTTATCTGCAACGGTAATTCCTTCCGGCACATCCTGAAACATCCTTGTCAATGCACCCTTAAAGTCCTTGTGCTTACTGGCTGTCGACATCTTGATTGTCGCTGTCGTTTCACCACGAGCCACATAGACGGCTTCTGGTTCGAACTTCGGCTCAAAGAATTCCTCGATGGCAGGAACTGTGGCGAACTGTACTAACCCCTGTAAAAACGGATAAGGGTAAGTAATCGGAACGAATTGAGTACGGGTCCAATCTCTGGAAGTTAACGGCACCTGTACAACCTGCCCATCGACTTCCGCTTCACCAACTAACTCCAAGTTGACGAAATCGCCAGCTTTGGTGGCATCGGAGAATTCCAGCAACACCGTGATTTCTTTTCCGTCCTTTGCAACCACATTGTTATGCCAAGTCACTCCGGGAATCTCTGTCTTGGGCTTAATGGTGATTGGCCCTGCATAACCATCCCGACCAACAGTGATAGGGATTTGAAACCCTCCCTTGCCTTCATCAACAACAAAACGGTTTCTAGTGGCTTTGTCATTTTTAATCGTCAATGAGAAGGAATTACCAGCCTTAGCTTCAATCACGTAGGCGTACTCTTCACCACCACGTTGTAATAGTTCACTCGCCTCCAGAATGTATTCACCGTCTTCCGGAATGCTCCATGCAACGGCATACTCATTCTCATCACTAATTGGAGCTGCTGCCAACTGAGCACCATCGAGCTTGAGCACTCGGAAATTGACCACCGCCGGAGATCCTAACTTCAAGGAATGTCCCTGGAATCTCAGTCGCTGCCCCTTGGTCGCGGAGAACTTGAAGTAGTCCTTATCACCGCCTTGCTGAAATACGCCACTGGCTCCACCAGGAAAGACTGCAACGGTTGCCTGATCAATCGCATTATTAGGTTCTGCTTCAACCGCCTGCGGCCCGGTACTTGCCAATGCTCTGGCAAAACCGGACATGGTACTGGATTCCGCTCTGGCCCCAGCTCGTACTTCTCCTCCAGGCACTACATTGCCTAAAGTCACTGTTGCAGTGATACCATTGGTACCTATTCCACTAAAGCCAACTGCTCGATCTTCACCTACCTGCAAAGCTGCGGGAAGCGTGGTCGTCGCCAGGGGAAAATCTCCTATGCGAATATAGTACGGGCTTGCCCCAGCGTATTTACTGTCCAACACTTCGACGGCGTACTGACCGTCCGCTGGAATGGTTACTTGTAACCTTGCGTCAGCCCCTAAGCCAACATAGTCATCGGAATAACCGAGCTCAGTGCCGTCGACTGCGATCAGTCGAATAACCGGATCCATCGAGGAAGCAAGGCGAGCGGCCAAAACATCGACAGAGATCTGCTGACCTGCTTTTGCTTCAAATTTGAAGAAGTCCGCTGCTGTTCCATTGGATGCCGCGGGAATTGCCGCTGGCAAAGCCACCAATGCCGCTTCATTCAGCGAATTATTGGATGCCGGTTCGGCAAGGACAGGTGCATCTTCGATCACCACCAGGTAGACCTGTGAAACCCCCGTCGCATTAGCGACTGAAATTGCCCCAAGTCCAACGCCCGTATTTTCTGGCAACGTTATCTGAAGCTTGGCGGTCGTCGCATCATCTGCACCTTCGGCGGTTGGAAGCACTTCCACTTCCGCCGCAAAACTCGTCCAGACTTTCAGTGGCGAGTTGAGGGAGGCACCGGTCAGATTCAACTCGGTTGTCGCTCCTGACTGAATCCCACGCGGGGTCACTGTGCTAATACTGGGAGCCGCATTCACCGAATCAATGACGGTGAAAAGCAACATAAGAATGACGAAAAACCGTCGTTGGAATTCTTTCATGACAGCGCCAGGTGAACTTATAAAAAAGGTAGGATGCTACTAGGTGGGATTCACCAATCATTTATTTTAGTTAGTCCATTCAGCACGCGTCAAACTTCACGTAGACGCAATTCCAAGTTTTGTAGGATAAGAAACGCTATGTCTAACCGTCCTTTCCAAAACCTTTGTGTTGTTTTGCTTTGGTTGAGCCTATGCGCTGCTGCAGCCTATGGTCAAACAAAACAAAAGATTGAAGTGACCAGTTCCAAAGATGGGTCCAAGCAGCCTTGCTATGTCATCCTGCCAGCCGACTATGATAGCAATACGAACGCTCGGCCAATCCTCGTGGCACTCCATACCTGGAGTAACAGTGTTGAACAAGAAAACACCAGCTGGGAAGAAGCATGCTACCGCCGTGGCTGGATTTATTTGTTCCCCCACTTTCGCGGCCCCAACAATCATCCCAATGCATGTGGCAGTGAAATTGCTCAGCAGGACATCCTGGATGCACTCGCCTACGCCAAATCCAAATACCGAGTCGATACGAACAGGGTATATCTGGCAGGAGTTTCTGGGGGTGGCCACATGACCATGCTGATGGCTAGCCGGCATCCAGAGCATTGGACGGCGGCCAGTGCCTGGGTGGGAATCAGTGATCTGACTCAATGGCACGTAAAGCACGAGAAAACACGATATGGCGCGATGATGCGAGCTTGCTGCGGAGGTGCGCCAGGTGCTAGCCCTGCGATAGACCGCCAATACAAAGAACGCTCGCCCATTCACTTCCTTCAACATTCACTTCGCGTACCGTTAGATATCGCAGCAGGCATCCATGACGGTCATACAGGTTCCGTCCCGATTTCACATTCGCTCAATGCTTTCAATGTGATTGCTCGAACCGCGAAGGCTCGCACTATCTCACCATCTGAAATGGAAGAATTGAGTCTCCCTAAAGGACGCCTCTCCTCTCCGCTCGATTCCGATCAGGTTAAGGATAAAGTACTAGATCGCAAGATTTATCTACGTCGTTTTGCAGCACAAAGTCGGGTCACCATTTTTGAAGGGGGCCATGAAGGCATCGCCGAAGCCGCTTTTGACTGGCTGGACAGATTTCAAACCAACGAACAGGGCAAAAACGTTCTTCGCAGTGAATAATCCGCATGAATGACAATCAACAATCGCTTGCTAAAAAACATAATCGTGATGCCTGGAACCGAATGGTGGTAGGTAAGAAGCGATTCACCAAACCTGCTAAAGACGATGATCTCCATCAGCCTTTGCATACGGTCGATGCCATCGGCTGGCTGGGTGGAGACATTGCTGGTAAACAAGTTCTATGTTTGGCTGCAGGCGGTGGCCGCCAAAGTGCAATCTACGCTGCCACCGGAGCTCACGTTACGGTTGTCGACATCTCACCCGCGATGCTGGAATTAGATCGAGAAGTTGCCGCCGAGCGAGGGCTGGATATTCGAGTCGTGGAAACTTCCATGGACGATCTGGCAATGTTCCCCAATGAAGCCTTTGACATTGTCATTCATCCGGTAAGTACATGCTACCTTCCCTCGATTACCAAGGTATTTTCCGAAGTCGCAAGAGTAACACAGCCTCAGGGACTATATATCAGCCAGCACAAACAACCGACCAGCCTGCAAACGGACATGAAACGATCGGCCAACGGTTATGAACTCATCGAGCCCTACTATCGAACCGGCCCTTTGCCCGCAGTCAACGGGACTAGATTAAGAGAAGACGGCACCATGGAGTTTCTTCATCGATGGGAAGACATTATTGGAGGTATTTGCCGCAGTGGTTTTGTCATTGAAGACTTGGTCGAACCATTTCACGCCGATCCCAAAGCACCTCGAAGCAGCTTTGGTGACCGATGTTGTTACACAGCACCCTATGTTCGTATCAAAGCCCGTCGTACTTCCATGACGATTACAGACGCGCCGATCAATAAGATTGTGATTCCCGAATAAACCTGCTTCTGATGATTTTGACAGTCATTTTTTCCGCTTCCATAATTGCAGAAGTAAAGACTCCTTAATACAACTAACGATACGACTGGGAATCTCCAAACTCACTCAACCCATTTGAGCCTTCCGCAAACAAGGACTAACACTGTGGCAGACAAACCAATTCAGGATTTAGTATCGTGCATGGGGCAGCCCGTAGCCGGTAACCCCACTCAATTCATGATGGAACGTTGCTTCGCAGATTGTGAATTAGACTGGCGTTACCTGACCCTCGAAGTACCTGCTGAAAACCTCAAAGACGCGATGGCTGGATTCCGAGCTATGGGGTTACGGGGTGGGAATTTCACCATCCCTCATAAAGTTGAAGTCATTCAGTATCTTGACGGTTTGAGTGAAGCGGCCGAACGTATGGGAGCTGTCAACTGCGTCAATGTCGTCGACGGCAAACTCATTGGCGAAAATACCGATGGAAAAGGCTTTGTCCAATCACTTAAAACCCTCGTGGATCCCGCAGGCCAAAAGGTCGTGATCATCGGCGCTGGTGGTGCAGCCCGAGCAATTTCTGTCGAGCTGGCGTTAACTGGAGTCACCGAAATCACCATCGTGAATCGAACCGAAGAACGTGGGCAAGAACTGGTGGATGTCCTCACTCAAATCGAAGGGGTTCAGGCCCGACTGATTGTTTTGGACGGTGATTATGAAGCGGACGATGATGTCAATGTCGTGATCAATGCCACCTGTATCGGGTTAGGAGATGCGGAAGCCCGAGTGCCATTGGATGTGGAAACCTTAAATGCCGACATGGTGGTGGCAGACGTCGTCTTCAATCCACCGATGACCCGACTCCTCAGGGATGCTCAGGCACGGCAATGTCAAACCCTGGACGGGCTCGGCATGCTAGTCAATCAAGCTGTTATTGGTTTTAAGATCTGGACCGGTGTGGATCCTAATCCAGCCGTCATGCGAGAAGCACTCGAAGAATATCTGGAAATCTAACAAAACTCATGACACCAGGTATCTTCGTTACTGGCACCGACACAGAAGTCGGGAAAACTTACGTCTCAGCATTGATCGCCCAACAACTCCGAAGCCAGGGAGTCAAGGTGGGAGTCTACAAGCCTGCGGCCAGCGGATGTATTGAAACGGCAGACGGAAGTCTATTCAGTGAAGATGCCGACGCTTTATGGAACGCCGCCGGTCAGCCAGCGACCGTCAATCATGTCTGCCCTCAGATGTTCCGAGCCCCTCTGGCACCCCATATTTCGGCACGTGCCGAAGGACTGGAACTCGATCGGAATAAGCTCTTCGCTGGAATTGAATACTGGCAAGAAAACTCCGACTTCATCATCGTCGAGGGGGCTGGCGGACTCATGTCGCCCATTAGTGACGATGACTTCGTAGCCGACTTGGCCTATAAATTTGGCTACCCGCTTCTCGTCGTTGTTGCCAACAAACTGGGTTGTATCAACCATACCCTGCAAACGTTGATTACCGCGGCTGCCTATGAAGACGGCATCCCCATTGCCGGACTCATTGTGAACAACGTTCAGCCGGTTTCCGATGAAGATCAAAGTCTGATTTCCAACCCTCAGGAAATCGAACGCTGCTGTATCCCGACAGTCCTGGCAACGGTGGACTATGGTCAGGGTCTGAGCGAGGAAATCAACTGGGTCGAGCTGATCGATCGCTGCCTTAACCCATAATTGCCGTATTCTCTTAGAGCGTGCTAGACTAGGGGCATGGACACCGAGCAAATCATTCAGATCCTCGATTCCCCAACCGTAGCCAAAAATTGGTTTGAATCGTTGGGATTGCAGGATATGCGACAGGCACACGATGCCATCACTGCGATTGCAGAGTCCGGTATGACTCTGGATCTGGTTGCCGTTGTCGGTGAACAACTTGAAGCGGCTCTTCCGAATGTCGCCAAACCCGATCAAGCGCTCAAGTATCTCGCCAGCTTTACCACGCTTTCCAGAAACCCAATCGCACTCGGTTCACTTTGGGAACGCGATTTGGATGCCCTGCCTACGCTGTTAATCATGTTTTCCGCGAGCAACCAGATTGCTGAGTTGCTCATTCAGGACCCGGAAGGCTATGACTTGTTACGCATGACAGACGGCCAACCGGTTGATCGAACAATCCTAATCGATGAAATACGAACGGAGGTCCTTCGACTCGCCGGCGATCCGGATATTTCCACGCAATTAGAACGAATTCGCAATCGGGAATTACTGCGTATCGCGTATGGCGATCTGGTCATCAATCAATCTGCAGATGTGATCGCCAATCAGGCATCTATCCTTTGTGAAGCCTTACTTCAGAGCGCCGTTGAATTAGCTTCGCACAAATCCATCCGGAAACATCAACTCGACCTAAACAGTGCTGAAGAGATGTTCTTTTCCGTCATTGCACTCGGAGGGCTGGCCGGGCACCAACTGAGCTATGGGACCACGCTAAAAGTATTCCTGATCTATCAACCCAACGACAGCCAATGGGATGAACAAATCTATACCAACATTCTGAATGATGCGATTGGATTTTTGACCTTACCAAATGGCGTCAAGCTATTAGATATCGATCTTAGCTTCCAATTGTCCGCTCAGAATGTGAATGGCTGCACTCACATCAATGATGCCATTCGGTTTCTCGATTTCTCCGGACGGACCTGGCAACGTCAGGAGTTGATTAACGCCAGACCGATTGCCGGCGATCAACGACTCGGGCACCGCTTCTTACAGCACATGGAGAAATGGATCTATCGACGCTATTTAAATCGAGCGGACATCACCGGGATCAAAGCTCAAAAGCGACGATTGCACCGGTGGGAAGATGCGGAACATCTCGATGTGGTCCATGCGTCCGGTGGAATTCACGAAATCAATTTCGTTGTCCAATTCCTTCAGTTGATCAATGGTGCCAATTATCCTTCGATCCGAGTCAGAGGTACGCTACCAGCCATTTATCAACTGCATAAAGCGGGTTTATTGTCGCAGGAGGAGTCCAATGTCCTGCGTGATTCGTACCTGGAACTAAAACGCATCCATCATCGAATTCAAATCCAACACGATGTAGGAACGACAACGATTCCCTCAACTCGGCAATCACAAAACGCTCTCGCACAGAGCCTGGGTTATGCAGGACCGGAGGCGGTCAAAACGCTCATCAATGACACGACTCATCGTTTACAGGTCAGCCAGCAAATACTTGAACGTCTGCTCGAATCATCGTTTGATGATGATCAAGACACGGAACCGGAAGTCGATCTGATCCTCCATCCAGAACCCAGCGAAGAAATGCTGACTGAAGTTTTAAGCAAACACAATTTCAAAGACGCTACTTCCAGTTATCAATACCTTATGGATTTGGCGACCGAGCGTATTCCGTTTTTGTCCACGCGACGATGCCGACACTTTTTGGCCATGATCGCTCCTCGATTGCTCGAAGCAATCTCCCAAACCCCGGATCCAGATATGACACTGGCTAATTTAAGTACAGTAAGCGATTCGCTGGGTGGAAAGGGCGTCTTGTGGGAACTGTTTCAGGTAAACCCGGCCACTCTCAATCTGTATGTCAAACTCTGTTCCAACAGTCCTTACTTAATCACGATTCTCACTAGTTATCCGGGGATGATTGATGAATTGCTGGATTGCTTGATCCTGGATCACCTGCCGACCAAACAATCACTGCGTCGGGTCATGAATGAGTTGGTTAAAGGAGCTCAAATCGAAGGGCAGGAATTAATTGACGTCATTCTTGCCTTCAAACATGCTCAGCATTTACGAGTAGGAGTGCGGGAGATACTCGGCAAAGACTCGCTCGCCGATTCCCATAAATCGCTTTCGGATATTATCGAAGTGAGCCTACAGGAAATAGCGAATGAACACTTCCGTCTGCTGGTCGAGAAGCACGGCCAACCGATTCTCGAGCAAGGAGAGTCTGCTGGCGAGCCCGCTTCACTGATCATGGTCGGGCTTGGCAAGCTCGGTGGGCAGGAGCCTAATTTTCACAGTGATGTTGATATTCTGTTTTTGTACGACGGGGCCGGTAATACCCAGCCGACAAATCGTCAGCATAAAATCCGTCCCACCTCGAATCACCATTTCTTTAACGAATTGGCAAAACGAATTCTCCAATCCTCCACACGAACACGGCCCCATGGACGCTTGTTTGATATGGATAGCAAATTGAGGGCGACCCACCAACATGCTCCCTTGGCCATCTCCATCGACGATTACGAGCACTATTTAGAAAACGAGGAAATCCCCCTTTGGCAAACCATGGGGTTATGCAAAGCCAGAGTCATTGTTGGAACCGATCAGGCGCGACAACGTGTAGCCAGGATTATTGCCAATACGATTGGCAAAGTAGACGTGAACGCCAACCTTAAATCTCAGATGGTTCAGGCGCGACTCGAGTCTGAGAGTGGAGCGACGGATCGCAACCTGAAACGATTTCAGGGCGGGACGATGGACGTTGAATATATTGTGCAGTTTTTGCAGTTACTACACGGCGATAATACAGCGATTCAAAGGACGGGAACGGTTCAGGCACTGGAAAGTTTGCGTGAACAGGAGCTTCTAGAAGAAGACGATGCGACTGCCTTGGTAAAGTCCTATGTCTTTTTGCGACGAGTGGAGTCGGGATTGCGTCTGATGGATACAACACATCGCCACGATTTACCCGAGCAACCTTTGGAGCTTGAAAAACTAGCTTCGTTACTAGGTTACGAAAGCCCTCAGTCTCTGGTCACCGTTTGTCGAAGATATCGTCAGGCCAATCGTCAACGATTCAATAAAATCTTTAGCCGCTCGTAAACTATGACACCCAAGCAGGTAGACGTCCTCGTGATCGGAGCTGGTGGCAGCGGGCTGGCAGCAGCGGTTTCCTGTGGTGAGCAGGGTTTTGAAACGCTCGTGTTAGAATCCTGTCAGCAACCTGGGGGTACCACGGGAATTGCTGTCGGGTCATTCACTGCCGCAGAAACCTCCCATCAGCAATTCGCCGGAATTGTCGACTCTGCCGCACAACACGCCAACGACCTCGCTCAATTTGCTCCTGATGAAATCGAACAAAAGAATAATCCCACGAGCCGGGAGTTCTTTTCTCGACACACAGCAGATACGTTGGATTGGCTGGAAAGCCATGGCCTGCGATTCGTCGGGCCGGTCGCTGAACCGCCAAATAGACAACCCCGCATGCACAACGTGATTCCGGGGGCCAAAGCCTATATCGCTCGACTGCAACTGGCCGCCCGAAAACAGGGTGTCGTGATTCAAACTCAGTCGACTGTCAACAGGCTACTAATAGAAGATGGCCGTGTTGTAGGAACTCAGTACGAAAATCACCTTGGCCAAACACAGCAAGTTCTAACTCGCGTGGGCGTGATTCTGGCCACCGGCGACTATGCGAATAATCAAGAGTTGATCCGTCGATTTAAAGGGGATGGCTACGAGAATATCGAGGGTATTAATCCCCATGCCCGGGGACTGGGCCACATTCTGGCTGAACAGGCGGGTGCAAAGCTACTGAATATGGATGTTACCTATGGACCTGAATTACGGTTCGTAGCGACGGCGAAACGACCGTTTCAGCAATGGCTGCCGGTAACCGGACCTCTCGCTGCTTTACAAAGCTGGTTAGCACGCCGACTGCCGGATTGGATATTTCGAAAGCTGATCAAACGCTTGCTCGTAACCTGGCAACACCCAGAGGCTGCTCTTTTCGACGATGGCTGTATTCTGGTCAATCAACAAGGCCTGCGGTTCTGTGATGAGCGTTCAGAGAAAGATCGGAATATCGGAGTCTCTCAGCAGCCCGATAGGCAGGCATACATTTTGATGAGCCCCACACAAATTGCTCAGTATTCCCAATGGCCGCATTTCATCTCGACGGCACCAGATATTGCTTATGCTTATGTGGAAGATTATCTCCGTCTAAGGCCTGACATAAGTCATCAGGCCTCCTCCCTCGAACAAATCGCGACTCACTATCGTCTTCCCCTCGCCGAATTACATCAAACGGCAGTCGATGCCTTCGGTCAGGCAACGAATGGCCCCTGGGTCATGCTCGGGCCGGTCAAATCCTATTTCACAACGACTGAAGGAGGTGCGAAGATCAACGAGCATTTTCAAGTGGTAAACGAAGAGGATGAGTTGATTGATGGGCTATTCGCCGTCGGGCAATGTGGTCTCAATGGCATGATTCTCTGGAGTCACGGTTGTCATATTGCCTGGGCAATGACCAGTGGACGGTTGGTGGGCCAAGCGTTGCGGGCATTAGCCGATCAAACGATGGACACAAAAAAACGCGAAGTGCCGAACAGCACTTCGCGTTAAGGGTCATTTGTGATCAAACACTTAATCTAGGAATCCAACCAATTCCTGACTGCGACTTGGCTGCTGCAGTTTACGGACAGCCTTCGCTTCGATCTGTCGAATACGCTCTCGTGTAACCTTGAAGATATGCCCCACTTCTTCGAGTGTGTAGCTATATCCGTCACCAAGACCATAACGCAATTTAATGATTTCACGCTCACGATAGCTCAAGGTTTTGAGCACTCGGCCAATACGATCTCGCAGCATTTCCTGCGAAGCTCCGGAAGCTGGGCTTTCGGCGTCGCCATCTGGTAACAGGTCACCAAACTGGCTGTCTTCACTATTGCCGACCGGTCGGTCGAGACTAATTGGATAGCGACTCATCGCCAACACTCGCCGTGCTTCTTCCACAGTCGTTTCTGCTCGACGAGCAGTCTCTTCAAGTGTTGGTTCTCGTCCGAGTTCCTGAACCAGCTGGCGAGACACGTTGCGTACTCGCGACATCGTTTCCACCATATGCACAGGGATACGAATCGTTCGACTTTGATCAGCAACTGCTCGGGTGATCGCTTGACGGATCCACCAGGTCGCATAGGTACAGAATTTGAAACCACGGCGATATTCAAACTTGTCGACCGCTCGCATCAATCCGGCATTACCTTCCTGGATCAAGTCCAGGAAGCTTAGTCCTCGATTGCGATATTTCTTGGCAATCGAGACGACCAGACGCAGGTTTCCTTCAGACAGTTCACGTTTTGCCTGTTGATAGGTTGCGTAAACTGAATTTAGATATTTCACTCGGTTCCGGAGGCTGGTTGGAGTCTCCTGAATCGCCAACATGATATTGCGATACTGAGACAGCAGATCTCGCTTACGTTGATGATCTTTGTTCTCTTTAGCTTCCTGAATATCGGCAAGCAATTTATCAATACACTCACTAAAGTCATTCAGCGTATTGATCATTGGTTCGATACGTTGAGTACGCAAACCAAGCTCTTCCACAAGACGAACACAGCGACGACGGCGACGGCCAAGATTCTTCCAGGCTTCCCGGCGTTCCGCTTTCGAGAACGACTTGCTGACGGCTACACGGAAGTCCCGTTTGTTCAGGCGAATCAGAGTTTCCACGACATCCAGATTGTGAGGCATACGCCCCATGATCTGTTCTTTTTCCAACCGGTCGGTCACAGAAACCTGGACTGTTCGGTCGAATGGCAGCTCGCCGAGATGGACTCGACGGAGGATTTTAAAAGCCATTTGGAAAACGTAATCACATTCCAGAAGCTTGGCTCGAAATGCGCGACGGGTATCTTCAATTCGCTTGGCGAGTCGAATTTCTTCCACTCGAGTCAGCAAAGGAATCTCACCCATCTGAGTCAGGTACATCCGAACCGGGTCATCAGACCACGATTCCTGTTCCTCGACTTCGGCTAACTCTTCATCTTCCGGCTCTTCTTTACTACTAGCACTAGCTGTGCTTTTCGCCGCTGGCTTCTGACCACTCTGATTCGAGTTATCAGAACCTTTTTGAAAACCGCTGGAAACGGTTACTTCACTATCTTCTTCAAAATCATCAAGCAGTGGATCGTATATGCTCATACGTTACTCTTGCGCTGTCTAATATTTCTCGGATTTGCCCCATGACATTGTATCAATGTCATTCACCATCGGTTGCTGGATCTGTTTATCGCAACTACGGTCATCTTCTTTGTGAGTTATCCATAATCCACCGGATAAAGATGACTTCCAACTGAGCATCAAGTTCGCAGGGAACTCGTTGCTACTGCTAACGTTGTTAGCAATTGACCTGATAGTCGAGAAGTTCAAAGCGGCATCGGCGTTTCACCGTCGGCTCACTGTTGAACATGATGCTATAGTACCATCAGTTCTTTTCGGCGGCAGTAACTAGCCAGTGATTCAACAGAAGAAGTAACCTCCGAAATCGTACTGGCTCGTAACAACACGTCCAGTCGTTTCAGCTTACTCAATCTGCTTGGTTAAACATTCACCAAGCCTAAACATCCTTTTAGGATTCGCGAACGGCTTAACCAGCACTGCGTTTCCACAAAACTCATTTGTGAATCCGGTTGTAACTTCATCGACTTCCTCGTTCGAAGAACGATTCGGCCAGTCGTTACACTGCACATCTCATTGCAACATCCATGTTGGCGAATTTGAGACACCGTTATGTCGTTAATTTTAACTACGCCCTGTAGAGGGTCTAGTCTCAAAGTCAGAGGAATCCTAAGAATCCTCATAACGTGACCAACCGGACTGGAAACTCATCTCTCCTTGGGTCTATCGAGTGACGATCACTTACACCAGCTCAGCTTGAATCCGGTTCGCAGACACCTGGATCGAAGGAGGCAACCCCAGCGGGCCGAAGGCTTTCAAAACCGTTGCGGCGACACGGAGCTTCGAAATAGTGACGAAGAATTTCACCAGAATACCGAGCTAACTTAGACAGTTCTGCGTAAGAAATAAAAAGCTCGACACTAATTAGGTGGCATACTTAGTTAGAGACCAGTTCATTGATTAGGATCCAAAAATGAGTACGGATTTAACCGGTAAAGTTGCAGTCGTTACAGGCGCCAGTTTGGGTATTGGCCGAGCAACGGCAATTGCCTTCGGCAACGCAGGCGCCAGTGTGGTGGTAAACTATCGCTCGCATCCCGACCAGGCTCAGGATGTCGTGGCATCGATCGAAGCAGCGGGCGGCAAGGCCGTCGCACATCAGGCAGATGTGTCGAATCTCGAGTCTGTCGAAGCCCTTGTGCAACGAGCCGTAAGTGAATTTGGAAAGCTGGATATCGCGGTGAGCAATGCCGCATACAGCGACCGCGAGCTGTTTTATCAGGCCGACATGGAAGGGTTTCGCCGGACCGTTGACGTAACGATGTGGGGAGCCTTTTATTTAACACGAGTTGCCACTCAGCAAATGATCCAACAGGGAGATGGAGGGATCATCACGTTGGTTAGTTCCCCTCATGCATTCATCCCAGCACCACGTGCGATGGCTTACAACATGTCGAAAGCCGCGCTTGAACATATGGCTAGAACAGCAGCCATCGAAGTGGCTGAACATGACATCCGCATTAATATGATTCAACCAGGGTGGATCGATACACCTGGTGAACGCAAGTTTGCCAGCGAAGAGACGTTGGAAAGAGCGGGAGCCAAAATCCCTATGGGACGTCTCGGCAACCCGGAAGAAATTGCCAATGCTATTCTCTTCCTCAGCGACCCTCAGCATGAATACATGACGGGAGCAACGTTACTCGTTGATGGCGGCATCAGCCTACCATGGTGGGCAGCTCGCGGATCCGCAGCTCCTTCTGACTAAACCCATTCCACTCAACACCGTACAATATTCCTTATGGCAAATTACCTACTTTCATGTGATTGCGGAGCTCAATTCACCATCGGCACCATCGATGCCGGTAAGACGCTGCAATGCGCAGAATGTGAAATAGAAGTCGTTGTCCCGAACCTCCGTGAAATCAGAGAACTACCTGAGGCCAAATCATCATCAACCCAGCAAAAGTCTACCTGGGGAAAACAGAATGGTTTGATATTTGGTTTTGGAGTTATTCTACTCACGCTCGGGCTAGGATTAGCGGCTTTCGAATTCTACCAAGCCAGTCAATTGGACCTTCACGACAATCGCGAAGATGAACTCCTATATGGCAACGCTGTGATCGATCAAATGCCACCGCTCGTCATCATTCAGCAGTGGCGTATTATCCGCGCCAATGGACTGGGCGACCAACAGGATGGTGAATATCAATTGAATGCAAAGCAATATGCTGAGCATCAAACCTCTGCCATTTGGGAGCTCGGCGCAGCCGCTATTGGGCTATTGCTCTGCTGTATCGCCTTTATGCTCCTCAAGAGAACCCATGCAGCAGATCCAAGTTAACGACTGTGAAATTGCCTATCAAAC
>CALKCC010000044.1 GCA_938082855.1 uncultured Pirellulaceae bacterium | reverse complement strand
GCAGTCAGTTTTGTCGCTTTCGACCTGACAAGTCTAGGCACCCAGTCCATGCTGCGTAATTCGTCAAGCATTGCACCGCGTATACGTGGGACGCAATAAGTTTCAAACTTAACGCCACGATACAGGTCATATGCTTCAATTGCATCCATTAGACCGAATGTTCCTGCACTGATCAGGTCATCCAATTCCACTCCTTCGGGCAGTCGTGACCAAACTCGTTCGGCATGATACCGTACTAAAGAGAAGTATCGTTCCATCAGCCGGTTTCTGAGTTCTTCCTGAGAAGTATCCTCTTTAAAATCCAGCCAGAGTTGGACAACATCTTCGGAGACTTTTAGTTTTTCCATACAATCCTCCATGATTGTGAGGAGACCACGGCGCACCGGCGGCGTTCACGTCTCCAGAGTGCGCAAAAACGACACCTCAGGACCCGTGCATACAGAGACTCCGTCCTCTGTTAGGTCTCAGGGGGGGGGAACAGTCCAACAAAAGAAAGACGAGATGATTGCCCGTTGTGTACCTCCCGTTGCCGGAAGAGTTCGTCTATCTTTCGCAGTTTAACACCCACGCGCAGGCGGGTAATTACATTGCAACTCATCGGTTAGAAACTGCGCAAAAGTTGAGGATTACTCCGGTTTTTCCGGAAAAAGGAGTTTTCAGCTACAAACAGTGGATTGCACTTTTATAATGAATTCCATGATTATCAAAACCTGCATTAGCCTCTGTATTGGCATCTTCGCATTACTTCCGAGCGGGACGTTATTGGCTCAGAATCCTCCTGCACCAAAATCCTATTCATCCAGCTACTACCCTGAGCTTGTCAAAAAAGACAAGCCGATTGCCTACTGGCGAATGGATCTGGACAGCAATGGAATGATGGCTAATGCCATTGCTACAGCTCCGGAGTTAAGGGGAAAGCTTGTGGGTGAAGTAGAAGCTTCCTCTGGACCTACCGGCCCGGAACATCCAAAGTTTGGTGCAGCGGAAAATACAGCATTGGAGATTCCCAATGCTGGCGGGCACATCACGGTCGATGACCCAGGTGATAACAGCCCGCTTGATTTTACGTTGGGGGATTCCATTACGATCGAAGCGTGGGTTCAAGTTTGGAGTGTCAGTGGCTATCGCTATATCGTAGGCAAAGGTCGCACCGGCAATCCCGGGTTTCCAGCTGAAAACCATAACTACTCGCTGCGAATTGCAGAACGCGGTGCCCTTTCATTTCTCTATCGCGGCATCGATTCCGAAGGGAGACAGAGCTATCACCGCTGGACGTCAAATGAAGGAGTGGGAGTGAGTGATGGTTGGCATCATATTGCCCTAACCTATACCTTTGGCAAAACGAAAAGTATCCGTGGATATATCGATGGGAAGCCTGTGTCCGGCAAATGGGATATGGCCGGAGACACGGGTGCTAAACCAGTGGTGGACAACGATCAGCTGTGGATTGGCTCTGCTCTTTCCGCCAATCCGAACAGTACGCTTATGGGGGCCGTCGATGAAATTGCGATTTATCGTCGAGCGTTACCAGCAGAAGCTTTTGCTCAACGATATTCGTTCATTAGGAACGAACCAACTTTCGATCCATCCACCATTCCAGCCGACAAAATATTAGTCCAGGTATGGGAAGGAGTTTCAGAAAATACGTTTCAGTATCGCAGTGCCCTGATGACGGGATCTTACGAGGTGGATGCGTTTGAGTTTTTCCAGATACCAAATAAATATAATGAACGTGCCATAAAGGTTGACCGCTCAGCTCCGTTTATGATCCGAGCGTATGGCTACGCAACGATTCCTGAAGGGCCGCAACGTATACTTGTCCGCGCACGAAATGGGGCTCGTCTGTTTATCGACGATCAATTACAGATTGAAGTTCCATTCTTTAATATCTCTAGCTCGGCCCATGGTAGAGTCCTAAAAGTGCAGCGAGATCAGGCTCCGAATATCCGACCACTTCAACGTGGGGATAAGGAAGTGATCGCTGCAATCGAAGGTGATGGAGAAAAGCACCTGTTTCGATTTGAGATGATTGTCGGCAGCACTAAACGTAGGCCGGAAACCGGAGAGACCTCAGTTTGTATCGCTGAACCCGACGGAGATTTTCGTATATTGAGCGACACGCTGGAAGCTTGGCTGACCGATCAACAGTGGCCGCAGTTTATGCAACAGCAAATGGCCAAGATCACTCGCCACGATCGTGAAACCCGCGACTCGGTGTCCTTCTCAGAACAACAGTACTGGCAAAAGAGGCATGAGGCAGCAGCTCGGATTGTCGCAACCTATAAACCAGTATCGAATCCGGGAAACCACTTTCCGGAAGCGACGCATAACCGCATCGATCGATTTGTAAATCGGAAACTCTTTGAAGCTGAATTGAAACCCAACCAACTGGTTGATGATGCGACGTTCTTGCGACGACTTAGTCTTGATACGATTGGTACGATTCCCAGTCAGGAGTTAATCGAAGAATTCACTCGTCGGCAGGAATCAGGCGAGGACGCACGACAATGGGCGATCGACTATCTGCTCGAGCAGGACGGCTGGGCAGACCATTGGACTTCTTATTGGCAGGACGTGTTGGCCGAGAATCCCAATATTGTCAATCCGACGTTAAATAACACCGG
Organism: uncultured Pirellulaceae bacterium; assembly: GCA_938082855.1. GTDB lineage: Bacteria > Planctomycetota > Planctomycetia > Pirellulales > Pirellulaceae > UBA721. Next base: position 4,589 of record CALKCC010000044.1, on the reverse strand, counting down.
GCCATTTCGTTGGTGGATTCATGAATCACTCATCGACAACAAGCCGATGGATCGATTTGTTACCGAACTCATCATGATGGAGGGGAGTCGGTTTTACGGAGGCCCCGCAGGTTTTGCTGTTGCTTCGCAAAATGACGTTCCGCTGGCCGCCAAGGCTCATATCATCGGGCAGGCCTTTTTGGGAGTTCAGATGCAATGTGCTCGGTGTCATGACGCTCCGTTTCATGATGTGACTCAGCAAGATCTCTTTTCGCTGGCAGCCATGTTGAAACGCAAAGAGGAAAGCGTACCAAAAACCAGCACGGTGACGGTTAGCGCAGACGGCCCTATTCCAAATGTTCCGATCACCTTGAAGCCCGGGGCTGTCGTCGCTCCGGAATGGCCCTTCCCGGAATTACTCAGCCAAAGATTGCCAGAAGCTTTGACACGTGGAAACGCTGATAGTCGCGCCACGCTGGCAAACAAGATTACCGATCCCGGCAATCTGCGATTCCCTCGAGTCCTTGTCAATCGACTGTGGAAGAGAACGATGGGATTCGGCATCGTTGAACCAGTGGAAGATTGGGAGCATGGTACAAACATCGATCCTCATTTGCTTGATTTTCTGGGGCGTGAGTTGGCGATGAACGGATATGACTTAAAGGTTATTGCCAAGTTGATTTTTCAGTCGCACACCTATCAACGACAGAGTACAGACTTAACCGAAAGTGGCTTGCAGGCATTTATGGGGCCGGTTCGTAGACAAATGTCCGCAGAACAATTGGTCGATTCTTTGTTCGTCGCGTCCGGGAGGCCGTTTGATGCTGGTCCAATTAATGTCGATATCGATGGTGCTAGAGACTATAGCAAGTCGCTAAACCTCGGCATGCCGAAACGAGCCTGGCAATTTGCTTCCCTCTCCAATGAACGAGACCGTCCCAGTTTATCACTCCCATTTGCTCAGCCATTTACTTCCGCGATGGAGGCATTTGGCTGGACGGGATCGCGTCAGAATCCGATTAATCAACGTGAGTCCTCACCGAATATTATGCAGCCAGCCATGATGAACAATGGGCTATTGCTGCGGGATAATGCTCGTCTGGATATGCTCAGTGAATTTACGGAATTAGCAAGACAGGCATCGTCGGTCGATGGATTGATTAGTGATACCTATCATCGCATCCTTACTCGAGCACCGATGGCTTCCGAGCGTCAGTTGTTTAGGGACTTGTTAACGGACGGGTTTACCGAAAGGTTAGTCGAACTCAGTGACGAGGAAGCGGAGAGGATTCGCTGGTCGCGTCGACTACCAAGAAATATGGTCTCCTGGTCCAACCACTTAGACCCTCGGTCCAATGAAATCAAACTGGAGTTGCGGCAGGCAATTCAACGAGGAGCGATTGCTTCACCCCATCTAGACAGTGAATGGCGAGAGCGAATGGAGGACTTCGTTTGGGTCCTGTTCAATTCGCCCGAGTTCTTATACATACGATAAGGTGTCATCTGAAATGACCAATTTTACACGACGACGTTTTCTGGAATTATCAGCTGCTTCGGCAAGTGCTGCAGCCCTCGCTCCCGGCGTGGTGTCAGCAGAAGAAGAGCTGGAGCACATGCCCTGGTCGTTTGCGGCGGGGAAAGCGGAACACGTCATCATGTTTTGGCTTGGTGGCGGTGCCTGCCACATCGACACCTGGGATCCGAAAAAAATGGGAGATGCAAAGGCCAGGACGCCTGGGTCGTACTATCCCGCCATTGATACGGCCATTCCCGGTACGCAGGTTTGTGAGCACTTACCCAAGTGCGCTAAAATTCTTGACCGATTCAATATCGTTCGCACAGTGAACCACGGCGTGATTGATGAGCATGCAGCCGCGACCAATATGATGCATACGGGGCGTATGACGACCGGCACGATTACTTATCCGTCGATCGGATCCGCAGTTGCTTATCACCGCGGTGCGGCTTCGGAATTTGCTCCGCCTTACGTTTTAATCGGCTATCCCAATGTGACTCGTGGTCCAGGGTTCTTAGGTGCCAAAGCTGGGTTTGTGTATTTAACTGAAACTAGCGAAGGACCAGGTGGGTTTAGTCGCAGCAGGGATGTTTCCGACCGTCGTCAAAAGCGTCGTGAACAGTTGCTAGCCAAAGTGCGACAGGAATTTACAACTCGGGAACAGTCCGCAGTGATCGATCAATATGATCAGACGATTGACCAGGCTTTACGGTTGGCCGGACCGGACTTTATGAGTGCTTTTGAATTGAAGAAAGAGCCCGCTGATCTGCGAAATGCTTACGGAGGAGAATTTGGACAACGTTGCTTACTCGCGCGTCGTCTCGTAGAGCGGGGCAGCCGTTTTGTCGAGGTGTCGCACAATCTAAACTTTGTCAATGGAACAGGGTGGGATACTCACAACGACGGTCAATTAAATCAGCACTTGTTGATCGAAGAAATGGATAGTGCGTTATCTTCGCTAGTGACCGATCTGGAAACAAAGGGATTACTGGATAAGACTTTGATTGTTGTTTCCACGGAGTTTGGCCGCCCCGCAGGATTTGATGGCGGAGGTGGGCGAGGACATCATTCGAAAGGATTTAGTGTGGCCATGGCCGGAGGTGGTCTGAATAACGGGATCACAATTGGAACGACAGATGAGCTTGGAATGAAGATTGTCGATCGCCCTGTTTCAGTCCCGGACCTGCACGCCACGATCCACTACGCGTTGGGTACGAATCCAAGGAAGCTTCTCTTTGCAGGCGACCGTCCGGTACCTACGACAGATATGGGAACGCCCATAGAAGAATTGTTCGTTTAGAACTGCTTGCTAAGTTTCTCGATTCGTTTTGGTTGATGACCGTCTGCCTGGATGACCATCCGGTAACGTAAATTTAGTGGTTGGTCTATGGAGATTGGCACTGGGTGCTGGCCCGGATAGGCCGCATTCTGCATGCTACCTTTGGCTCGTAAAATCCATCGATCCGGATAAACAGGGTTTTCCGGATGGCAGATGATGGCAATCGCTGAGGGAGCCTGATCGTCCGGGTGGAATGTTCCTTCGATATTGATCCATGGGCCAGCATCTATCGCCGTTCGCTGTGGCTGAACGACTCCTTGTTGTGACCAAAAGGCAACATCGGCAGGGAGCACAATGCGAGGAGAAAAACCTCCATACCCTTTGTCATTATCTGAACCTCCCAATTCAAAATTCTCGACGAGTGGTTGGATTTGAATGTGGAAGTCGATGACTCTTATTGGTCCTCGCGTTCGGTGAAGAGTGATCATCGTCTTCTCTTGCACGACGGGAATCTGCTCGCCCTGCTGATCGACTAAGTCCGGAGAACTCCAATGCGTTTCTGTTGACAATCGAACCCCCATTTTTACATGTCTGGTTTCAACCTGTTTCGAGTCCCAAATGAAGTCACGGCATTCCCAGCTATCTCCAAGTTGCTTGCCATTTACTAGTACCTGATGCCAGGCCCAGAAGACGCCTCGATGGTGCAAGTGATCTGCAGGAAAGTCCTCTGTAATTTCATGGCCTTGAAAATCAAACAGGTCCACATAGTTGTTACGTGTGTGTGTTCCCTCTCGTGACTTGGGTAATATGCGATAGCCGAGCGCAGGCGTACCGTCGTGGAAAACCATCAGATAATCTCGACTGCGTACGACCGAATAGGGTTGTTTGGCAATTGCCACTGCACTGGCAGAGAAAATTGTTAGCAGGATTAGGACGATTCTGGAGACTCTATTCAGCATGTCATTTTTCCTTGACTTTGATGTCCACCCAAACCATGCGGTGGTCCGAAGCTGTGATAAGGCGAGTGGCGGAGGCATCAGCCTTGGTTGGCCAAAAGACTCCGGCTTGTTGAGTCTTCAGATTGCGGGATGGAAGCACATAATCGATGCGCAGATTACCTGGCGACCGATCCGAGAAGTCGCCAGTATCTAATTCAGCTTTTCCACGATGTGTCGTGTTCACGTTGCCCTGAATTTTGGAAGCCTCGGCTCCTCCCTTGCTTGTTGGCTTGGGATCATGAATGAGGGGATGTTTGAGCAATTGATTAATTGCCTGATTGGTAGAATCGCCATCGACTGGGTCTGCATTGAGGTCGCCTGCGATGACAAAAAACTCATTTTTGTTGAGTCCACCGCGTTGACCGGCGTCGTCAACAATATAGCTCGCAGTATCTGGAGAGACGTAATCGGACCAGAATCTTATTTCATCGTGATTGCGAGTGCCATTTTTATCTTCCGGACCATCAAATACAGGCGGAGTTGGATGGCAGACCAGAAAGTGGATGAGTCCTGCCGGCGTTTTCACTGGAACATCCCAATGACTCTTCGAGGACAACCGGAACTTATTTAGGATCTCACTGGAGTAATAGCTTTTGCCGGTTGTGGGGTCGCGGGGCAACAACGCTCCTGGCATATTCTGCCAAAGAAACTTCTGAAAGGTTCGGACTTCCCCCAATGGAAATCGACTTAATACGACCATTCCATATTGCCCAGGATATCGTCCAAATCCAAAACAATCGGTGGGGTCTGTGGTTTTTCCATTTCCATCCAAATCTAATCCACTCGCAATCCCAGTGTTTACTTGATTGGTGTAAGC
>CALKCC010000043.1 GCA_938082855.1 uncultured Pirellulaceae bacterium | reverse complement strand
ATAAGAATTTCCTTTTCGGAGTGCTGGACAGATGCCAGTAGAACTGAAGCTCTCACGAATCATCATCAGCGATATCAATGACCATCAGGTGATCTACCTGAAGGAAGTGGATGGTGAACGTACGTTTCCAATTCTCATCGGGATCTTTGAGGCCTCGAGTATTGAACGTCGAGTGAAGGACTTCAAAGCCCCTCGCCCATTGACGCACGATCTACTTTGTAGCGTAGTGGATGCCTTAGGAGGTGAATTAGATAGTGTCCTGATCTCGGAAGTGCAGGGGCACACCTATTTTGCGAGGCTGCGTGTCAAGGTAGATGGACAGGTGATTGATGTAGATTCGCGTCCCTCTGACGCCATCGCTGTCGCCGTGACCTGTGACCCTCCGCTGCCCATCTTCATTGAAGAAGAAGTACTGGCTGAAGCGGTAGACGGGTAGGCATTTAGCCATTTTGCCATTTAGCCATTTAACCATTTAACCATTTAGACAGTTAAACAGTTAGACAATTAGACAATTAGACAATTAGACAATTAGACAGTTGGGCAATTGTCCAATGGTCAAATGGTTAAATGTTAACCGGTTTCCCCATGACATCTTCAAAGGCTTGAGTCAGAGCCTTGAGGCCGGATTCGCCCTGGCTATCATCGACCACAACATTGACACGAACTTCACTCGTGTTGATCATCTCAATGTTCATGCCTGCTTCTGCCAAGCTCTGGAACATGCGGATAGCGACGCCTGTGTGGCTTCGCAGTCCGATCCCGGAAACACTGAGTTTCGCCACTGCCGGATTACTCACAACTTCCTGAAATGAAACTTCAGATTGCATGTCTTGAAGAACGTCAAGTGTGCGTTGATGGTCTTCGCGTTGGACGGTAAAACTCAGACTCGCAAATTCCGTGTCATCCAGATAACTCTGAATGATCATGTCGACAATGATGTTTTCCTGAGCCACTTTTTCAAAGATCGTGGCGGCAATTCCCGGCGTGTCTGGTACTCCGTGAATGGAGACACTTGCCTGAGTTGAATCCAGTGCGATATCGGTAATGGCTAGTTCTTCCATCCCTTGTAGTTTGTTGGCAGCCGCGGCAGGGTCGGCGGCCGGCGTTGCCTGAGGTGATTCAGCGGGGACGGCGTCAGGTGAGGCAGCATCCAGTTCGAAAGTTTGATGCACAGCATTGATCGCTTCCAACGCCTGATCACGGTCGACGAGTACCGATATCTTGATTTGGCTGGTGGTGATCATATGAATGTTAATGCTCTTATCGGATAATGCTCGGAACATGCGGTCGGAGACCCCGGATTGCTCCGCCATACCGATCCCGACGACGGAGATTTTCGAGACATTATCGCGGCTAGTCACATTCTGAATACCGAGTTGCTCAGCAATTGGCTGCACGGCTTCCAGTGTGGGAGCGAGTTCTGCAGACGGAACGGTGAATGAAATGTTGGAGATTCCACCCACACCGGCGTCCTGCACAATCATGTCGACGGTAATGTTGGCTCGGGCAATCGCGCTGAAAATCGCATTGCTGCTACCGGGTTTATCAGGCACTCCGCTGAGTGTAATCCTTGCTTCATCCATGGTTACCGCAGCACCACTGACTCCTCGAGTCGGATCTTCGGAAACGGTGGAGATGATCGTTCCGGTCGTATCCTCCTGACTGCTACGTACGTGTACAGGTACATTGAATTTCTTGGCAAATTCGATGCTGCGGCTATGCATGACGCCGGCGCCTAAACTGGCCATTTCCAGCATCTCATCATAGCTGGTGTGCGTGACCTTACGGGCCGTGGAAACCACTCGGGGGTCGGCGGTGTAGACGCCGTCGACATCGGTGTAGATTTCACAACTTGCGCCCAGGACTGCGGCTAAAGATACGGCCGTGGTATCACTTCCTCCACGTCCGAGTGTGGTGATATTGAACTCTTCGTCGATTCCCTGGAAACCAGCAGCGATTACGATGTTGCCGTCATCGAGTAACTTCTGCATGCGATCGGTGGAGATCGAGATGATGCGGGCTTTCCCAAACACGTTATCGGTGCGGATCCCGATCTGGGCTCCAGTGAGACTGACGGCTTTGTGTCCTAAGGACATAATTGCCATGGCTGTCAGAGCGACGCTTACCTGTTCGCCTGTGGAAAGCAGCATATCCATTTCACGAGCGGGCGGGCGGTCCATTAGTTCGTGAGCCAGACTGACAAGCACATCTGTGTTTTTTCCCATGGCGCTGACTACCATGACAACCTGATGGCCTTCCTGTTGTGCTTTAATAGCTTTCTTTGCAGCCGATAAGATCTTCTCGGTCGTGGCGACGCTCGTACCGCCGAATTTCTGAACAATAATGGACATGTTGAGTTTTGTGTTAACTAAGGAAATTGCGAAAGAGGTGAGGAAGGACTGACTAACCGAGGAAGTACTTCATGACCTCATGGCCATTGGGGTACTGCAGCGCAGAGGCATTTGCCTGTTCTTCGTCATAACTAGTTTGGTCGTCTGGTGAGATATTCGTGCCAGCAATGGCAAACGGGACGATTCCGTGACTGTGCGTTTTGGTGCGAATCGGAGTCGGGTGGTCTGGCGAAACAAGCACGCGGTATTCGCCGCGTGATTTTAATTCGGCCACCAAGGGACCCACGATATGAGTGTCGATTTCTTCCAATGCTTTAATCTTGGCTTCCGCATCTCCTTCGTGAGAAGCTTCATCGGGTGCTTCGACATGCACGCAGATAATGTCGGTGGAGTCCAGAGCGTCAATAGCCGCTTGTCCTTTCCCAGCATAATTCGTATCGGTGTAACCTGTGGCACCTTCCACTTCAATTCGATCCCAGTCGATTAGGGCGGCGATTCCTCGAAGCAGATCCACGGCTGTGATCATCTTGCCACGTTTTCCATATACGTCCAGAAAATCCGGCAGCTTTGGCGTAATGCCCAGGCCCCAGAGCCAGATATTTGTTGCTGGTAATTTGCCGTTGGCAATGCGAGCCTGATTGACGGGATGGTCAGCGAATAGCTCGACGCTCTTACTCATTAACTGGCTCAGAAGATCACTTCCCGGCCCTCGCGGGAAATCATGGATTACGGTGTTGTCTGTCAGGTCGTGGGGAGGCGTTGTGCGGGTGTCGTTACTGAACGGCGCTTGAGCTTGTTCACCTCGGTAAATCAGGAGATTGCGATAACTGACGCCTGGGATGAATTCGAGGATATCGCTACCGAGTTCCTGTTGTACGGTTTCCAGTAACGCCACAGCCTCTTCGTCGGTGATGTGGTCAGCTGTGAAGTCCTTCATGATCTGATCCTGAACCGTTACCAGATTACAGCGGATGCCCCAGTCTTTCGGTCCAAGCTCGATCCCCTGAGCTGCTGCCTCTAGTGGGGCTCGGCCGGAGAAATATTCATTAGGGTCAAATCCCAGCAGAGACATGTTGGCTACGGCTGAGCCTGCTGGGAGATGGGGAGGTACATGATTGGCAGCTCCGATGACGCCACTTTGGACAATGGCGTCCATATTCGGTAAGTGGGCTGCCTGAAGCGGAGTCTTGCCTCCGAGACTTTCCTGAGGTTCATCGGCACATCCATCAGGGATGATGATCGCGTATTTCATGGTTTTAGCCTAAGGGCGGACAATGGTGTAATTAAAGAACTTTATAAACGACGGCCTGGGATTCAATGTTGTCCGATTGAGTGAATTCTGAAACGGACTGGATGATCGATCGGTGCGTGGTCTCGTGGCTCATAATCACCAGCGGTACCGTTTCACTTGAACTCCCGTCTTCTCGTTTATGCTGAATAATGGAAGCGATCGAAACTCCGTTGTTTCCCAAGATACCAGTTATTTCGGCCATTACGCCCGGTTTATCTATAACTTGCATCCTCAAATAATATCGGTCTACGGTATGGTTTGCATCAGCCATTGAGATAGGACGATTGCTTTCAGACCATAATTCAAGGTTATTAAACGTAATTTGGCTTCTGCCCACCACCGTATCGATGATGTCGGCGACGACTGCGGAAGCGGTCGGCATTTGTCCAGCTCCCTGACCATGATAAAACACAGGGCCAACAGCATCTCCGCGGACTCGTACAGCGTTAAAAGCACCTTGTACTTCTGCAAGTGGGTTGCCCTTCTTGATGAGTGTCGGACTCACGCTCATCTCCACTTCACCATCGACAAGATTGGCAACAGCAAGGAGTTTGATTCGATAA
>CALKCC010000042.1 GCA_938082855.1 uncultured Pirellulaceae bacterium | reverse complement strand
ATATAGTTTGCAAGTCCCTGAGCACTCTCACCGATCGTGCGTTCATTAATTGTGTTTGACCCGAAAGGATACATCCTTCCACGTCGTCCACCGGTACCAAACTCAAGTACTTTCCAAAAAGCGTCGTCCAATTCCTGCCATTGTTCTTCTTGGATATGTTTGGCAATTTGAGGTAAAAACTTCGCATACTTTGGTTGCTCAATCCAGTTTTTAAGGTTTTCAAACGTATTGGAAGACAGTTTCCCTGCTTCCACAGCGAGCTTAACGGCATCGAGAAGTAATTGAATATCGAGCATGGAACCAATTAGCCATTGGAGTGTTTGGGTCTAGAGACTTTTTACAATTGTACATGGAATTGTGGTTTCTCTAAATCCACAGCCTCCAACCAGCTTCTACCAATCGGCCAGAGTTTACCCGTCGTAGTCAGGCCTAGCTGTCCTCGAGTTTACCCGTCGTAGTCCGCAGGACGTAGTCGGGTCTAACTGTCTAACTGTCTAACTGGCTAAATGGCTTCGGCCATACGGCCTACGCATTAGGTAGGTAAGTCCGTGATCCGACTTCGTCCTCCTTCGTCGGACTACGACGGACAAGCTCCCTGTTTCTGCAGCTAAGGACGGAGTTTATCCACTGAAGCCCAACGGGCGAAGGTGGAACGGACAAGCTCTCTTACTCTGCAACTCTGGCTTGCCAACTGTCTAACTGTCTAACTGTCTAATTGTCTAACTGGTCAACTGGCTAAATGGCTAAATGGTTAAATGGCTAAATGGTTAAATGGCTAAATGGTCAAACGGTAAAATGCTACAATAGCTTTTCTTTCACTACTTTGGATACCAACAGCGAGAAAACAAGATGACGATGAAAGCCGCTTTTATTACCGAATGTGGTCCGGCTCAAAACATTCAGTACGGAGAAATTGAAAAACCTTCTGCGACCGGAACTCAGGTTTTAGTGAAAGTGGGAGCAGTATCTTTGAATCCGGTTGATACGTATATCCGTAACGGTGCCAATTACTGGGAACTGCCCAATCCGTTTGTAGTAGGTTGCGATTTGGCTGGGACAGTGGAAGCGATCGGTGAAGAGGTAACTCGATTCCAGGTAGGAGACCGAGTGTGGGGAACCAATCAGGGGCTGCTGGGCCGTCAGGGCACATTTGCTGAGTATTGTAGTGTTGATCAGGAGTGGTTATACGGCACCCCAGACGATGTGTCTGACAATGATGCGGCCGCATGTTCGCTTGTGGGCGTAACGGCTCATTTAGGTCTTTTCCGAGACGCTCGGATTCAGGCTGGAGAAACGATCTTTGTCCATGGTGGAACCGGTGGTGTAGGCGCTATGGTGTTACAAATGGCCAAGGCGGCAGGAGCTCGAGTCATTGCCACAGCTGGTTCAGAGGAAAAGGCGGAACGATGCTGGCAACTCGGCGCCGACGTTGTCATCAATTACAAAACAGAAAACGAGTTAGAAGCGATCCTAGCAGCAGCTCCCGAGGGAGTGGACGTTTTCTGGGAAACACTTCGTGAACCGAATCTTGAGGACATTGTTTCGGTCATGAAAGAACGTGGCCGCATTGTCATCATGGCTGGACGTGATGCTCGGCCAGACTTTCCAGTAGGGCCATTTTATGTAAAGTGCCTGCAGCTCTTTGGCTTTGTCATGTTCAAAGCATCGGCCGATGAGTTACGTGCATGTTCAGAAGACATCAATCGTTGGCTTTCGTCCGGTGCGTTGAAAGCTCAGATCAGCCAGGTGCTACCGCTTTCCGAAGCGGCGAATGCCCATCAGTTACAGGAAGATAACACGTTGGGTATGCAGGGTTCGATTGCTGGGAAAATTGTCCTAACTCCCTGAAATTCCAGAGCCAAACGACAGTCCAACGACCATGAAATTGTCCGTGGATCGGTCGAAAGCTGTCTTGACCTGATTTTCTAAAAAACTCTATACTCTCCCCACCTTGTAGGTGCTTTGCGCACAACGTCTGTACTCAGATTGGCAAAGCCGCAAGGTTGGAGGGGGACAACGTAGGTCCCTTGACGATCAAAAGGAATTGATTGGTTAAGGAGCATCCGATGAGTGGCAAGCAAAGCCAAGCACAGGGTAGCAAAGAAATACTAGAAATTGCTGAATCGCGTCGTGCTTTTCGACGTTTCATTGTGGGAATCACAGGCGTTGCTCTATTGGCAGTTGCCTATGTAGCCCGTCTTTATTGGGTGTCACCGGACAACGTCGAAGCTCAGCAAAAGCCGGCACAGTTCCGAGCTCCGCAAACGCAATCCCAAATCACGCCGGCGCCCAAGCCTTCATCCAATACAACGGCGAAGCAAACTCAACCAAAACCGGCGACAACTGCCAATCGCGCCACCACGGCAAATGCGACTGCTCCTGCTTCTACGTCCAGTAAATCCACTGGCACCAAACCTCTCAAAGTGGTTGCTCAGGTCAACGGTGAGAACATCACTCGCAATCAGCTGGCTCAAGCTTGTCTGGACCGATATGGCAAAGAAACACTGGAAGGTTATCTCAATAAGAGACTCATTAAACAGGCCTGTGAAAAACATCAGATCGTAATTACCGAAGAGCTGCTTGACAAAGAAATCGAGCGGATGGCGAAGAAGTTCGGCATGTCCGTGGACCGCTGGCTAACGATGCTACAGCAGGAACGCAATATCGCGCCGGATCAATATCGTAATGAACATATGTGGATTAATCTGGCACTTCGACAATTGGCCTCACAGGAAATCGAAGTCACATCGGAACAGCTAGCCAAAGCCTTCGAATCTGAATTTGGCCCCAAGGTAAAGGTACGTTTGATCGCTCATTCTAATCTGGCCACGATCACTGAACTCAGAAAGCAAGCTCTGGCCAACCCAGACGAATTTGGTGCCTTAGCCAAAGAACACTCCGAAGATCAGGCGAGTGCCAGTGCCCGTGGACTGATCCCACCGATTGGGAAGCACGTTGGCGATGCAAGTCTTGAAGCAGAAGCCTTTAGCCTGAAAGAAGGCGACATTTCACAGCTCGTAAAGATCGCCAACCAGTACATCCTGATGAAATGTGAGAAACGGATTCCGTCCACTTATATTGCTCCTCAATTTAAGTCCGACGCGGAAGCTCGTTTACGGGATCAAATTCGTGAACGCAATCTAGAGTCGGCTGCCGGCAGCATTTTCCAACGTCTCCAGGCAGAGGCAAAAATTCAGTCTGTCTATAAGGATGCATCACTGAAAGAATCTCATCCTGGCGTTGTCGCCATTCTCAATGGCCAACAAATCACGGTTCGTGAACTTGCTGAAGAATGTATCACTCGTTACGGAGTCGACGTTCTTCAGGGAGAGATCAATCGAATGCTCTTAACGCAGGCTTTGACCAACCAAAACAAAGAGGTATCTCAGGAGGAAATTCTGGCGGAAATCAAGCGAGCCGCAGATTCCCGCGGATACATTGATGATCAGGGTAACCCAGACGTACAAACCTGGCTCGAAGCCGTTACCTCCAAGGACAATGTCACCGTCGACATCTATGTAAAAGATGCCGTATGGCCAACGGTGGCTCTGAAGCAACTTGTCAGCGATCAGGTACAGATTACCGAGGACGATCTACAAAAAGGATTTGAATCCAACTATGGAAAACGTGTCGAAGTCATGGCTATCGTCCTGAATACTCAACGACAGGCAAATATGGTTTGGGATCTGGCAAACAACAACTCAACGGATTACTTTTTTGGTCAACTGGCTGAACAGTACTCCATTGAACCTGTATCGCGAGCCAATCAAGGTAAAGTCCCTCCCATTCGTAAAAATGGTGGGCAACCTGTTGTAGAAGAAGAAGCGTTCCGCTTAAAGAAAGGGGAGCTATCTGGGATCGTAGCCGTGGGCGGTAAATACATCATTATGCGTTGCACAGGCCACACCGTTCCTGTGGTGGAATCCATCGAAGATGTCAAAGAGGAATTAGTCGACTATCTTTCTGAACGCAAAGTCCACAGTGCAATGAATGTCACATTTGATCAAATCCGTCAGCGAGCGGATGTCATCAATTTCCTACGGCCCATCATTCCTGCCGGAGCGTCTGCACCAGCCTCAAGTACTGGAACACCACAACTGTTTCAAAAATAGGCTATATTAGAATCAGAAGCGATCATCTGATGCCCGAGCCAGATTCGTCTTGCTCGGGC
>CALKCC010000041.1 GCA_938082855.1 uncultured Pirellulaceae bacterium | reverse complement strand
CTCGGTTAGCCTGTGCTCGATCGAAGCGATGGTATTGGCGTAATTTCTGGATCGACTTTGTGACTTCGATTCCACTTCCCGGTGAAGCTCAATTATCTCGTTTTGGGCGGATTGCACGTCTTGGTCGATTGGCTCGGTTATTACGATTCACGCGTGTGCTACGAGCGATGCGAGTATTCCTCATGCTGTGGCGTGGGATGGATAAACTCCAAGACGCCATGGACGTCAAACTAATGAAGCGTTCCTTGAAGTGGGGTCTTGCCGTCATGTTTATCGGAGGCCTGGCAATCTACTTCGTGGAAAGTGCACTGGTGACCGGTGAAAATGATGTGAAAACGCTGGGAGGCGGAATGTGGTGGAGTTTCACCACCGTGGTTACAGGTGGATTCGGCGACATTCATAACCCGATCACGATCGTTGGACGTTTGCTGACAGTCGCATTGATTATCACCGGTATGATTCTCGTTGGGGTGTTTACTGCGACGTTGACTTCGCTTTACGTTGGCGAGGAATCTGAAGAGCTCCAGCGATATCAGGAAGAAATGAATGAACGACTGGATCGAATAGAAGCAGTCATCGCAAAAAGCGTAGAACGAAACAGTTCCGATTAGCAGTTAGAATCTTAGCGAAACTGGCTTGTCCTGATTACTCGGGCTATCCTAGCTCAGGAATGCCTTCGCGGTGTTGTAGCAGATACTGAGGTCGCCCGTTGAAGTCTGGGATTTTGACTTTGGCGACATCGATGCCCAGATGTTGGTAGAGCGAGGCAAAGACGTTTTGGTAGTGGATTGGCCGATCTTTGGCTTCCTCAGCCAGACGGGTTGTCGATCCGAGTACCTGCCCATGATTGAATCCGCCGCCGGCAAGTATACAGCCTGAAACCTGAGGCCAGTGGTCTCGTCCGCCATTAGCATTGATTCGTGGCGTACGTCCCATTTCTCCCCACACAACCACGGCGACGTCGTCTTCAAGTCCTCGTTCTTGCAAGTCTTGCGTTAAAGCCAGAAGACATTGCTCGAGCCGAGGCAGGTATTCTTTCAATTGAGCAAAGTTGTTTTTATATGCCAGATCACCAGCTTTTCGACACGAGTGTGTATCCCAACGTCCAAACGAGACGGACACACAACGAGCACCGGCTTCGACCAATCGGCGAGCAATCAGGAAGTCTTCGTTATTCATCGGCGAGCCATCGTCGACAGCATCCCGATTACCTTGGCCGTATCTGGCTAATATCTCAGGTGATTCTTTACTGATATCCAGTGCTTCTAATAAGCGATTACTTGTCAGCATGTGTAACGCTTGCGAAGTGTATGAATCGACACTCTGCATCACATCAGAAACTTCAACTGCCCGTTTAAGTCGATCGACCGATTGTAGCAATTGTCTGCGATCGTTGAGACGGTTACGTGACATTTGTAAAACCATGTCGGCTTTACCTTCGTCATTGGGCTGAAATGGCTTGTGAGCCGATCCTACAAATCCTGCTCGGCCCGGGTCACGCCACAAATTGTTGGTGTGATAGACCATACTCACAAATGGAGGCATCCCCCGATCCACTGGTCCCTGAAGATAGGAAATGGCTGAGCCTAAGCTAGGTTGGTTCCTAATCTTGGAATCCTGATAGCCAAACCCGCTGAGACAGAGTTCGGATGCGTGTTCGTTTTTGGCTCCGACTAATGAGCGAATAATGGTAAACCGATCAAGGTTCTGTGCAAACTTGGGAAGGTGTTCACAAATTGGAAAGCCGGGGATCGACGATTGAATCGGCTGGAATTCACCGCGGATTTCGATCGGAGCGTCTGGTTTAAGGTCCCAGATATCCAGATGGGAAGGTCCACCCGGAAGAAAGATCATTATGACCGATTTATGACGCGTTTTATTTCCGCTTAATTCATCAGCCTGTAGAAGCTGTGGCAAGGAAAGTCCGCCGAGGGCTAAAGAGCCGACGTTTAAAAAGCTACGACGAGAAATACCGTCACAGAATTTCGATTTGGACCCTACAAGCTGAAGTATACTTTGTTTATCGGATGATGGAGAACGGAGACAACGGTCTTATTATCGGTTAAGTTGCTTGGCGGCCGCAAGCATCAATTCAGCAGCTTCTCGTCCCGTCATGCCTATTTTGATTCCCATGCCCTCAGCACGGGGGGTGCAGCGAACTATTTTCGCATCGAGTAAGTCTTCGGGGGTAACCAATGGGCATTCCGGAGTGCCTTCAGCGATGGCCAATGCCTGATTGAATTTAGCAGGAACGATCACGTCATAAATCCCGCACCCGACAATTCCGACGGCTGTGAGGATACTACAGTACTGTCCTTCAATCCAGCGGTTACTGATTCCCAAGGCAGATCCATTTTCAAAGTGAAGAGTGGAGCTGACAGAACGTGGTAAGGCGTCACTCATAGTGTTGTGGCTTTCCGAAGCAGTTTAGGGATTAATGGACCGCACTTTTTGTCCAGAGATTCCCATCCCAATCTGAATTTGACATTGAGCTTTATTCGTAGCTCCCGTGATTCCACCGCGTGCTCGGTAAGCAAAATCCCGAGCCGCTGGTATGGCGATAATAGGAGTGCCTGTAATTTCGATGTAGGACTTGAGTGGTATGATCTGGTTGACTTTAATCGTGGCCAAATCTTTTTCATAGACGGTCCAACCGCGTCCATACCCCGTAAATGGTGCCGAACCAGTGATTTGAAAATCTTCGGGTTCGACATTGAATTGAAAAGTATTCTTATAGTTAACGGTGTATAGTACCTCTCGTTTGGGAGGATCATGTTTATCGACGTTAATGACTTGGAATCGCAGAGTCATGGTCAAGTTCTTCAATTCTGCATTGGCTTTGGCAACCATCATACGTTGCAGGTTAGAGACATTCCGAGTTGAATCTTCTTTTGCTGCTAGTTGGATGGACGCCTCGATTATTTCCCGCATTCTCTGCTCGATGAGAAAGTGAGGGTAAGCAGTATTGGCGATTGCTTTGGATTCCTGATCGAGTTGAGCCAGAGGTACGGTAACCACTTCACCTGCATCGGTTTCAAGATCGACGGATTGTTTTGTCATAGCCAGTAACTTCGCCATGACTTTGAATTGTCCTGTGGTATCAGTCCATTCGCGGGTGATTCGTGGATAACCGTTTTGGTACACCTCATCGCCGGCGTGCAAATTGGAAGTTACTACTAGTAGAGAGAATATTGTTAAAAGCGCTGATCTAGTCATAGGTTTGTACGAGGTTTGTTGATCGCAGATTAAAAATGGTTGGGTTATTGATCGATGTCAGTGCACTCAATCTTTGTATTCCCCAGCATTTTGATAATGACCGCTCCACCGATTCCCCAGTTAATCATACAAGAGAGAATCGCGACGACCGTGTAGTCGGTTGAGAATCCCCACCAGTTCCAATTGGGGACAGCAAATCCAACCGCTCCGAAGATCGCGACCATTTCGACCATGATGAGTTTGGAGCTGAATTTATCACACGGACAGCAAGAAACTAGGCAAGCGATAATTAACATGCCTATCAGATCACAGACGAATTGGATGCCTAGTCCTTGTTGCATCGGCGTCCCGCCATCCGGCAACCAGGCAATAAAGGCCACGGGACCTGCGTTCCATGCTTCCATCCCCTCCTGCATCATGGCTTCCTGCTCCTCAGCTGACTTTCCTTCTAAGTCCGGATGGAAGTTCGGAAGAACATAGATTCCCTTTCCTGGCGCTCCGGTGCTAATGGCAGCAGCGACATCTGATTCATTGCTCAGTTTGCCGATGGTATTCGTGTGAAAAGGCAAAGCCATGTGCCAGATAAATTCGCAAACGAAAACGACAACCGTCGCAACCACTGCGGCCAGAATGTGTTTTTTGGTCATGAGATTCTATACTCCGGAATTAAGCAGAAGCGAGTGTAGGAGGAGGTTGTATTCTACAGAATACAAAAATGTTTCACCATTTAAGCAGGGATCTGTTGAGTCCATTGTAAACGGGAAATGCTGATATTGAACCATTGTTGATTGGCTCACTGGTTAAACCAATAAATGATTCCGGTTATACTTGAAACCTCACGGTTGAACACAATCCCCTAATTAATATCCAAAGAGAGAATCTTCGATGGCCACAGCCTCAGCACGTCATATCCTGGTAGAAACAGAAGAAGTTTGTAACGACCTGAAAGCTCAGATCGAAGCAGGATTGGATTTTGCCGCCGCTGCGGCTGAATTTTCAGCTTGCCCCTCCGGTGCTCAGGGCGGAGCTTTGGGATCATTCGGTCGCGGACAAATGGTACCGGAATTTGATGAAGTTGTTTTTACCGGTGAATTGAATACTGTCCTTGGTCCAGTGCAAACTCAGTTTGGCTACCATCTGATTGAGATCACCAGCCGAGAAGAAGGTTAGACATTTAACCAATTAGACAGTTAGACAGTTAGACAGTTAAACAGTTAAACAATTGTCAATTGTTACAATTGGGCTCAAATGCCTTTCAGGCTTCGGCGGATAAACTCCGTCTTCAGCCACAGAGTTCATGCTTTAGAATCAGGGAGCTTGTCCGTCGTAGGCCGAAGGCCGAAGCGCTTAACCAATTGTAAAAACTGACAATTGTCTAATTGTTTAACTGTCTAAATGTCTACCTGTCTAATCGTTTTCTCTTTTTGCTTTCGCGACAATTGCTTGATGGCGTATTCGCGTTTCAACGCTTCGCTGCGATTGGCCGCTTCTTCCTGATACACAAGTGCCACTGGTAGGCGCGCTCGGGTATACCGAGCAGCCGTTCCCGCATTGTGCTGAGCGATCCGGCGCTGTAAATCATTCGTCATTCCGGTGTACAGAGTGTTATCTGCGCAGCGCACTATATAGACATACCAAGTAGTGGACTTTTCGGGCTCGTCAGTTGGCAAGGAATTCATAGCGAAATTGTAGCCGAATCCGTGCCTAGCTTACCAATCTGCTGCTTCAAGCACTCGTAATGTTGCTTGTGATTTATTAAGCACGTAAAAGTGAACGCCAGGAGCTCCCTGATCGATGAGCTCTTTGACCTGAGCGGCTGCGAATTCGACTCCGACTTCAAATTGCCAGTCAGCATCGTCCTCTTTTTGGCTCAGACGCTGGACAAATTGGTCGGGAAGTTTCGAGCCGCAGAGAGATGTGATTCGTTGAATCTGAGCCAGATTAGTAACCGGAAGGATGCCTGGCACAATGGGAACCTCGATTCCCGCAGTTTGACAGCGCTCACAGAATTCGAAGTAGTCCGTGTTGTCATAAAACAACTGAGTGATGACGATATCCGCGCCGGCATCGACTTTCCGTTTTAGATTCTCGAGATCTGTTTCCGCCGATATCGCTTCCTGATGCACTTCGGGATAACCGGCAACGGCCACGCCAAACTGAGGGAACTCTGCTCGAATGAAATCAACCAATTCGTTGGCATAACTAAAACCGCCTTCGACGGCTTGGAATTCAGAATCTCCCTGCGGAGGATCACCTCGTAAAGCCACTAGGAAATCGATCTCTTTCCGAGATGCTTCTTCCAGATAGCTTCGCAAATCATCCGCGGTACTACCGACACAGGTAAGGTGACTTGCGACCGGAACATCGAAAGCAGCTTTAACTGCCGTAATGACGTCCATTGTCTTAGTCTGTGTTGAACCACCGGCTCCATAGGTACATGTGATGTAATCCGGCGAGAATTGCATCAGTACTTCCATATGGCGCATTAAGGCCGCATCCCCTTTCTCCGTTTTAGGAGGGAATAACTCAAAGGACAGGCCTTTGTGTTCAGCGGTATAAAATTGTGCAACTGATGCCATAGCTTTTATCTGTGTGGTCTCAACTCTAAAGGCTCATGATAAATGACATTGGTCGATTCATATAGATGGGCAATTCGAATATTAAGTCGCACGCCATAAGGGTAGGATTTTCCATTAGGTAAGGTAAAATCGATTCGGTTTCCTACTTGTCATCTTCATTAAGTATCAAATTCATGATGTTTCCAGTTTTCAATCGTGTGGTTACTTCCTGTGTTATTTTTTTAGGAGCCACATTGAGTGTTCAGGCTGACGACCGGCCAAACATTCTGTTTATTTTCTCAGACGATCATGCCGTGAATGCTATCTCGGCTTACGGTAGTCGACTGCAGGATGTGGCTCCGACTCCACATATCGATCGCATTGCTCGAGAAGGAGCAATTTTTAGAAATTCGTTTTGTGCAAACTCCATTTGTGGTCCCTCTCGCGCGACGGTATTGACAGGATTACATAGCCATAAAAATGGCCGTATGCGGAATGGAGGCGCTCCCTTTGATGGTACTCAGTGGACTTGTGCGAATGCACTTCAACAAGTGGGCTATCAGACGGCAGTGATTGGAAAATGGCATTTGCGGAGTGATCCAGTTGGCTTTGATTACTGGGAAGTACTGCCGGGGCAGGGGAATTATTACAACCCGGTATTCATCCACATGGATGGCTCACGCAAGCAGGATACAGGCTATGCGACTGATCTCACAACCGATAAAGCATTGGCTTGGCTGGACGAAAGAGATGATTCCAAGCCGTTTTTCCTGATGTGCCAGCATAAGGCTCCGCACCGAACCTTTGCTCCAGCCCTTCGCCATCTGGATGTATTTGACGATGTTGAGATTCCGGAGCCTGAGACTTTGTTTGATCAATACATGCATCGAAGCCGTACGCTGGCCACGAACGAAATGGAAATCGATCGACACTTTGATTGGGCATACGATGCCAAAGTTCGGAAAGACGAGCGAGGAGATATCCAGCTTCCCAAGCCGGATCGTTATGGAACGCCGGAATACAATCGGATGAATGATGAGCAAAAAGCGGAATGGGACGCTCACTTCGGCCCCTTGAATCAGAAGTTCCTGAAAGACTTTGATTCAGGAAAACTGAGTCATGAAGATGTCGTGCGTTGGAAGTATCAGCGATACATGAAGAATTATCTGGGCAC
>CALKCC010000040.1 GCA_938082855.1 uncultured Pirellulaceae bacterium | reverse complement strand
CGGGGCGTAGCGCAGCCTGGTTAGCGCGTCTGGTTTGGGACCAGAAGGTCGTGAGTTCGAATCCCACCGCCCCGACTCAATAAAAAAACGTGACCCAATCTTAGGTCACGTTTTTTTACACATCCTGAAATAGTGTACATTTGTATACTATCTATTTGGTAGCTCAATACTCATCAACTTCTTCGTATGCACTCTATTTTCAGAACGCAGATCTCCAATACCCAATTCAAGCTTTAACCCCTTACGAATCACACCCATTTCGACCAAGGACAACGCTCCCTGCTGTCGGCCTCGAGTGGCCCCTAGCAGAATCACCGAACGTGGCGAACCAAACTCACTGCCGTCCCGACTAATCCGCACAACAGCTGCCCCCTGGTCGGGGTCAATCATCTTCAGTTCGAGTACTTGAGTTTCCGTTCGTAGGCGTATTTCCGCATTCGGAGCCAGGAAATGGAAATCTACTTGTTGGATTTCAGGTTCGCCACCTAATGCCATGAATGCACCCAATAGGAATGCAGCCAAACACAGGGCGAACCGAGTCATACTTCGGTTCAACATCTTACTTCTCACGCCTCTCTCAAAGGCGAACTTAAATTAGTTTCTCTCTCACCAAAACAATAGGTTTCTCTGAGGCACATTGCGAAACCAATTTGAAAGAAATCGATATCTTTTTACACTCCGCCAACGTGATTCAGGCATGGAGAATCGTTAGGATTAGACTATTAGGAACAATCCACATCCCCACGGATTGCGTCTCCAACATGCCACCACATTCCCTGAACCCCATTGCCGCTTCGAGGCCTTCCATGATTCGCCTGTTACTAATTGCTGTACTCACGTTACTGCCTTGGACCACCGCTCAGACCAGAGGCCAGGCTCCCAATCAAGAAGCATCCAATGCATGGACCGAGGTAGACATTCCATCCGACTGGACTCGGCCTAGAAACGGAGCGAGTGAAAATGGCTTCCGTTGGTATCGATGTGTTATCAAGCCTCCAACCGATTGGGAAGGAAAGAACTTGGAACTTTATGTTGAACCGGTAGATGATGCTCGCGAAGTCTATTTAAACGGTGTCAAAATCGCCAGCGTAGGAGCCATGCCACCAAAATTCCGCAGTGGACTTGGAGAAGATGAGAAGCACACCGTGTCTGCCAAACATTTCATCGCCGGCGAGGAGAATGTATTAGCAATCCGAGTCTATCGCAAATACCCTCGCGGAGGCTTCAATGTAGCCGCTCCAATTTTCACGGACGGAATCAAGGCGATCAGTACAAAAGGAAAATGGCAACATATCATTGGTGACAATCAGGACTATGCCCAATGGAAAACTGAAGATCGCGAAGCATTTCGCTACGACCAACTTGCTGATGCGAAACAAATCTTGGAATCCTTCAAACAACTTGCCAACGATCGCGGACCACAAACTCCCTCCGATGCACTAGCTCAGTTTGAAACCACGGACGGACTTACCATCGATGCTGTCCTTACTGATCCTGATATTGCTCAACCTCTGTCATTTAAGTTTGACGAGCGAGGCCGCCTATGGGTCATGGAATACAAACAGTATCCCAATCCCGCGGGCCTTACCGCCGTCAGTCGTGACAAGTATCTCAGGACTGTCTATGACAAATTGCCTTTGCCTCCTCCGCATGGCGACAAAGGCCAGGACCAGATTTCAATCCACGAAGATACCAATGGGGATGGGGCTTTTGACAAGCATTCAGTCTTTGTCGACGGACTCAGCATTGCGACTTCATTTGCCATGGGTGATGGTGGTGTCTATGTCATGAATCCTCCATACCTCCTGTTCTACGAAGACAAAGACAAAGACGATCGAGCTGATGGCGATCCGAAGGTCATCTTAGAAGGCTTTGGGATCGAAGATTCTCATTCCTGCGCCAACAACCTGCGTTGGGGACCGGATGGCTGGCTCTATGCAGCCCAGGGCTCTACCGTCTCGGGGAACATCAAACACTATGGAACCGACGAGAAGCCGATCCGCTCGATGGGACAGTGTATATGGAGGTATCATCCGGAACTCAAGAAGTATGAGGTCTTCGCGGAAGGTGGAGGAAATACGTTTGGCGTGGAATTCGACTCCCATGGCCGAGTCTATTCCGGTTACAACGGCGGCAACACTCGCGGCTTCCACTACATCCAGGGAGGCTACTATCTCAAGGGATTTTCAAAACACGGTCAACTATCCAACCCCTATGCCTTTGGTTACTTCCCTGCCATGACGCACAGTCAGGTACCACGCTTTACGCACACCTTTGTGATTTATGAAGACCCTACACTTCCCAAAGGTTATCAAAACAAGCTCTTTGGTATCGAGCCGTTACAAGGGCGAGTTGTTTACAGTGATGTCCAAGGGGAAGGTTCAACCTTCAAAACCGAGGACTTAGGTTTCCCCTTAAAGACAACAGATACATGGTTTCGCCCGGTGGACATCCAAGTAGGCCCGGATGGAGCAATCTACGTGGCAGATCTTTACGAACAAAAAATCGATCACGCTTCGCACTACCAAGGACGAGTTGATAAAACCAACGGACGTATTTACCGCTTACGGCCGTCCGAAGGCTGGAAACCTTCGAGTTTCGACGTGGCGAGTTGGAGCAATCAGGAGTTGTTTGGGCTTTTTAAATCCGACATCCGGTTCCATCGACAGATCGCCATACGCCTACTGAAAAACCGACGACTTTCCAAAGACGATCTCCACCAATTACACCAACTATTGCACTCAGACGATGCTCTGGTAGCGCTCAATGCACTTTGGACGTACCAGGTTACCGGCCATTACAACTTAAAAGTTGCATCGTCTGCTCTTAAGAGCTCTCATGACACCGTCCGTAGTTGGTCCATTCGTCTGGCCGCGGATCATCTGGAACTAGACGAACCCTACCAGGCAGCTCTCGTTCAATCTGCCACCTTAGAACCAAGCGTGCACGTTCGAAGCCAACTTGCTGCCACTGCACGTCGAGTGCCCAGTCATCTCTTTGCAGAACTCACCAAAGCCCTACTCTATCACGGCGAGGATCTGGACGATAAACACGTTCCACTCATGCTGTGGTGGGCGGTAGAAGCG
>CALKCC010000039.1 GCA_938082855.1 uncultured Pirellulaceae bacterium | reverse complement strand
GGACTTTACCGGTGAATTCCAGATTAGGATCGCCGGCCGTGACGAAAGGTAGGAACGCTTTGCGGCCCTGACTGCGAAGAGTTTCGAAGGTGGTGTCGATTGCTGACATGTCTGGTTTTAATCTGGGGTTGATGTTTATTGAGTGGGGACTGCCGGAATGAAATTCGACGGAGTATAGCGGTAAAGGGCCAAAGCTTTGACGATTAATAGCCTTCCTGTTTGAGGCGAGCAATTTCGTTGCTGTCTTTATCACCGCGACCGGAGAGACAAACGACGACGCGTTTACCTGGTCCTAATTCGCGTGCACTTTCCATGGCCTTGGCGATGGCATGTGAACTTTCCAGAGCCGGTAGGATTCCTTCCGTTCGGGTCAGTGTGTCAAAGGCAGCCATGGCTTCTCCATCCTGGCAATGGGTGTAGGCCACGCGGCCAGTATCTTTCCAGTAACTGTGTTCAGGACCCACGCCAGGATAATCCAGTCCTGCAGAAATAGAATGTACATCACAGGTCTGTCCGTCTTCGTCCTGCATGACATAGCTGTAGCTGCCATGCAGAATACCGTGTTCACCAAAGGTGAGCGGTGAAGCGTGATCTCCCGGTTGTTCGCTACGGCCACCAGCTTCCACGCCGAGCAATTCGACTTCAGTATCGTCGACAAATGGGTAAAACATGCCGGCTGCATTGCTTCCGCCGCCAACACAGGCAACGACGCGATCGGGTAAAGCTCCGAAACTATCCAGACTTTGCTGTCTTGCTTCCTGCCCGATGACACTTTGGAAGTCCCGAACGATGACTGGGAATGGGTGAGGGCCAACGACCGAGCCGATAATATAGTGAGTTGTTTCCACACTACTCATCCAGTCTCGCATGGCTTCGTTAATCGCATCACGAAGAGTTCTGGAGCCGGATTCAACAGGTCGAACTTCTGCTCCCAGAAGTTTCATACTGAAGACGTTAGGAGCCTGACGCCTCACATCTTCGGCACCCATGTACACAATACACTCGAGCCCGAATCGAGCACACGCGGTAGCCGTGGCGACACCATGTTGTCCGGCACCGGTTTCGGCGATGACTCGTTTTTTGCCCATTCGCAGAGTGAGCAGGGCCTGCCCCAGGGTGTTATTGATTTTGTGAGCACCGGTGTGATTAGTGTCTTCTCGCTTGAGCCAAATCTCGGCACCTCCACAGTGCTCGGTCAGCCGTTCAGCAAAATAGAGTGGGGAAGGGCGTCCGACAAAGGTATTGAACAACTGATTCAGCTGAGCCTGGAATTCCGGATCCTGCTTGGCTTTCTCGTATTCGGCAGCCAATTCGTCTAACGCCCGAGTAAGCGTTTCCGGTACATATCGTCCGCCAAATTCACCAAAGCGTCCGGCCGAATTCGGTACTGCGGAAATAGGGTCTGACATATTGTTGTTTCGTCTCTGCAATTCGTGGAGATAAGTGACTTCTAGTTGCTTGCAAGTCGCTCAAAATAGCGTGTTTCTGCTATTGAGCGATAGAGCAGCCAATATGCTTCTAGTCTATCCGCAATGAATCTTTCCTGTTAGTCCCCGAGTGGGAAAGGTGGAAGGAGAATTGAGCGATGGTGGCAATCCAGACCACTGCTGTTTACCTTCGTTTTTGGCAAGTCTTACAGAAAAAAGTGCTTCGTTGAGCCTGCACAATTCTGACGATTTTTGTTTGGATACAAACGGGACAACTCTGACCTTCCTTATCGTAGACGCGATGCATGTTTTGATATCCGCCGGGGTCGTTTAATGCATTGCGATACGTGCCATCGGAGAGTGTGGATCCTTCGTGTGCAATCGCCGTCTGTAAAATGTCGATGGTGGTTTGTGCAATCAGATCCCATTGTTTGAGTGTGATCCGGTCACATCGCTGAGCCGGATGGATTCCGGCAACATGCAGAATTTCGGAAGCATACAGATTGCCAATCCCGGCGACCTTCTTTTGATCGAGCAGAGCAACCTTAATAGGTCGCCGAGCCTTTCCGAAAATGCTCTTGAGAAGTGGACCTGTGACATCGAGTGCATCCGGCCCGAGGTTTTCGAGACTGAAGCGATCCTGATATTGTTGTGGATTGAGCAGGTAGATTAAGCCCAACCCGCGTCGATCCCAATAAAGTACTTCTTTTTCTCCATGAGAAAACTCCATCCGGAATCGGACGTGTTCCTGACTTGGTGGATCTGCCACTAGGACGAGTCCGGTCATTCGCGGTTCAAAGAGCAACCGGTCGTCATTTTCCATTTGAATGACAACGCGTTTGCCAATACGCCCGACAGCTTTGACTTTTTTACCGGTTAGTCGCCTACGAATGGTAGCCATGTTAGGCAGGATGGAAATGGGTTTGCGACTGCAGCGTACCTTTTCAATACTGGTGATTTTGGCTCCTTCAATGGCCAGAATACCTCGTCTCATTGTTTCAACTTCAGGTAATTCAGGCATCAGAATGCTCTCCGCATTGAATGAAAGTGTCATCCCTAGGGATGACGTCGGATTTCCCATAATCATGACTTCTTCTTCGTTGCATAGGTACCCCTTGGTGTGAGATAATTAGCAACATCATAAAAATCACACTCGCCGTAACCCAACAAGGTACTTGTTATGAGTTCTATAAATCTAAATCGCCGTAAATTCATGCAGTCGACTGGAGCTGCTTCGATTGTTGCTGGCGCTGCGTTACAGTCTCCTGTATCGGGCAAAGAAACTTCGAAAGGAAACCCAGAGAATATTGTCAAACGATTGTTCGACACACTCTCAGACAGTCAGAAAAAGGTAGTTGCCTTTGACTGGAATCACATGGATCCTAATCGTGGTCTATTGCGTACTCGGATTGCCAACAACTGGCACATCACCAAGCCAACGGTGAATTCTAATTTCTTTAATGATGAACAACGCGATATGATTCGCATGATCTACGAAGGCTTACTGGCTCCTGACTGGCATGCTAAATTCGACAAGCAGCAGGAAGATGACACCGGCGGATTTGGTGAAACGAATAACATCGCCATCTTCGGAGAACCTGGTAGCGATCAGTTTGAATTCGTGATGACCTCACGTCACCTGACATTGCGAGCAGACGGAAATACGACGGATCACGTGGCTTTTGGAGGTCCTTTGTTCTACGGTCACGATCCTCACGGGACATTCAATGAAGAGCCTGACCATGACGGCAACGTCTTTTGGGAGCAGGCTGTAGCGGCAAATAATGTCTACAAGTTGCTTGATAAGGAACAACGTCAGGAAGCTGAAGTTGCCAAGACTGCTCGGGAACAGGCTGTTGCTTTCCGAGGTGCCAAGGGCGGAATTCAGGGAATTGCTGTCAAAGACTTGAATGACGCACAGAAGGCGGGCGTGCAAAAGACACTGCAGAGTCTCGTGTCGATGTACCGTAAGTCGGATCAGCAGGAAGCATTAGAGTGCCTGCAAAAGCAGGGTGGTCTGGATGCATGTCACTTAGCGTTCTACACCGACAATGACATCGGTAAAGATAAAGTCTGGGATAACTGGCGTCTGGAAGGACCGGCATTTGTTTGGCACTTCCGTGGTGCTCCTCATGTTCACGTGTGGGTTAATATTGCAGACTCTCCTTCAGTTGAACTCAACGCTTAGGTTTGATTCTCAGCTGATTTAGCGGCGAAAACAAAAGACCGCTGCGAGCCGATTTGGTTCGCAGCGGTCTTTTTCATGGCACCAAAAAACCCTGACGGTTGAGCGTCAGGGTTTTGGATCTTGGATTGTCAGCCGACTGGCTTACTTCTCAACCACATAGGCTTTTTTGATGTAATCCATGTTAGGGAATTCCTTTTTCAGGTATTCGTTTCCATCCGATTGGATGAGTCCCTGGTTGGGATTTTGCCCGTATTCGTCGTTAATCTTTTCAATGTGTTCCATCCCTTTGTTCACTCGGCCAAAGGCAGCAAATCCCATCGCGTTGAGATTGTTGTTGTCATCTAGATTGATGAATAACTGAGTGGTTCGGGTATTGGGGCCGGCGGTTGCAAAACAGATCGTCCCTTTGAGATTCTTGAACAAAACAGGGTCGTCTTTAATGGGAGCTTCTTTCCATTTCTTTTGCACTTCGGGATCACCGTTGATGCCGAACTGAACGACAAAACCAGGGACCACTCGGAAAAATCGACACTCGTCGTAGAATCCTGACTTTACCAAGTTATAGAACTGATCCACTCCGATTGGAGCGAGCTTGCGAGATACTTCCAGCTCCACTTCTCCATCGTTTGAGAGTTCAAAAATGACTTTGAACCGCTTGGGTGCCTGTTCTGCCTTTTCTTCTGCTTGAGTTTCTTCGTCCTGAGCCATTAGGGCTGTCGTGGAAAGCAGTAGCACTGCCATGATGGAGAGTATAGATTTCATAAGTGTTGCACCTCAGATTGAGTTACTTAGGCTTTTCAATTTGTTCCAACAGTTTTTCACGTATTGCGTCGAACTGTTCTTTTGCTTCTATCTTATTACCATTTCTGTCGGTTACATAGAAGACGTCGACCACCTGATCGATATATGTTCCAATTTTTGCCACATGGACATCGAGTTCCAGGTCAAACAGCACTTTGGTGATGTTATAGAGTAGTCCCAGTCGGTCGTAAGCAAAGACCGTGATAATCGTATGATTTTCGGCAGACTTATTGTCGATGCCGACGCGAGATGGCAGAGGGTTGAGATCGCTGGCGGTCGTCTCAGAGGACGCAGACCAAACCTGCCGGAAACTTGGTTTGATGTCTTCCTTCAATTCGACGGCCTGTTTTAGTTTTTGCTGAATCAGGCTGAGTCGATCTTCGCTGGGGGCATCTGCGTGATCAAGGTCGTTGACAAAAAAACGATCCAGTACGAGGTCGTTATTGAGCGTGAATATTTCCGCTCCCAAAATGGAATTGCGTTGACTCGACAGGACACCGGTTATGCGATGGAAGCAACCGTCGAGTGTTTCCTGTTTCGCTCCGATGGCATATTCGGTCGCATTCCGTTCCGGTACATACAGTGCCCAGGTTACGACTTCTCCCTGCGACAGTGGAGCCAGTGCCTGTAGATAATCGGCTGTCCGTTGCAAGTGCTCATCATCGAGTAAGGCAGGGGGGAGTTTGACCAGATACGGTTCCCATGAAGCGTCTGTCTTGGGAAGCAATTTGCCGAGCTTTTCTTGTTGCGTCTTAAGCCAGTCTTTGGCAAATTTCGCCTGTGACTCGCCGGAAAGGTGAATACGCGCTTTGAGATAGAGTTCGGTAATCAGGTCCTGTTTCCACTTGTTTAGCACTCCCGGTCCGACGGCAGCCAGATCGGCACACGTGAGTACGAACAGCATCTGAAGTTGTTCGAGACTACGCGCCTCGGCAGCAAACCGGATGATGACATTTTCATCGTGCAGGTCCTGACGGAATGCGGTGTGAGCCATGAGCAAGTGCTTATGAACCAAGTGCATTAGTACATCGGTATTATGATCAGTCAGGCCAAATCGTTTCGCAGTCTTTTCGGCGATTCGCATGCCGACTTCACTATGATCCTCGGGAAACCCCTTTCCCAAATCATGTAGTAACAACGCCAAGTGAAGGATCGTTTTGTTTTCTAGTTCTCTGTAGACATTGCCTAGAACTGTCGGTTCACCGTAAAAGTCGGTGGCTTTCTTGACGGCACGCATCGAGTGTTCATCGACCGTGTATTTATGGTAGTCGTTAAACTGCAGTAGATTTCGTGCATGTTTGACGGCCGGTACGATCTTTTCCAGAACTCTCATCTGATGCAGTTTGCGTAACTGTTCACCTAATCGTACAGGACGTCCCAAGAGTGCGAGGAATTGCTGAGTAACCTGATCGGTTAATTCCACTTCTTCCATTTCCATCATGGCTTCTCTTACAGCCGTCCAGGTGCGATGGTCAATACGACGATTCCTGCGACTTGCTAATTCCATGAGGTGCAGCACGTCACCCACATTTGACTTAATACTGTCTAGTTGCTGAGGCAAAGCGCCGATCGAGTAGGGGCCGATACGGAACTTTCCTGCCAGTTTTCGCACGAAGCCAGGAATCGACATTTTGGAGCTCCAGCCTTCCGGTCGACTGGATTGAGTAAAGTGAGTTACGGTGTAACGCACCTGACTGATGTGCTCGAAATAGTGTTGCATGAACTGTTCGACACCCAGAGATTCGGGAGTGTCTTCGTATTCAAGTTCTTTGGCAATTCGAACCTGCTCGAAGCGATTGAGAACATCCTGAGATTTTCCGGC
>CALKCC010000038.1 GCA_938082855.1 uncultured Pirellulaceae bacterium | reverse complement strand
GATTGAGCATGACACGCCAGTCGATGCAACCGACGACGATCAACACCAGGAAAGCACGGAAGATTAATGAGTGAATCATCGGATCGAATTTTGAAGCTGGGTACTCGCTCCAGTGCCCTCGCCTTATGGCAGTCCAACTGGGTTGCGACTCAGTTGCGCGAGTTGGGTTTTGCGATTGAACTAGTGAAGATTTCAACCTCCGGTGATGTTAAGAGCGGCCCGATCGGAGCGATCGGCTCGCAGGGAGTCTTTACCAAAGAGATTCAGCGGGCATTGCTTGAGAAGGAAGTTGATTTCGCTGTGCATAGTCTCAAAGATCTCCCGACCGAGGATATCCCTGGACTGTGCCTGACGAGTGTTCCGCCACGCGAGAGTGTGGGAGACGTTTTAGTCAGTAACGAAATCTCCAGCTTTGATGAAATTCCTAAGGGTGCATTGATTGGTACGGGTAGTATGCGACGCAAAGCTCAGCTGCTCAATCAACGGCCTGATCTACAAGTCGAGGACATCCGTGGCAACGTAGATACGCGATTACAAAAACTGGATGACGGAGCCTATCAGGCGATCATTCTGGCCGAATCCGGCTTGAAGCGATTAGGGTTAACCGAGCGGATTACCCACGTTATCGACCGAGGAGTCATGATTCCTGCGGTTGGTCAGGGAGCATTAGGAATTGAGTGTCGTGAAGAGGACACCTATGTTCGAGAAGTCCTTGATCACTTGAATGACCTAACAACCTTTCTCTGTGTCACGGCTGAGCGAGCCATGCTGAAGGCTCTTCGCGCCGGCTGTTTGGCACCGGTCGGAGCTTGGGGGCAGTTGCAAGAGGATCAATTGCACTTGCAAGGTGTCGTACTGAGCGGCACGGGAGACCAGCGAGTTGACTCAGACAGTCTGGTGGATTTGTCTGGTCAAACGGCAGCGGCTCAGGTGGAAAGTGCCACAGCACTCGGCCAGGCAGTGGCGGAATCATTGATAGCTCAGGGAGCCACTGGATTGATTGCTGAAGCTCGGGAAAATTACTAGTCAAGTCTGACAGATTTGATTTGAGCTTCAGTCTATTGATTTACGCTTGCGACGAGGCTTTATCCTTCGTGGCAGCGTCTTCGTTCTGAATGGCGTTGTAAACTTCTTCACGGTGCACTGAGATACTCGGCGGGGCATCAATTCCCAGACGTACTTTATCTCCTCGTACGTCAACAATGGTGATGGTAATTTCTTCTCCAATCATGATGCTTTCATCACGTCGTCGTGAGAGTACGAGCATTGAATGGTTCTCCGGGAAGTGGTAGGGGGGAGTGGTGTTTTGGGGTTCTGTTGTTCTTGTGTAGAAAGAGTATCGGAAGAGGCCACAGGCAATTGATTGTCTAAAAGCTGTTTAGGATGAATTTCTTAACAATTGCATTCCGCATTCGGCACTTATGCCAAACGTACCGTAGATTCCAAGCGTGCCGGTTGTTCCGATTACACCGTGGCCCCCAAAACAACCAATGCCCATCCGACTTCGTTCTCCTTCGTCGAACTACGACGGACAAGCTCTGTTTACATTTATCCAATTAACCATTTAACCAGTTAGTCAGTTGGACATTGGACATTGGACAGTTAGGCAATTTTCATTTAGCTCAATGGACAATGTCTAATGAAAAAATGTCCAATGATGCATGGTTAACTGGCTAACTGGTTAATTGGATAAATGGTTAAATGGCAATTTGTCCGACTAATCGTTTCACTGGATTGATGCTATAACAGAACGTTATTAAGAAACAATTCACGCGGTTGATAGTCGTAGTACTAACTAACCAATTAGGAAATCATTGAGAACTGGAGCGAACTTTGAGCGATTCAGACAAAACATTAATTCGTGTTGGTCACAGTCCTGACCCTGATGACGCCTTTATGTTTTATGCCTTGGCGAAAGAGACGATTGAGACAGGCGATTATGTATTCACGCATGAGCTGGTTGATATCGAAACATTAAATCGAAGGGCATTTGGAGCTGAGCTAGAATTAACAGCCTTGAGTTTACATGCCTACGCTCATCTTGCTGATAAGTATGCGATATGTGCCTGCGGAGCGAGTATGGGGGACAAATACGGACCGATGGTAGTTGCTCGGGAAAAGGTCACGATCGATGACTGCAAGAGCTATACAATTGCTGTGCCAGGTACGTTGACCACTGCCTATCTAGCCTTGCGTATGTGTTTGGGAATTGACTTCGATCATGTCGTGGTCCCATTCGATGAGATTTTGGATGTGGTTGAAGCCGGTGAATATGAAGGGCAGGCAGTTCAGGCCGGTCTGATTATTCACGAAGGTCAATTGACTTATGGAAGTCAGAATCTGGAATTGGTCGTGGATCTTGGCCAGTGGTGGTATGACGAGACTGAATTGCCTTTACCGCTAGGGTGTAACGGAATTCGTAAAGACCTGGGGCAGCCTGCGATGGATGAAGTCACAGCGTTGTTAAAGGAATCGATCGTACACGGGCTTGAGAATCGAGCACCGGCGTTGGACTATGCCTTAGGATATGGTCGTGGGCTAGATCGTTCGATGGCAGACGAGTTCGTCGGAATGTATGTGAATGACTGGACGATCGACTTTGGTGAAAAAGGTCGAAAAGCAGTGGCTGAATTATTACGCCGAGGCTTTGAGGCAGGAGTGATACCTGAATTGATCGAACCGGAATTCATTGGCTAGGTTCCATCAGAAATCGCCAGAATGAATAAGAGGCAGCCGTCTTTATGTCGGCTGTCTTTTTTTGCGCCATCTGAGAAGGGCGTGAAACGTGGCATGCAAGTTAGTGTTGGGGCATAAAAAAACGCCACATGGTATGAACCATGTGGCGAAGGTGACCCCTAGGGGAATCGAACCCCTGTTGCCGGCGTGAAAAGCCGGAGTCCTAACCGCTAGACGAAGGGGCCAGCGATAGTATGAGAATTAATTAATAATCCCAATGCTTATATCAAATAGCTGATTGTGATTATCGTCAAGTAGGGGAGCCGAATTGGAATTTAATTTTCTGGAAAGTAACCAAAAAAACCAACTTTTGTAGGCCGACTGGGATAATACCGTCTTGAGGTACTCCAGACTGATTTGTCGTGCAAGTCAGCTGCAGTTAAGGCCCTAGCTGTTTACTGGTGAATTCCATTGGCTTCAAAGAAAGACTGTTTACGGGTTTTCTGTAACCGCATCTTCGTTTCGTTGAATGGCGTTAAAAACTTCCTGTCGATGGACGGGTACTTCTTTAGG
>CALKCC010000037.1 GCA_938082855.1 uncultured Pirellulaceae bacterium | reverse complement strand
AAGGTGCGCGTGCTCATTGAGCGAGTGAAATCCTTGTTGCGTCGTGCCAATCAACCAACAGATGATGAGTCTCAGGTACTCAGTTCCAACGGAATTGTATTAGACCGCTTACAATTCCGCGTCTCGATTGACGGAGAATCTGTCACACTCACGCCCACAGAGTTTGATCTGTTATGGCAATTGATGGAACATCCAGGTCGCGCCTATAAACGGTACGATCTAATGGATGCCGTCATGGGCGATAATACTGTCGTGCTAGAACGCACGATCGATGTTCATATCCGCGCCTTACGCAAGAAAATGGGAAGCAAGGCGGACTTAATCGAAACAGTACGTGGTATCGGTTATCGACTGAGGAGTAATTACTAATCGTTTCGCTATACAATAGCTGACGAAAGACTAATCCGATGTTTACCTCCCGCCTGTTCTGGAAACCGTTCGTTTACTTTTCCGTCCTCATCACCATCGTAGGACTCATCGGGGGCTTCACCACCTCTCAATGGCAAAAAGAGCAATTGACCGATCAATTGCAGCAGCGTCTGCGCAATACTGCGATTTCACTGGAAGAAACTGCAAGAGAGACTATTCTCAGTGGTGATTTCCAGCGGCTTCACGGCATCATTAAAGATATCAGTACCAAGACGACAACTCGAATTACCATCGTGGCGCTCGATGGAACAGTGTATGCCGATACCCACGAAGACCCACAGGTCATGGAAAATCACGCCAACCGAAATGAGTTGCGGGCAGCGATAAGTAATGGTGAAGGACACAGCCTGCGGCACAGTAATACGCTCAATATTGGCATGCTTTACTATGCAGTGCGAATCAAACATCAGGAACAAGTCCTGGGGTGCGTTCGCTGTGCCTTAAGCACGATTGAAATCAATGACAAAGTTGCGGATATTCAGTCTCGGATCGCTAAACTCGTCCTGGCGGTAGTCGTGATCGGATTACTCTTAACCGGATTAGTCGTCTATCGGATGACTCGGCCGGTAGTTCGGTTGATCGAAGAAGCTCGTGAACTAACGATGCTCCAGTTGGGCGAGACGATCACGCATGGATTCGAAGACGAAATCAGTGAACTAGGACGTCTTCTCAATGAACTCAGCAGCGCTCTGGCTGACCGCATGGCTCAACTCGAACAAAATCACCATGAACTGCTAACCGTGTTGGAAGGCATGGATGAAGGCGTCATCGCGGTCGATGAACATGAGCGAATTCGGTTTGCCAATGAAGCGGTTTGTGAGATGTTTGATCTGGATCTGGAGCGAGATCAAGGACGTCCAATCTGGGAAGTCATACGAAATCAGATGGTCGAAACGATCATTAATCAGGCTAAGAAAACGAGCGAGCACTTTCGCGGTGAAATGGAACTGCTGGGGCCGCCCACCCGTTATCTAGCGCTCAATGCCTCGGCCATTCCCACCGAAGATGAAGACGAGTCCGGCGTGATCATCGTAGTGCATGACATTACAGAAGTGCGCCGACTGGAAAACATGAGGCGTGATTTCGTCGCGAATGTTTCGCACGAACTCAAGACACCACTGGCTTCGATTCAGGCCTATGCCGAGACGCTACTGGACGGAGCCTTGGAAGACCAGGACAACAACCGTACTTTCCTGGGGCGTATTGTCGAACAATCCGAACGCCTTCATCTTCTGATTCAGGATTTACTGAGTATCGCTCGTGTCGAGTCCAATACGCAAGCCAATGAATACACCATCGTGAACATCGCCGAAGTATTGGAAAAGTGCATTAAATACCACCAACCTCGTGCTGAGAAAAGATCTACCGTATTGACGGTCGACGTGCCCAATGAAGTTTTGGTTTATGCCGAAACAGAGGGGATTCGTCAGATCCTCGACAACCTAGTGGATAACGCGATTAAGTACACGCCAGAAGGTGGCGAAGTTAGTGTAAAAATTGTAATCGAGCAAAATCAAGTATCGATACGAGTACAAGATAGTGGAATTGGCATCTCGGAAGATCATTTGCAACGAATCTTTGAACGATTCTATCGTGTCGACAAAGCCCGCTCGCGTGAACTCGGCGGCACAGGCTTAGGGCTTTCTATCGTTAAACATCTGGTCAACGCGTTTGGGGGAACGATCGACGTCACTAGCCATCCTGAATCCGGTACGGTATTCATTATCTTGTTGCCGCAAGCTGACTCCATGCAATCGACGGCCGTTGTAAGTTCCTAAGATTTCTCATTGTCATAAAACCGCTCGTCACTCATAATCTCCTGCTTACCCAGTCCCACCTAACATTCCTCCCTCCGGATCCTTCCTTTTGTCCTCAGCGTTAACGGCCACTAATCACAAGCTGTATGACCGCTCGTTCATACTGGCCTTCTTTAGTCAGGTCTTATTTGTTCCCGCCAATGCCGCCTTGGTGCATTATGCCGAGTGGGTGCAATACCTCTATCAAGGTGACGAACAGCGCGCGCTATTGGAATTGGGATATATCACGTCCTTCGGAGCCATCCTCGGATTCATCTCACGGCCCTGGCTAGGACAACTGGTCAACCGACTCGGAGCTCGTACGATTTGGATGGCCGGATACTTACTTTTTATCGGTGGCTTCATGGGCAACCTCCTGCTAGAGGACGTCAACTGGTTGATCTATGCCTTGCGAGGCATCATGTTTCTGGGAGTCGCCTGTATTTTCACGAGTTCGATAACCTATATCACACTCACAACCCCAGAAGAACGAAGAACGGAAGCCATTGGGATTCTTGGGGTTGGTGGTTTTATCGGGTTTCTTATTGGGCCGATGATTGGAGATATGGTGCTCGGGCCGCAGCCAGGTGCACTCGAATTCGAACGCTACTTTTGGATGGGATCGATCTGTGTCATCGCCTCGATGTCGCTGTTATTTTTTATGCCGTCGCCGCCAGGCAACGTCAAAGCAGGATCACTTTCATTAATTCAATTCGTGAAGACCTGTAAAAAGTACTGGCCCGGTAGTATTGTCTTTATCAATATCGCCTTTGGGCTCAGCATGACAGTGCCTCTGCACTTACTGAAGAAATTTGTACTGGATAACAACTTGAGTGGCCCGATGATTGGCGAGCTTGGGTTCATTACAGTTTTTTATCTGCTTTATGCAGGTTGGGGAATGACTATTCGGATCGCTTTAAAGAATGCACCGGATCGAATTGGCCGTCGAAAGATTCTTTGCGTCGGACTCTCTGCCATGGTGCTCGGATACTGCGGATATTGCACAGTTTCTGCCGACAGAATGTGGATGCTGCTGTTCCCCGCCTTGTTATGCGGCACGGGCCATGGGTTAACCTACCATTGCATGACTGCCTTATCGTTGCAAACATTCCCTAAAGAACATCGTGGTACGGGATCCGCTCTGGCCTTAATGGCGTTTGATTGTGGCGTAGTCTTTGGGATGCCTGTTATGGCCCAACTAGTGGTTTGGCAGGGCTACAATGCGATGTTCTTAACGGTAGCGGCCACCGTGGCGATCATTTCTGGAATCTACTTCAAACAAAACGGGATTCGTTAGGTCTTAAAAGCCGGCTTATCTAACGTACAATATCGTTTATGGCGAAATTGTATTTCTATTATTCCACGATGAATGCCGGCAAATCGACCATGTTATTGCAGGCTAGCTACAATTACTGCGAACGCGGTATGCAGTCACTCGTGCTCGTCCCGGCGATTGATGACCGCGACGGAGCAAATTCCGTTTCGTCGCGAATCGGATTGAACGCACCGGCAACCTGCTTTCATACAACAGACAACCTTTTCACGTTAGTAAGCTCGGTTTGTCAGTCACAAACCGTTGATGCCATCTTCGTGGATGAAGCTCAGTTTCTCGAACATTCTCAGGTCAAGCAACTCTCGGATGTGGCTGACGAATTGGATATCCCCGTCCTCTGTTACGGCTTACGAACGGACTTTCAAGGGAAGCTCTTTACCGGCAGCGAACAACTGCTTGCCTGGGCAGATGACCTGACCGAGATTAAGACAATCTGTCACTGCGGACGTAAAGCAAATATGGTCTTACGAATCGACTCGGATGGAAACGTCATTAAACAAGGCGCTCAAATTAAAATCGGAGGCAACGACGATTACATTTCCGTATGCCGAAAACATTTCAAACTCGGTATGATCAGTCGGCGAGATGATGAATTAATGTTGGAGGGATTTGATGAATAGTCTAGCGGGCCGTAATGTCCTAGTCACAGGTTCCACACAAGGTGTTGGACAGGCAATTGTTATCGCTATGGCCCAAGCCGGAGCCAATGTCGTTATTCATGGCCTCCAAGATAATGCTTCAGCTCAAGATACTCTGCAAGCCTGCTTAGCAACCGGAGTGCAAGCTGAGCTGATTACCGGAGATCTGGCCAGTGATTCCGATGATCCAACCTTGGACGTCTTTCAACGTGCTTTGGCTGCCAATCCTGCGATCGACACACTGGTTAATAATGCAGGAACTTATATCGACCTTCCTTATCTGGAAATGGATGTCGAACGTTTTCAAAAAACCATGAAGCTCAACGTCTTCTCTTACTACTTTCTGACGCAACACTTTGCCAAGCATTGGGTCGCCGAAGAAGTCGCAGGACGTGTCGTCATGATCGGCTCCATCAACGGAAGACTCGCCGAAGATGTTCATACAGCCTATGACACGTCTAAAGGCGCAGTTGAAATGATGGTTAAATCAGTCGCTGTCTCATTGGCCCCCCATGGAATACGGGTCAACGGCTTGGCACCGGGGTTATTCTACACGCCGCTCACTGCCCCCGCGCTTGACGATCCAAAGTTCATGCAATGGATGGAATTACATACACCCAATGGCGAAGTTCCCAACCCTGACGTATGCGGTGATTCGGCTGTCTTTCTTGTTAGCGATGCAGCCAGACACTTATGTGGACACATGCTGATGGTCGATGGTGGAATGAGTATTTGGCAACAACCTGACCCGCAGGACTAAGTTTATCGATGACTGATTTAACACTGCCTGATTCTCAAGGCCACAGGATTGCACTCAATTCTCTCTGGCATGAACGACCTGTCGCGTTCTATTTCATGCGTCATCTTGGATGAGTTTTTTGTCGTGAGCAGATGGTCAATCTGCGGAACCAACAATCTGAATTTGAATCCGGTAATGTCCAATCTGTCGTCGTCGTAATGGCCACCCCCGAACAGACTCAGCCTGTCGTAGAGAAACTACAACTTTCTTACACCGTACTGTGTGACCCAGATCAAATTGCATACCGAAGTTTTGAAATTCCTCAAGGAACTCCATGGCAATACCTTGGCCCTCGCATCTGGCTGGCCGGTCTCCGAGCAATGCTTCGCGGAGGGATGGGGAAACCGCTAAATGACATCACTCAAATGCATGGAACGGTTCTGGTAAATTCCATCGGTGAAGTCATCTTTCGACATCACGGAAAACATTCGGCAGATTATACGCAGATATCTGATGTACTGGCTGCCACAGATGATTCACAACGCTGACTCAATTAGTCACTGTACCTAAATTGTTCATTGCCAGACTTCTCTCCTTGGCACATAATTCCTACTTCCTCCCATCATCCCCCTGCTCGCAAAAGACTCTATGTACGACCTGATTATCAGCGACATTGACGGCTGTCTGTCCCCCGAAGACTCTTCCCCACTAGACATACAAAAACTCAGCCAAATCGCTGAACACAACCGTCTGGCCTTCGCTCAAAACGATCGCCCCAAATTAACCCTCTGTACAGGGCGTCCGATTCCATTTGCCGAAGGGCTGTGTCGCCTGCTACAAAATCCGTCCGTGCCCTGCGTGGCTGAAAACGGAGTCTGGCTCTACGACCCGTCCTGTAATGGATACCTGATGGATCCGTCCATTACCGATGAACAATTGGAGATGGTGCATGAGGCCGAATTATTCTCACTCAAATCATATCGTCAGGAAGGCGTAACGCTGCAACCGGGTAAGTCTGCGTCAGTCACGCTATACCATCCCGATCCAGTTGTCCTGCAACGGATCGCCCCACAGCTCCAGGAATCTTTTGATCAGCACGGATTTGAATTCCGAGTTTCCTTAACGCTGTTCTACATAAACTGTGACCTACCGCAGATCACCAAGGCCTCCGGCATTGACCGCCTGCTGGAAATGACCGGCGTGCCTGCCGACCGCACAGCTGGCATAGGCGATACCAGTAGTGATCTGGCCATTGCTCAACGTGTCAAAACATTCGGTTGCCCGGCAAATGCCATCGACGACGTTAAACAGGTTGCTCACTTTGTATCGGAGTATGAGCAAATAGACGGCGTATTGGACTTTATGGATTTCTTAATGGACGAGAAACCTTAATGACCAGCCACGCACGTATTGCCGTTCAACTACTCATTGTTCTCTGCGTCGCTCATCTCACCGTAGACGTATTGGCAACCACAACCGTGAGCCTGCTACCCAGTCTGGAAAAACATCTGGGACTTGAGGAAGGTGGGTTTCTGGTTGGCTATATCATTTGGCGTGTGGCCGACAGTTGCGGCCAGATGTTCTTTGGCTATTTGGGAGATCGGATTCGCATTAAAGCGATAATCTGGGCAGGCCCATTATTCTCACTGTTCTGCTTTTCCTTTATTGGATATGTCCATTCACCTGTAAGCATGACCGTCCTGCTCATGTTAGGTGGAATGGGAGTGGCTGCTTTTCACCCGGAAGCCGCGACGACCGCCGGAAATCTATCTCCTACAAACCGAAACCGCTGGCTCGCATTATTCGCTCTCTCTGGATACCTCGGTCAATCTGTCGGCCCAACCTATGGAGGCTGGATCTCAGATCGATTCCAATTACCTGGACTCACCAATAATTTCTACTGGTGCTTACCTCTTCTCACCATTGTGGGGATCGGACTGCACTGGTTCTCCGCGAAGCAAGAACGACAGGAGCGGGAGGCACTGAAGAGTCAAGGTTCGTCGAAGACAGTCCCAGGCACGATCACAGAACCTGCTCCGAAAGGGCAAATGATCCTGTTGTTTGTAGGAGGTGTATTTCGAGTCATGCCAGCCTTAGGTATCCCGATCGTCATGTCCTATATACTGTCCGGCGAAAGCGATACGATCAAAGGGACGGTTGCTAGTTACTTCATGGCCGGACTGGGCATTGGAGGTATAGCCTGTGCCTTCGGGTTTGGAAGTAAGCGACAACGCCTCACCCTCTGGCTACCGGCTCTGCTCACCACCGTTCCCGTCGCCATGATCGGGACCGCTAGTCATGAAGCATGGTTCCATCTCTTTGGTGTGATCCCTGTTGCTGAATTATTTGTACTGGCATTGATCTCGGGTATTTTCCAGGGTGTAGCGATGCCAATCTTCATCAGCTATGCCCAACAAATCATGCCGGCAGGACAGAGGTTTGCCAGTTCCTTAACGATGGGCGTTACCTGGGGAACCGGTACGCTGATCTTCTATGCCGCGGTAGCATTTTTCAAATGGCAGGACAATTTACTGGGTATCTTCTGGTTCTTTTCAGCTGGTTGCGTAGTCTGCGCAATTTGCAGCTACCTACTACGCCCCATTGCCGAGTATCAAGTCGCTGGGGATCCTGACGCCACCTAAATATTGAAGAGCATTCAGCGTCACTATGTGAAGTTTCGATCGACCTGATTATCCGCTCCACCCACCACTCGAATCGCGTCCACCATCGTCGGCGGATTTTTACGATCAAGAATCGTACAGCCATCAACGATACAGCGTTGGCTATCTCGCAGTTCGATACCGCAATGTAGAGGGTCCAGCACCTGACAGTGACCTATCGTTATATCCTGACAACCTTCGAGGGTAATTCCTGCCCCTCGTTCTTTGGAACCGTAGCATAGGTGTTCCGTTTGTAATCCGGATAAAACACCAGCAGAACAATCGACAAATTTCAGTCCATCTCGCTGAGCGGCATTCGGATCGCTCCGCCAGACAAACGTATTACTGCCGATGGAAAACCCGTGGCAACGTTCAAAGTACACGGACAAATCTTGCGAATCATAAATCGTATTGCCCGTCACCGTTATTCGCCCTCCATCCCGCATATCGATACCCCGAGTCTGGCTTCCCAACACATTTCCGGTAATCGCAATAAGACGATTGGAATATTGATCAACTTTACCGTTGCCCCAGATTCTTACATTGGCTCCGCCAGGTTGAATCGTTGCTTGAATCGTATTACTGGCGATCGTCACTTCTGAGATAACACCATTACGGGCATCAAACCAAATCTCTGCTCCTAAGGGGCCGTCACCTTCATCCGTTTCCGGTGAGTTGTTGTATTCGATATCATTTCCGGTGATCTGAAGATTGTGGACATCCCCGTCAAGCGACTTGATCCCTGCCTTCCCATTCCATGAAATATGGTTTCCGTGCACAATTATTTGATGCAGATTACAGCGATCGAAAAACAGGCCGAAGTGAGAATTATTGAGTAGATGGCTATCGGAAAGAATAAAGTCCCGATTTCGTTCAACCAGATGAATACCGATCTGACATTCACGCACCAATACCCTCGAAATCACTGTCTTGGTCGTCTTGACCAGTTCAATACCTACAGCCTGGGGATGACGCCCAACTATTTCAAACCCTTCGAGGATTGGCATTCGCTCATTTTGCCAGGTCGATTCCTTGTAAGACGATGGCGAGGCAGTTCCGTTGTGATTCCCAACCACTCGAATAGCCGGTCCAGCACCTTCCATGACAATCCGTGATGTACCACTACGTCCGGAAATCCCACCATAGCCATTTTCAACTGTATTAATGACGACCGGTCGCGTAATACGATACGTTCCCTTCTCAAGATCCAGGACGCCGTCTCCGGCATCTAAAGCATGCTGTAGAGCATCGGTGTCATCTGCTACACCATCACCTACGGCACCAAAATGATAAACACTCATGATGTCATCCCACTGATTTGCGATTCGTATTTTGAAAAGAGATAATTAACGTCACGGCTAAATGACAAAGCCAACAAGACAATTCTCATTGTCTATCATCACCAGATCAAAAGCGACATCCCATGTCGTATATCAGGAGACGCATCATGCGAAATACGACCGTTTTAATTTTTCTCTTTCTAACCACTACCATTAGTGCACAACAAACTGAGTTGAAACCCGTGAACAAGACGATCGTCGAAAGCGTCACGGACAACGCCAATCTAATCAAAGCCGTCAATCAGCAAATCTGGAATTTTGCCGAAGTGGGACTTCAGGAAGAAAAATCCTCTGCAGTACTACAGCAGAATTTAAAACGAGAAGGCTTCAAAGTTGAAAATGGAATCTCCGGAATGCCGACAGCGTTCGTCGCCACCTACGGCTCGGGCAAACCGGTCATTGGGATTCTGGCAGAATATGATGCACTTCCCGGACTCAGCCAAGAAGTGTCTGATCGACAAACCCCCGTAGTGGAAGGTGGTAATGGACATGGGTGTGGGCACAGTGGTCTCGGGGCTGGTGCTTTAGGTGCTGCGATTGCAATTCGTGATGCTATCGACCAACACAAATTGAAGGGGACGATTCGCCTTTACGGGACTCCGGCTGAAGAAACAGTGATCGGTAAGGTTTACATGACACTTGATGGTGTCTTTGACGATTTGGACATCTGTTTGCACTGGCATCCGGGAGACAAAAACAATACCTATGCTGGCAGTAGCAAAGCTTTGGTGTCTGCCAAGTTTACCTTTGACGGGACGGCAGCCCATGCATCGGGATCTCCGGAAGATGGTCGCAGTGCACTCGATGCCGTCGAACTCATGAATGTTGGTGTTAATTTCATGCGCGAGCATATTAAGGAAGATGCTCGATTGCATTACGTCATTACCAACGGCGGGGGAGCTCCCAATGTGGTACCTCCCAAGGCCACTGTTTGGTACTTTTGCCGAGCGGATCGCCATGAAGACGTAGAGTACAACTTCAACTGGCTCAAAGACATCGCTAAGGGTGCTGCGCTGATGACCCGAACTAAGCTCTCG
The DNA here is from genome assembly GCA_938082855.1 of uncultured Pirellulaceae bacterium. GTDB lineage: Bacteria > Planctomycetota > Planctomycetia > Pirellulales > Pirellulaceae > UBA721. The sequence goes on along the minus strand of CALKCC010000037.1, from coordinate 42,541 downwards.
GTTCAGGTAGATACCGACTGCCACGAAATCATCCCTAACCTGGCCTTGTCCCGACAACTTGTCCGAAATATGCAGTTAGTGGGAGCACCTGAGTTTACGCAAGAGGAAGAGAACTTCGCCCGAAAATTACAAGCTCCGCTAGTCGCTCAATTTGGTCGCGAGTATCCATTAGCGTTGGACAGTCGAATTCACCCCGTCACTGCAAACCCGGAAAGTAGCAAAGGCTCTACCGATGTTGGCGATATCAGCTGGCGAGTTCCCACCAGTGGAATACGAGCCACTTGTTTCATCGCGGATGCTCCTGGCCATAGTTGGCAAAATGTTAGCTCGATTGGAAGTACGATCGGGGAAAAGGGAATTCTATTTGCCTCCAAAGTTCTGGCGATCACAGCGGTTGAGTTAATGCAAGACTCTAATCAGGTCCTCACAGCCAAGGCGGAATGGCAGCAACGTATGAAGGGGAAGAAGTACTATACGTTTATCCCTGACGGACAAACAGCTCCTAAGTCGATCCGGTAAAGATGAGTGTTCATACAATCGTTAGTTGATTTGGAAAGGCACTCATTTCCATGGATATGACTACCAGCCGTCTACGATTCCGCCCTTGGCGCACGACAGACGTGCAACCATTCCATGCCATCTGCAGTCGGCCCGAAGTCATGCAATTTATCGATGGGCCATGGAATACCGAACGAGTTGCCGAGTTCATACGTAATGAACAACGACAGTTCGAACAACTAGGTCATTGTCGCTGGGCATTGGAATTGAAAAGTGATCGTCGCCTGATTGGGTTTTGTGGATTCCGACCACTTACGCATGACGCTCATCAGCTTGAAATAGGCTGGCGACTTCATTCCGACTTCTGGCGACAGAGGCTAGGGTTTGAAGCTGCCAGTTATATCATTCGGCAAGCCTTAGAGACCTTGGAGCCGCGTCGCTTGTTTGCAAAAATCCATGTCAAAAATGAAGCGTCTCTGGCGTTGGCAAAGAAACTTGGCATGCGCATCACTGAACGAATACCGGTTGCCGAATTTGATGACTACGTATTAGATTTCCCACTAGATACGCAAGGACCCAACTAATGATTCGAATTCCCTTACTCTTTGCCGTGCTATTGAGCAGTTTCTTGGTAAGCAGTGCCTGTCAGGCAGATGTAATCGTAATACCCCGAGATGGATCGACGGGAGTCAACATAACGACCGACGGATTAATCCAGCATCGAGGGGAAGTCATTGGAGAAATCACCTCCACCGGAAGGCTTATAAAACATTCCAGAGGGGTTGGGAGGCTTTCCAATACCGGCCTGATTAGGACCGGAAAGCGGCAGCTTATCTCTGTTACTAATGAAGGAGCTATCCTTCAAAACAACCAGTCAATCGGTCGCATCACCAAGCAGGGAGAGATTCTCCGAGGAGATAAACTATGGGGTAGAGCCACCGGCTGTTATGGTGTTGTCTCCATGGACAATCGCCATAAGGTAGCAGCATTCTTAGTTCTCTTTACAGACTTCCTCGAGCCCTATTAGTCTTCAAAACGGATTTGTTTGAAGGCCTTAACCTGTTCAGTCAGAGCCGTTTCCACTGGCAAGCGTTCCATGGAACTCGCTCCGTAAAATCCGTGGACATTCGTGGTGCGGGACAGTACGAATTGAGCATCTTCGGGCATTGCAATCGGTCCGCCGTGGCATAAGACAATGACGTCTTCCCGAACCCCACGGGCGGCGTCTGCAATATCCTGAACACGTTGAACACTTTGCTCAAGCGACAACGCCGTTTCTGCTCCGATCGATCCTTTGGTAGTCAGTCCCATATGAGCGACGATCACGTCGGCTCCAACCTCTGTCATCCGCTCAGCTTCTTCCGGAGTAAACGCATAGGGAGTGGTCAACAAGTCCTTTTCACGAGCAAGTTTTACCAACTCCACTTCCCGGTCATAGCCCATTCCTGTCTCTTCCAAATTCGCTCGAAAACTTCCATCGATAAGTCCTACAGTGGGAAAGTTCTGAATCCCAGCAAAACCTTCTGCTTTCACCTGATCGAGGAATTTATCCATTTGCCGAAACGGATCCGAGGCACACACGCCGGCCAATACCGGAGTATCACGCACAACGGTTAATACTTCCCCGGCCATTTCCATGACGATTTGATTGGCATCGCCATAAGGCATTAATCCGGCCAGCGACCCGCGACCGGCCATACGAAAACGTCCAGAGTTGTAAATAATTATTAGATCGATGCCGCCCACTTCTTCGAACTTAGCACTGATCCCAGTCCCGGCACCACCTCCAATGATAGGGACACCCGCTTGTTGACGCTCCCGCAGTCGAGCCAATGTTGTTTCTCTGGTAAAGCTCATATCTACTCACTCTAGACCTTATCTTCTGCTTGCATTTCCAATAGCAACTCAACTGCTCGAGTGGCAAATTCGGGGTCATTAATATTGGCGTCCAATTCGTGGACCGGAATTCCCTCCCGGACATTTTCGCGAATCGCCTGGAACAATGCCTGATCTGCCTCGCGATCACAAAAGAGCTCTCCATCCCCATCCAGAATCGAAACGCCCTTCAGTGGAAGGAGGAAAGCGATTGGGCCTTTTGCCTTATTTGCCTTGGCAGCAAAAATTTCACCGAGCTGTCGGTTTTCCTCTGCATTGGTTCTCATTAATGTGACGGACGGATTCCAATGATAGAACTGGCGACCGGCATTCTGATATTTTTGGGGAACCGATTCCGGTGCATTGAAATTCACCATATCGACACATCCCGGCACAATCAGATGAGGTATCCCTGCTTTGCCAGCAGCTTCCAGCCTCGCGGTCCCTGCACTAAACACGCCTCCACATAACTCATCCGCCCATTCGGTTGTGGTGATATCGAGACAGGCGTCGACCAACCCCTGTTCGATCAGAGATTCCATCGTCTGCCCACCCGTACCGACTGCGTGAAAGACTAAGACCTCATATCCCTGATCATCTAACTGTTGGCGACACGTATCCACACAAGCGGTCGTGTTCCCAAACATGCTGGCCACCACGATCGGCCTTTCATGCTCGGCCTCGATGACCTTGGTTTGTAGCATACCAACTAAACAACCAACGGCTCGGGTATAAGTTACCCGACTGATTCTATTGACGCCTGCCACATCGGTTGCCGAAGGATAAAGCACAACATCACTGGCCCCGACATAAGTGGAAGTATCACCACTTGCCACCGTACAAACACAAACTTTGGGGATCCCGAGTGGAAGGCAACGCATTGCGGCGGTCACCATCGTGGAACCACCTGATCCTCCCATACCAAACACTGCATCAAATCGATCTTCAGAAAACAGTTTCTTCGAGATGACTGCTACGCCTGCCGCCATGGTTTTCATGGCTTCGCCACGATCCCCCGCCTCTCTCAGTTGTTCCAATGTCGAACCGGCGGCCTCAGCAACTTCAGCAGCTTCGATATCCACGGGGAATAATTCGGTCGTACCCAGAACTCCGGTATTCACCGATAACACGTGCAATTGATTTGCCAGCAGTAAGTCACGGACAAAAGAATATTCCTGTCCTTTGGAGTCAAAGGCGCCGACAAGCAGTACGGTTTGTTTCATCTTATTTACTTAAAAGCCCTCGTTCTCGCAGCCACTCCTCACACCGTGAAGGCCAGCGATGGCTATTGGAATCTGTAACGCGTAAGCCATAGCCATGTCCACCAGTTTCTGTAATATGCATTTCTGCAGGAACGCCAACTCGCTTCAAAGCTAACCACATCAAGACACTACTTTCCGGTGTTACGCCATCGTTATAGGCATGAGCCATAAACATTGGGGGGGTCTCTTTGGTCACCAACGCCTCAGGCACTAATTTCCCATCGCTTCCTGTAAGATACGCTGGGTAAATCAGAATAGAAAAATCAGGTCTGCTGCTTACCTGATCAATATCATCGATTGCGTCATAGTTACGTTTAGCAAAGTGCATGGATGTCATCGCAGCAAGATTACCTCCGGCAGAGAATCCCAAAATTCCGATCCGTTGAGGATCCAAGTTCCATTGCTTTGCATGGGCTCGGACATAGCTCATGGTACGTTGGGCATCCTGAAGTGGTGCATGATGAGCAGGAAGGCCTTTACGTCGAGGCACTCGATATTTCAACAATACAGCATTCACACCAAGAGAATTAAGCCACTCGCAGACTTCCGTGCCTTCCAGATCCCAGGCCAAAATGTTGTAACCACCCCCAGGACAAACAACTACTGTGGTTCTGGTATTCTGTTGCTTCGCAGCGGGATAAAACTGCAGGGTGGGAACAGAGACATTGGAAATCCGTAATACCTGTTTCTTCCCAGGTTCACTTGGAGTCGCCGTTTCTTCTCCAATATCTCCTGTTTCACCAGGGACCTTATCAGGCCACACTTTGATCGGTTTTTCAGCTGCAAATCCAACCATTGGATCACCAATCAACAAAGCTACAAGGACGGTCAAAACTACGGTTGTTCGGTAATTCATTCGGTCTTCTTTCATATCAACTCGGATCTATGCGTTGTAATTTAAGTACTGTTTCTAAAGCTTGCGTCGTTTTTTTCGGGCAATCCGGTAATGCAACAGGGATATTATAAATAGCAAACCAGTTAGTTTCAGTACACATCGGCAGATTCGAAAGAACTCTTATGGTCTTGAATACGGGGATTTTGATAGGGCGACTGCTGAGAAAAGTCGCCCATACGCTCATCAAGAAGTATTATCCAAAGATTCAAATCACAGGTGCCGAGCGGATTCCATCTGATGGACCAGTTCTGTTCTGTGCGAATCACCCTAACTCGCTCATCGATCCCATACTCATCGGGATTACAGCCAAACGGCCTGTCAGTTTCATGGCCAAAGCTCCGCTCTTTAAAGCACCTGTTATCGGTCCACTCATGCATGCGTTGGGTATGGTCCCGGCGTATCGAGGCCGAGATGATTCCAGTCAGGTGAAGAAAAACCAAAAGAGCCTTGGGCGTGTTGTCAAAGGACTCAAAGAAGGCCGTGCTATGGGAATCTTCCCGGAAGGCGTCTCAAGTGATTTACGACAACTTGGCCTGGTCCGTGGCGGTGCTTCCCGTATTGCCCTTGAAGCCTTAGAGGGTGGTGTCGACGATCTTGTTATTATTCCCCTTGGTATTAACTATGAACGTAAGCAACAGCTGGGAAGTAAAGTTTGGATCAATGTTGGTGAGCCAGTCCCACTGAAGACGTTTGCAGAAGAACACGCCTCGGAAGGCAAGACTCCAACGGAAGATAAGGTTCTTCGTCGCCAGTTAACTCACACGATTGAAGATCGTCTGAAGTCTGTCATTGTTCACTTGGACAACGCCGAATGGGACCCGTTGCTCGATGATCTTGAGACATTAGTGGACCATTCCAAACATAAAGCCTCCCTTAAAGTTCCCAAATTGATGCGTCGTAAAAGGATTGCTGATGCATTGAACTATTTTTACAAGGAACAACCGGAAGTTGGTGAAGAAGTCGTTGGGCAAATCAAAGACTATCATCAAAAAGTCCAGTCTGCCGGTCTGGTAATTGACGACCCTATCCTGCAACGGAGTTCTTTGAAAACCACGTTTAAAATTCTGGGGAAATTGCTTCACCTAATCATCTGGTTCATTCCAGCGACTGTAGGGACCTTAGGAAATATTGTTCCCTTTGTGATCACACGTTTTATTGCCGGCAAAGTACAGCAAGAAGGGATGAAGACTACCGCCCAAGCACGAATCGGAATCGGAATCCCCATTTATCTCATTTGGTACGGACTCATCGATTACACCGTCATGAGCGAAACGAATCAATGGGTGCTCATCACGGTGACCAATTTCCTACTAATCCTGTCAGGGACGATCTCTTTGAAGTATTGGCCCTACTTCACCAAAACCATGGTGCATCTCGGGCATCAGGTCCGAGCGACACTACGGCGAAGCCGACTACTTCAGTTGCGTGAAGAACTCCAACAGATCCGTAACACCCTGATTTCATATGCTGAAAAATATGCAGAAGTTGTACCCCGACCTACCCCACCTTCCATCAAGCCGCTGATGATGTTACTCGCGTCGACAGTCAGCTCGATCTTACTATTAATGGTGGCATTCGTCTTTTATATTCTTGCCAACCAATATCTATTCCCCACAGTTACTACGGAACAGTCTGGATACCGTGTGACGGAGGTCAGTCTGGAAGAATTGAATGCACAAATCGAAGCGAAAGAGCAAGAAGTCCTACGGATTGCAGAGACAGCGAAAGATACACATGCTGACAGCCTTGAATTACTAGAACAATACAACCAAGGCCTGTTTCAGTTAGAAGACCAAGGTAATCGCCGAGAAGTGAGTGCTCTACTTCATCGTTTCTTTCAAGCTCGCGACGACCTCTGGAAAATCGTGGCAGACTACAGCCCTGATAACGAAATAGAGGATGATGACCCGCAACAACGCCAACGCCGAGCAGTATTGTTCACCGCAGCATTACTATTACGTCATCAGATGTCCATCCGATTTGCCGTGACTTATAAGGCGGATAGTACTCTGGAAAAATATCTCAATCAACCGGATGACACCTATGGGATCCCGGCCAATTTGATTGAGCAGGTCAATGAACAATTAATCGATCCGAGCTACCAGGGATACATTGCCTCGGCAATGGATGGACACGAATTCGACACCGCTCGGACCAACGAAGACAGTCCAGCCAGCGCCATAGCCCTGCTGGAATTAATTGCCAAAGCCAAGGCTACGATTGCTGAGAATCCTGAGTACGCATTCAGTGACAATGTCAAAGCGGCTCTCAGTGAAGCAAAACGTCACAGTGTGAATACCTACTTAACCATTCAGCAGTTTGTAGCGACTCAGATTGGTGATTTTCGTATCAAGCAGACTGAGGACATAACTAATCACAAAATCGATTCGGAAAAAGTCGATCAGTTTCACGCGTTACTTAAGCCAGGCGACATCCTCATTGAACGACGGGACTGGTATTCGTCGAATGCATTCCTCCCCGGATACTGGCCACACGGGGCATTGTATATCGGTACTCCCAAGGAACTTAAAAAAGCAAAACTTCTCGACGATGTCGTTAAAGAACTGACTTCCATGGCGAATGAGGAAAAGGCTCTCGAGACATCTGAAACGCAATCGGTCGACGGCTTAACCCATGCCGATCGAATGTTGGCACTGGCCGAAGACTTGAGCTCGGGAGGTAATGAAAAGCTCAAGTCCCGTCAAATCATGGAGGCCATCAGTGAAGGCGTTTACCATAACACTGTTGATCACAGTATCGGTGAGGCTTCTTCTGTATTTGCATTGAGCCCTCATGTTGAGCCGCTCGAACGGGCTAGGGCGATTGCCGCTGCTTACTTCTACGAAGGCAGGGAATACGATTTTAACTTCGATTTCGAAACTCCGAATACACTTGTATGCACGGAAGTCATTTATCGTTGTTATGGCGGCAATGCTGCGACTCTTCAGTTTCCGATCATCACTGTCATGGGACGCAAGACGCTTCCTGCACACGAATTGGCTCGTCATTTTGTTCAACAAGTTCGCAATGGAGAAGAGCAGTACGATCTGATCGCCTGGTTGGATTCTGACCGCATTAGCAACTCGTCGACACTGGAGATCTTCGAGGGTAAGCATGAGGGCGAAGCTTTTGAGCGATTCGCCGAAACGCTCAGTCGTTCCAGCATCACTTTCATCATGGAATACAAACGCCACGGCATTTTCGCTTTGGTCGGCACAAAAGTGATCGCCTTGTTTTATCTCTCCGTCGTGACAGCGGTCGGCTATGCCCTGACTAAATTTGTCTTATTCATGCGATCCAAAACAGACCACACTCAATCCGTTCCATCCGCTCACACCTAAGAAACACCCAACCAATCAGGAAGTACTTGCCGGATATGGATTTCACAAACCTCAGTGTCGATTCGCACACTCACATATTTTGTTGGGGAGAGAACCCTAAAGAGGGCTTTCTCTCTAAACGAACACAAAAGTCGATCATCTCTAAGTTGTTACTACGCTTATCCGGAATAAAGAAAGAGCGTGGCGATACGATCTCCGAGAAAATCTACAATCGCCTCTTTAAGGACTTGGAATCTACCGAGTTGGATTACATCGTCTTATTTGCTCAGGATGCTATCTATAAAGACGGGATCGACATTGACTATGAGAGAACTCATTTTTATGTCTCTAATGACTACGTATTAGAGCTGGCGACGCGATCCGACAAGATTATTCCCTGTACGAGTATCAACCCGATGCGAAAGGATTCCATTCAGGAACTCGATCGCGTGCGAGACGCTGGTTGTAAACTTGTCAAAATCCACACCGCCATTCAGGGAGTCAGTCCTGATCTACCCGAGTTCGAAGCATTCTATCGTCATGCGGCGGAGATAGGGATCACACTCATCTTTCACACCGGCTACGAGCACTCCTGCCAAGTGGTTTCTCAAAAGTTTACTGACCCCAAAAAGCTATCCCGCGCTTTAGAGCAAGGTGGAAATATCATCGCGGCACATTGTGGCACCTGTGCCTTTTGGGATCGAGAAGATTACTATCCGCATTTCATCGAGATGATGCACAAGTACGACAATCTCTATGGCGATACGGCAGTCATGGCGGGATTAGTTCGCCTAAACGCCTGCGGGAAGTTATCCAAAGAGCCCGAATCGATTACCAGTCGTATTCTCCACGGCAGTGATTACCCGATTCCACCCTCGTGTATTCCTCATCGGAAACACGTCGGATTATTTCCCAAGTACCGCAAGAACATTCTGGATTTAGACCTAAATATCAAGCGAGCTTATCAATACGGGCCGCGGTATGAAAATCTAATTCTTGATTTGATTGACTTCGAGGCATAGAAAAAGGCTGGCATGTTACTGCCAGCCTTATGCTAAACTTTTAGCGGTTATTAGAGTGCGTCGTCGCCCATCTCGCCTGTACGAATACGAATCGAATCCGCCATCTCCGAGACGAAAATCTTGCCGTCACCTACATTGCCTGTTTGAGCTGCCTGCAGGATCGCATTAATCGCCTCCTGATATTTCTCATCACTAAGAACAATCTCTAGCTTCGCTTTAGGGACAAAATCGACGGCATACTCAGTACCTCGGTACATCTCCGTATGCCCTTTCTGACGCCCAAATCCGCGCACTTCAACGACGGTCATTCCTTCAATACCTGCTTCGACAAGTGCTGATTTGACGTCATCTAATTTATGCGTCCGAATAATCGCTTCGACTTTCTTCATCTTCGCTCTCCTATTTATTAAAACCGGAAGGAGCCCGGTGGAGTATTCCACCGGACTCGAACCGGGAGTTGACTTTAGAAATCCGGCTTACAGCCAGATATAGCCTTCTTCACCATGTTCGCTGAGGTCAAGTCCGCGTGTTTCAGATTCCTCATCCACTCGCAAGCCCATGACTTTATCCAAAATCTTAAGCAAGACATATGAGACAACAGCAGCATAAACAACAGTCACGATGACACTAACTAATTGGCCAACAATCGCCCCTCCATGACCGTCAATCGCACCCAGAGGCTCGGCATCACCGGTTACCTGCTGGGTAGCAAACACGCCTGTCAGAATTGCACCGACCGTACCACCAATCCCGTGGACACCAAAAGCATCTAAGGAATCGTCGTAACCAAGTTTGGATTTCATAGTCGTAACAGCGAAGAAACAGACCACACCGGCGATGAACCCCATTAGAATTGCCGGCATTGGCTGGACAAATCCGGCAGCTGGCGTGATACAAACCAAGCCAGCGACAGCACCCGAAGCAGCACCCAACGCCGTTGGTTTCTTATGCACCGCCCATTCGAACAGGGTCCATCCGATAACACCAGCTGCTGCTGAAAGATGAGTTACTGCAAATGCCATCGTAGCCCCATCGTTAGAAGCCACGGCACTACCAGCATTAAACCCAAACCAACCAACCCAGAGCATCGCCGCACCAAGGACCGTATAAGTCAGATTGTGCGGAGGCATAGGCTCTGATCCAAATCCCATTCGTTTGCCGATCAGGATACAAGCAACTAAGGCTGAGACACCGGAACTAATATGCACCACATTTCCACCGGCAAAATCCAAACCACCGCCGGCCCATGCTCCCTTTACACCGTGCGCAATGATTCCTCCATCCCAAACCCAGTGACAGATCGGGCAGTAAACCAAAAGTCCCCATAAGACGGAAAAAACAGCCATCGTACTAAACTTCATGCGTTCAGCGAACGCACCACAAATCAAGGCTGGCGTGATAATAAAAAACATACCCTGGAAAATAGCAAACGTCAGATCCGATACGTCCAATTCCAGGTCGTAGCTAAGTGCTCCGCCCTGCATCGTCAGACCTTCCATAAATAGGAACTCTCCATTACCAATAAATTTGTTTGCCATGCCGTCGCCACCAAATGCCAGACTAAATCCGCACACTGCCCAAACAACACTCATCAAACCCATCAGGAATAAACACTGCATCAAAACCGAAACGACATTCTTCTTACGAACTAAACCGCCATAGAAAAGAGCCAATCCCGGAGCGGTCATAAAAAGAACCAGTGCACAGCAAACCAACATCCAGCCGTTATGGCCTGCATTAGCAGCCGCAGCAACAGCGTCGCTCAACTCTAATTGAGCGGCCAATTCCGGAGAAGCTTCTTCCGGACTTAAGGTTACGTCTTCATATTGTTCCTCAGTGGACACGTCTGCTGATTCACCAGGTGCCAACTCAACATTCTGCTCCGCGGCCGGAGCAACATCTTCTGCCCAACTGGCCATCGGCAATCCAGCTAAAAACAGAACGCACAGGATTCCGCGCGCAATTCTCTTACTAAACCTCACAATTGATCCTCTAAAATCAATGAACTAAATAAATCAATACAAATCTTGCAATCACAGAATCACCCCAATTGCAAATAGGGCCGCCTTGTAGATGCTCTTGGGTTAACTTAAAGAAAACGTCGAAAGAACATCTGCGATTTATTGTAGCAAAAAACAGTCGTGGGGAAGCAAGGCAGATTGACTCGCTCTAAAGAACGGTCCGGTCACGACTGCGTTTGTCTTTGACCGTACATCCGCTATGCAGTTGACCGGCAATCGCTCGGTCGCGCCACGGCCCCGGTGCATCGTAGAAAGATGCGTCGAAGAAAACATCATTCACCATCACTGCCGCACGGTGCAAAGGCAATTTGTTAATGATGGCACCATCTGGACGGACCACGAAACTACCCCAACGCGAAGGGCGAGTCGTGCTGTTATTGGCAGAAATCCAAATATGATTTTCAGCGGCGCGGCATGCCATTGTCGCCGGCACGATGGTTTTCCAGATATTGTATTGCTGGTCGTCCACGACGCTCGATCGTGCATTATGAAAAGACTGAAACAAAACTTGCACACCAGCCTGTTTCAATTCGCGGTACAACTCGGGAAAACGATAGTCATAACAAATCAAAACTCCGCAGCGAAACCCGTCCACGTCAAAGACTGTCATGTGATTTCCAGGCGAATAGTGTACTAAATCCAGAGTCGGCGTCTTCCCGTCAGTCCCAGTACAAAATCGCTTATCGTATCGCTCTACAATTTTCCCTTCGTCCGAAATCACATAAATACAATTGTGAGGTTTGTGATTTCCAGATAGCTGGTGAGTCGACCCCAGCAAAACCCAAACTCGAAGCTGTCGAGCCAGCTCCATAATGTCCTCAGTGGCTGACTTCAACATTTGCCAGTCCAGCGACTTCATGGATTCAAATTCAACACCAGCATAGCCACTCAAAGCACACTCAGAAAAATGAACCACACGCGCACCCTGAGAAGCCGCTTTACGCATCTGGCGTAAAACACAATCTCGGTTGTGAGTGATACCAGCTTCGACCGAAAACTGGCAGGTGGCTATAGAAAGACCTGCCGGCTGAGCGGCAGGTCTCTTCTTTCTTCGATTGGCCATGAAGGCATTCCTTAGGGTCGTTCGAACTTATAAATACAACGACCACTGGCGGCTCCAACGGTGTAGTAAATCTCACCGTCGACGCCTAATCCAAAGGCCATCACAGGAGTACCAGAGGCTTTGATTTCGATATTCGAAATAACCTTCTTGTTTTTGAGATCATACTTTAGCGCCCAAATACGGCCGGAAATATAATCTGCATAAAGATAGGCACCCTGTAATTCAGGAATTTCCTTACCACGATAGACATATCCACCGGTGATCGATTTACCGATTTGATGATCATATTCAAAAATCGGGTCTGTCACTTCCAGCTTCGGATCCACTGGGGCATTACCAAATTGGTAACTCCCTTCCCGAGCACTCCAACCATAGTTAGCGCCCTTCTCAAGGATGTTCACTTCTTCCCACTGGTCCTGACCAACATCCCCAATCCAGATTGTTCCTGTCTCAGGATCATTCGCGATTCTCCAGGGGTTACGAATGCCGTATGCATAAATCTCCGGCTTCGCTCCCTTCACATCGACAAACGGGTTGTCGGCAGGAATGCTGTAACGTCGCGCCGCTGTCGGTTTATCGACATCGATTCGTAGGATGGATCCCATCCAGGAACTCAAGTCCTGTCCTTCGCCGGTGGGATCGTTACGTCCACCTCCGTCACCCATTCCGATATACAACAGGCCATCATTGCCAAACGTCATCGGACCACCGTTGTGATTCGAAAACGGCTGGGGAATGGTCATGATAATTGCTTCACTTGAGGCTTTACCAACTCCGGTATTCGTATCGACCGTAAAGCGGGACAAGTACGAGGTACGTCCATCTTTGAGATTGGATTTATTTGACGAGTAGTAAACGAAGATCTGACCGTTGTTGGCATAGTCAGGGTGAATGGCCATGCCTAACGCCCCTTCTTCATTCACGTTATTGGCCGCATCATGGGCCTGAACACGATCCTGAAAGTCCACGACAATCTTTGCTTCTTTGTCTTTGCCTGTCGCATCGATGGAGTAGATTCGCCCACGTTGGTCCAGTGCAAACAGTCGGTTCGACCCGTCTCCAGGATGAATCAACTCGACCGGACGCATGACCTGAATTTTTCCATCTTCATCCACTCCTTCGAAATCTTCCCAGGTTAAACCGGGGAATGCTTCGACGGCGTTGAGCGTGATTTCTTTATCCGCGATGGAAGGCGTTTTACCTTCTTCAATTTCACGAATTTTGATGTTTCGATAAGAGACCAGATTACCGTGATCCTGTAGGCAGAGGTGCCCTTTTCCGGCCTTCCCAAAATTAGGATATTTGGCGAACTTGCTTTTAGCGACCAAACCATTCCACTCTGGGTTTCCTACATTGAAGTAGTAGTAATGGACTCCATTGACCTGTACTTCACAGTTCTTGGGGCCAATTCGCAAGTAAACCAAATTCCATTGGCCGGCTGGACGAGTCGCATCGTCCATATCGATTCCTTTGAATCCGACCTGTTCCTCAAACATCTTCGCCCAAGCTGGCTTCTTGGGTTTATATAACTGATAAAGCCAGCCCGCTTTTTGAGGGTCATGACCGTCGACGTTGTCCTGAACCTGAATCTCCGGTCCGGTCTGCCAAGGAGCGTTATACTCTTCGGTCACGTGGAACATGATGCCACTGTTGCCACCTTTGGAGATCTTATACTCCAGAAACAGCTCAAAATATTCGTACTTTCCTTCGGTGATAATATCCCCAGCACCGCCGGCTGCACGCACCAACGCGCCATCTTTGACTTGCCAGCCGTCACTCACGCCTTCTTTCTTGTAGTTTCTCCAGCCGTCTGTCGACTTGCCATCAAACAATACTTCCCAGCCACTACGTTTCTCTGCTTCAGTCAGGCCGTTTAACGGTACTTCTGCCAATGCAGCTTTGGTGATGAAGGCTGTCAACAATAGCACGCTAACAGTCCCTAAACCTTTTAACGATTTCATAAATCTATTTCTCTTACAAAAGTAAATCTGAATTCTTCTGATGCGATTTTATCACACAAGTTGAGCCATTGCGTTATGCTTCGGAAATCACGTCCAATACTTCCTGGGGATGAGCTCCTGCATCTTTAACAGAAGCCCAATGTTTCTTTACAACGCCTTCGCTGTCAATCAATACAGTGGAACGAATGACTCCCATTGAGGTTTTCCCAAACCGAGTTTTTTCACCCCAGGCATCATAGGCGGGTAAGACTGCCTTTTGTTCATCACAAAGCAGCGTAAATGGAAGGTCATACTTGCAAATGAAGTCATCATGCGACTTCGCACCGTCGGGGCTGATGCCAAGTACGACAGTATTCAAGGCTTCAAACTGTGGATTCAAATCACGAAAGCCCTGTGCCTGTTTGGTACACCCCGGAGTATCATCTTTGGGATAGAAGTAGACGACGACATTTTTCCCCTTCAGTCCTTCCAGCGAGATCTGATTACCATCTTTGTCCGGTAACGAAAATTCCGGTGCAGGCTGTCCTTCTAAAATCGCCATGATTCATTCCTTCTGTTAAGAGCTTTTAAGTTGCAATGCAGAGCGTTCACACACTTGGGTAGGATATGTCCTAGTCGTGAATGATGCCGACTGATACTAAATAAGCGATAACCTGATCGGCTAACACATCCGGTGTTTGATCTCCACCCTGAAGGTGAACTTCTGGTGCCTCCGGAGCTTCGTATGGAGCGTCGATGCCAGTCATCCCTTTGATTTCACCTGCACGTGCCTTTTGATAGAGGCCCTTTGGGTCGCGAGCTTCACAGACTTCCAATGGAGTATCCATAAAGACTTCTACGAAATCACCGGCTCGTGCTGCCTCCACGCGTTCCCGTACACTCGCTCGATCTTGACGATAGGGACTCACAAACGCCACTAACGTAATTAAGCCTGAAGCAGCAAACAACTCCGTCACTGCACCGACTCGGCGAATGTTTTCCTGCCGATCTTCTGCTGAGAATCCTAAGCCGAATCGTTTTGCATACTCTGGACCAAGCGGCTCTAAGATCTGGGGGCTGGCATTTAATCCGTGACGTACATTATCTCCGTCGAGCACAGTGGTGTGGATCCCGCGTGCATGAAGTTTTTGATCCACAACATTGGCGACTGTGCTTTTCCCACAACCGCTCAATCCGGTGAACCATACCACACAACCGCGATGCCCATTGAGGCTTTCCCGTTGTTCGCGTGATACTGAGTGTTCATGCCAGGTAATATGTGTTTCTTCCATCCAGTTGTTTCCTTACTCGACCGAAATTCCTGCCAGCTGACAAAGCTGAGCATTGACGACTGGTTGTGGGCAGCTCCAAACCATGAAGAACAAGGCTTCACGACACCATCTTCCAACCGGATGTCCGGTTACAAACCCCATCCCTTTCGCCGCTGATAAGGCTGCTTGAGTGGAACGCAGAACCAGACTGTTACAGTGTTGCCTGAGTGTTTCCGTCCCACAGGACTCGTCACCGGATGCCGACTGAAGCAGCATCTGTTTCAGTGACTCCCGTTCCTGTCGCAATGCCTGGGCAGGCGGTAGCAAATCAGGACGCTTTTCCGCTTCCGAAAAAATGAATTCTATGGCAGCGCCGGATAAACCCAACGCCAGAGTGGACGTTTGTAACCCACCAGTGCGAGCTCCGATTCCGGCTGCCATCACATTTTCAATGGGACCGGCCAATAACCACTTTGCATCAACATGCACGTCCGTGAAGGAGACCTTTCCGGTATGACTACCAGATAAGGCCACCAAGTCAGCTGGCTTTTCTGTCTGGACCCCTGAGACATCCGTAGGTACGACGGTTAAAATTTGCCGACCATCCTCTAACTCAGCGCCGACAACAATTGTGTCAGCATGGATACCACCGGTTACCCAAGGACTAAATCCATTGAGTATGAAACCCGAGTCTGTTTCTTCTGCGGCTAACACCGGCTTGGCTAAATGGCGCCGGCTCGTCGTTAAATGTGAAATTCCGACAGTTGAAAACTGGGATCCATTAAGTAGTGGTGCGATCAACTGCTCGCGAGCAAACGCGTTACCGCTCAAAGCGATACGTCGACAAGCGCCAGTCCGCTGCGTGATAATAAACGTGGTTGTTTGACAGGCTGAGCTGAGAGCCAGATAGCCTTCGGTAAGCTCGCGGTCACTCCAACCAAGACCACCAAATTCTTCGTCCAAAAACCAGCGAAAAACGCCATACTGTGCACAAAGATCTAACTGGGGCTGAGGCCACCGAGACTGACCGTTTTCATCTGGAAAATCCAGGGTGTCTGACAATTCACGAAGCTGCTGACACAGCTGCTCTAACGCAGGGTCTTCAGGTGAACGTATTTCGACAGGCTCAATGGTCACAGACATAGCGTCATTATAGGACGGGTACCTTGCACTTGCGATAGGCTAGGTTAGAGGCCTAGCCGTTTGAATATCCACTCGGGTATCGCACGAATAATCAGCATGATGTACCGCCAGAACCAACGTGAATAAATCACACTTTTCCGTTTCCTAATCCCTCGATATATGTCGCGAGCCACCTGCTCCGGGCTTGCGACTAAAGGAGACTTTGGATCAACGATTCCAACGGTCATTGCCGTGGAAACGAATCCGGGTTTCACCGTCATCACATGGACTCCCGATTTGAATCCTCGGTTTCGCAAGCCCTGCAGGTAAGTCGTCAGCCCACCCTTCGCTGCTCCATAGATGTAATTACTTTGACGCCCTCGATCGCCAGCGACGGATGAAATCACCGCCAGGAATCCATGTTGCTGTTCTTCAAGCCGAGCCATCAACGGTTCCAAGATAGAAACGCATGACGTGAAGTTGACTTCCAGTGTTTTATGCGCCAGATCCCATTCTCGTTGGGCCTGAGTTTGTTCTGGCAGGAAGCCATAGCACACTACCGCTCCGGCAATCAACTCAGCTTGCTCAAAACAATCACTAACTAAATCCTGATGAGTAGATAGATCCCGAGCATCGAATGGCAGAGTGGTTACATTGCAATCAAATCGAATAGACAAATCACTAGCTATCGCTTCCAATTCGACTTCATTACGGCCAACAAGAATCAGATCATATTCCCGCGAGAACTCCATCGCCGTTGCCCGCGCTATGTCCGAAGTGGCTCCGATAATAATTACAGCTTCTGGCATTTACAGTTCGTCCGGTCCTACTAAATCCACAATCTTACCTAACGCCAAATCCAGATCTGCTTTCCCCGCTGTCGGTTCCAGACTGACAGCTAAAGCCCACAAAGGAAACTCTCCAAGTTGATCAACCTGAATCTTGACCAGATCCTTCATTGTACAGACTACGGCGCTGGCTGAATGTTTCTGAGCTCGCTGGCAAATCCTCTCAATATCTTCGCGACCATAATGGTAGTGATCAGCAAACTCGAGATCACAAACAAGATCAACCTTCTGGCTTTCCAACAGTGCCTTAAATGCCTGGTGATTTCCGATGCCAGAGAAAACCAAAACTCTCTCACCTTGAAGGTGTTCACAGTCGACCAAGTCGCCACTGTAATTTTCCAGTCCATCAATGGCATGACCAAATTCAATGATCGGCAGGTCGTCATTTACGGCCCCAATTTGCTGTCGTATTTGCTCAAGGTCGTGAGCGGAAACACGATCTGTTCTGGTAATGATGGCCACGTTGGCTCGATTCAAAGCGCTGATTGGCTCTCTTAACAACCCTGCTGGCAGTAGTCGCCCATAGCCAAAGGGGCAAGTGGCATCAATCAATACGATATCCAAATCTCGTTCAAGGAATCGGTGTTGAAAGCCATCATCCAGTAGCAAAATCTGAGCAGCAAACTCTTCGATCGCCACCCGAGCAGATTCAACTCGATTTGGATTCTGTAGGTGGGGGACATCCGGCAAGCGTCTTTCTAATTCCAAGGCCTCGTCATTGGGCTGGTCAGCTTCGGCGCGATAGCCACGGCTCAACAAAGTCACTCGCAGTCCACAATCACGTAGCCACTGAGCTACGTATTTCACCATCGGGGTCTTCCCAGTACCTCCGGTCGTAAGATTGCCAATACTAATGACTGGGACAGAAACGCGGGTAACGCGATGCCCTTTATCAAACCGAGCATTTCGCCAGTAAATCACCAAACGATACGGAAGCGAGAGCAAACGCAATAGGCACTGCACGAACCAGATCAATGGCGATCGGGAGCTCCCATCGATGATCTTAAGTAAACCTGACATGGTCTGACGATGCCCCGGAAAGAGATTAGAGCTGAGCTCCTAATGTCCAGGGAACAAACTCCTCGTCTCCAATTCCATGGATTTCACTTTTGGTTTTCTTTCCACTGGCCACTTCGATAATCTCTTCATAGATATCACGGCCCAATTCCTGAACTGTCTTGCCGGTCAGTACGGTTCCCGCATTAATATCCATATCATCAATCATGCGTTCGTACATTGGAGTATTGGTGGCAACCTTAATTGATGGAGTGGGTTTACATCCAAAACAACTTCCACGACCCGTGGTAAACACGACAACGTTGGCACCACCTGCTACCATTCCGGTGACGCTGGGAGGATCAAACCCGGGCGTGTCCATTAAGACAAACCCTTTCTTATCGACCTGCTCTGCGTATTCATAGACCGCTTCAAGAATCGTGGATCCACCTTTGGCGACAGCTCCCAACGACTTCTCAGCAATCGTAGTCAGGCCTCCCTCTTTATTACCAGCCGAAGGATTGTTGTTGATCGACTCGCCCCATATTCCGGCATACCATTCCCACCATTTAATCCGCTCAAGCAACTTATCGGCCACTTCCACTGATCTGGAACGAGCCGTCAACAGGTGCTCTGCACCATAAACTTCAGGCATCTCGGACAACATCGCTGTTCCCCCACTGGCAACCAGTAAATCACTGGCAACGCCGACGGCTGGGTTGGCGGTGACTCCGGAGTTACCATCTGAACCACCACATTCCAACCCGACGGTCAGTTCGCTAACGGGAATCGGTTCTCGTTTCACGTCGTTGGCGGCAGGGAGTAATTTGGCGATTTGCTGAATACCCAGCTCGACAGTCGCCATCGTACCCCCATGGTCTTGCATACTTAACACCGGTGGAGTTTTCACTCCACTGGAATCCGCCACTCCATCAATCTGTACAAGACGTTGACTTTCCACCAAGTAGCCAATCGTGCTTTGCTCGCAGCCCAGTCCAACAATGAGATAGCCACCGATGTTAGGGTGTCTGGCGATCCCCCCCAGTACCCGGTTCAACATTTCATGCTTCAGTCCGCCGAATTGCATCCCACAACCTTCGCCATGCACAAACGGTACAATCCCATCGACGTTGGGATAATCTTTGAGAATGCTCTGGTCGAAGTGACGCGCAATGTACTTCGCCACGGAGGCCGAACAATTTACTGAAGACAGGACTCCGATATAGTTTCGAGTCCCGGCTGTATTATTGGGACGACGAAACCCCATAAATGTGCGATCAGTGATTGGAGGTAAAGGCTCCGGATGATTCGTTGCCTTTTCGTAATCCGTTTCCGGTGCCACATGCTTCACATTGTGAACATGCACCCACTGCCCGGGAGTAACCCGTTCCGTACTCAGACCAATCGGCTGACCGTACTTGTAAACCGGTGTCTCGGAATCAATTTCCCGAATCGCTATTTTGTGACCGATACGGATATCTTCCTGCAGCTCAAAGGACTGACCCTCAACATCCAAGGTTGTGCCTTTGGAGAGATTTCTGGTGGCTACACAGATATTGTCATTCCCATCGAGATAAATGAAATCTACTTTGTCGGACACTGAAAATTACCTATTTTTACAGAGTTGTGTATCAGTCAGCTTAAGTTGGCTTTCACTAAGCCAACACGCTTTACCCTATTCGGACTTATGCTAAGGAGACGCGAGCATCGATAGCTTGGGAACGACTCGAATTTCTCCGTCGACGACACATGAATAGCATAAATGTCAGGGAGAAATAGCTACAAATAAGCCGATAAATAAAAGGTGGTGCTTATCTAATATTGTACTTTAGACTCTTTACGAGTTCATGGTAATAGCACTACATCTGGTCGGCGTGCCCCTCATCGACCGATCAGTCGTTGAAGTTCTAAAAACAATGGAACTTTACGACGCTATAGACGTCTATAATAAGTAGTACTATTCATTTGGAATTATTGGGCAGATTGCATGGCCACCGGCTCGTTATCACAACACGATCTCAGCGGAACTGCGGAAGCAGGTCAAATCGCTGACGTATTGCAATCCAATTGCCGGCGTTGGAAGCTACTCGATCTGCTAACGATGCTTAGCCGATCGGCATTGGCAGGCTTAGTATTACTCGGCTCCGCATTTTTAATCGACCATTGGGCATATCTGCTCGTTGACAGTGGGTCGCTTGGATCTCTGGGGCGTTGGTTATATTTCCTGCTACTGGTCATTCTCTTTCCACCAGCGAGCATTTACTTCATTGGACGTTCGCTCCGCGGAAGAATTAATCCACTGTATGTCGCTCAGCAGATTGAAGCCATCTCGCCCGAGATCAAGAACAGCGTTTCCAATTACTGGCAAATTAAAGATTCGAATCACATCCATCCTTCCATTGCTCAATCGATGGAAAAACGAGCGTATTCAGATTTGGACGACGACCGAGCCCTGGATGGCGCCGACGCAACCACCACTTCCTGGTGGGGATACTCCAGTCTGGCCTGCATGGCAGTGACGGCAATCTACTTTGCCTGCATGCCTAATCCGTCGCTCCAGACTATACATCGTATTTTGATCCCGTGGGACGACGTGCAACGTCCTTCCGAAATCACCATCGACCAGATCGAACCGGGAGAGATCGAGATCAATTATGGTGCTACCGTAACCTTTTCCGCAAAGGTTGAAGGGATCAGCGAAGGCCAACCAGTCCACCTGATCACCGAGTCTCTTGATGGAACCTCCGCTCGTCAGAAGCACCTAATGATGCTGAAAGACAACAGGTATGAATTCACATTGGACGAAGTTCCACACGGGATCCAGCAAAGTTTTCAATACTGGATCGAAGCTGGCGACCCGAACGGCCGGACCGCATTAAGCAAACAGTTTAAAATACAGGTCATCCCGGCACCTTCGATCCGAGTCACTCAAGTCAAAACGACTCGTCCTGCGTACACCAATCTGCCGACCTCCTCGAGTTCGACACAATTCAATCTGGAAGCATTGGAAGGCAGTCGTGTCCAAATCCATGCAACAGCCAATGCTCCAATCGACTCAGCCTGGCTGCAACTAAGGACGAGGGATGGTGGTTCTCAACGACAAGCCATGGAAGTCACCGATGAATTTACTGCGGCGTCTGAGTTGGAATTACGAGTCGACAGTGAACAACAACCTCTGTACTCCGGCTATCAGGTCTTCTTCAAATCCAAATCAGGTAAGACCAATCCACATGCCATTGAGTACTCGATCACGACCCTGCAGGATTTGGCGCCGATCATTGAATTCACCCAACCGGCCTCGCGGGAAGTACGCAACGGCCCGGTGGAGTTGGCTGCCAATCAGACGCTGCAATTAGAGTGGGAGGCTTATGATCCCGACTTTGCATTGTCACGGGTATCTATGGTGATCAATCGACAGGCCCATGACGATATTCGTGTGGAGTTGCTGTCTCCTCAGCAAGCACAGGATATGCAACGCCGGTTTAATACCAAATTCACACCAACGAAATTGGGACTTACACCAGGAACACGAATCACGCTTTACGGTGAAGCAGCGGACAATAGAAAAACAGCCTCGAATCCACAGCCTAACCAGAGTCAAAGCGAACATCTGGTGATTCATGTAACTGACCCTGTTGATACTCCGGAAAATCCTGACGAAGAAAACGAGATGGACGATGGCGACATGACACAGCAGCCGTCGGACAACATGGAAGATGCACCGAATGAAATGGGTAGCGAAGAAGGCATGACTCCCGACGGAGGAAGTGATAGTCCCGAAGAAGGCGCGACCGGAGGATCTTCTGAAAACCCGGAAGAAGGTGGAGAACCGAATAACGAAAACGGAGGTTCCGGAGGCCAGGGGAATCCGTCTGAAGAACCAAATGACGGTAAAGGCGAAAATGCGCCAGCAGATCAGGGTGGATCTCCCAGTGATACCAATGATGGAAACTCTGACAACGACATGCCGGGAGACAACAATCCTGAAAGTGAAGCAGGAAATGACACCGGAAATGCAGGAACAGGAGAATCCAGCAACAACTCAGATTCAGGTGAGTCCGGAAACGATAGTAATGCTCAGGACACTGGGGATACCGGGGAAAGCACTCAATCTTCGGAGGAATCGGTAAGTGGTCAATCGACCGGAGAATCCGGAAACCAAAACAACTCCGATAACACCCCTGAGCAGGAAGGCGGAGACGGCGGATCCAAATCGGATGACAAACATGATGGCGACATCTTTGACAAACTTCTTGACCGTTTACGTGACATGAAAAATCAGGAGTCCTCGACCGACAATACTCCTTCTAATGAGCCGCCTCAAACGCCCCCAATGAATCAGGGTGATGAAAATCCAACCGAGCAGACTTCCAATGAAAAGCCAGCGGCGACAGATGGAAATACCGATTCCATGCAGGGTGTCGAAGGGCAACCGAATACACAAACCGATTCGGGAAATCCGAAGACTGGAGATCCGGCAAATCAGCAGACAGGCGATGCATCAGCAAATCCTGACGCTCAGGGCATGAACACCAAAGACCCGATGAAGGATCCTCGTAATGGCGATGTCGGTGACTCCGGTGAACAGGTCGAAGACATGGGTGGTAGCGATACGGACTCGACTCAAACTGGTGGTCCACAGCAGAGTGAACAAGGTGATATGTCTGCCGGAGACGATACCAATCCCAATGGGGAAAACATGACGGATACACCAGGTACCCAAGAGTCAACTGACTCGCCAGGTGCTACAGATCAGTCAGCAGGGGCTGAAGCCAATCCGCAATCCGGGACCGGCCAACAGGACGCTGAGCAGGTCGACAACCTTGGGTTGCCAGAGGAAATTGACGAATCGGAAGAGGCCCAGCTCGACTATGCCAAGCGTGCTACCGACTTGGCCTTAAAATACCTGCGAGATCATCAGGATAACCCGAGTGAAGATTTACTCGAGGACTTAGGAATCACAGCCGAACAACTACGGGAGATGGTGGCTCGTTACGAAGGTCTGCAACAAGACACCACAGCCGCCGGCAAAACGGTTTTATCTGACACTTTAAAATCGCTTGGCCTGCGTCCCACGGCTCAATCCGGAATCCGACAGGTGAAAAGTAATCAACAGGATGTCCAGGGAGTCCGTGGCAATGGAGCTCTATCAGGCCTGCCAGCTCATCTACAACAGCGATTCAAGTCCTTCCGAACAGGTACGAATGTATCAGATGAATAGGTTGTAACGACGACAACAGCCACACCTCTTAAAAAGCGGGAAAAAGGACTTACCGCTAACTATGTGCAGGGAATGCAGGTACGCACATAGCGTACTATTAAAGAGAGTACTCCCCTGTCCTAAGTATCTGATATGCCTGATATCACTCCTCGTTATCTCGTTCCCTTTCATCCCAAGGATGTAGCTCACCGCTTTACCGATGTGCTCATCATTGGAGGTGGTCTGGCTGGTTTACGTGCTGCCAATGCTGTCAGTTCCTCCAACAGTCTGATGATTGTTACTAAGGATCAGTTACAACAATCCAACAGCAATTATGCGCAGGGTGGAATTGCCGGAGTGATGCACCCCGAAGACAACTTTGAAAACCATATTCAGGACACGTTGACGGCAGGTGGAAGCCTATGTGACCAAGACGTCGTCGACATGGTAATCAAAGAGGCTCCGGATCGGATTCGTGAGCTCATGCAATGGGGTACCAATTTCGACCGCAATTCCGGCGAATTATCTCTTGGGCGAGAGGGAGGACATAGTCACCATCGAATCCTACATGCGTTAGGTGATTCCACGGGCAAAGAGATCATCCGAGCCATGATCCAATGGACTCGGAAACTCCGCAACGTATCGATACTTGAAAACACATTTACTCTGGATTTACTCACTGAATCCGGAGCCTGCCGTGGCGCTCTCATTCGTCAAAACAATGAGATGATTATGGTTTGGGCAAAGCAGACCATCCTCTGTACTGGTGGCGCTGGGCAACTCTACCGAGAGTCGACGAATCCTCCGGTTGCCACTGCCGACGGCCATGCGTTAGCGTACCGAGCCGGCGCCGAGCTGTCCGATATGGAATTCATGCAATTTCATCCAACCGTTCTATATATAGCTGGGAGCAGTCGGAATCTGATTACTGAAGCAATGCGTGGTGAAGGGGCCTACTTGGTCGACAATAATGGTCATCGCTTTATGAACGAGTACGACCAACGGGGCGAATTGGCCCCACGAGATATTGTCTCCCAGGCCATCGTTTCCCAAATGGAAAAGAATCGGCACCCTTGCGTTTATCTCGACCTGGCCCATCTCAACGCCTCCTACGTCACTGGACGTTTTCCAGGGATTGCACGGACCTGTGAAAAATTTGGAATCAATATTACTTCCGATCGCATCCCTGTTCGTCCGGGTGCTCATTACATGATTGGGGGTGTTACTGTGGACGCTCAGGGGAGAACCACGTTACCCGGGCTTTGGGCCGCCGGTGAAGTCTCAGCCAGCGGACTTCACGGAGCCAATCGCTTGGCATCCAACAGTCTCCTGGAAAGCCTGGTGTTTGGAGCTCATGCCGGAAAGGGAGCTTCTGATGCAGCTTCCCAAATGCAGGATCACTACGAGGCCTATCAAATCAGTAACCCGAATATCGCTTCGACTAATGAAATCATGGATTTGACGGACATAACTAATTCCTTGAAGAGCCTGATGTGGCGATTTGTTGGTGTCCGCCGTCAAGCAGATACCTTAAAAGAAGCCTTGGAGACGATTGATCGCTGGAGACGTTATGTACTGCCCGCACAATTCACCAGTCTTCAGGGATGGGAATTGCAAAACATGCTTACCGTGGCCCGTCTCATGGTGGATGCGGCTTTTCAGCGGGAGGAATCACGCGGAGTCCACCTGCGAACAGACTTCCCGGGATTGGATGACAATTGGAATCGCCACTTGCGGATTTCCAAGTCCGGCTAGTCAGATAAAGTCCTGTGGACGCTACCATGAAGTTGAGAACAAGAATCCAATCAAAACCGTATTAACACAATACTCAAATCCAGATATAACGCCCTTTCGATAACGCCCCAAACCCCATCCAAACTTTTTTGGTAATTACAGCCTAACCCCTTTAATCAAATGACTGAAGAAGACTCCATAGCCCAGCTACTTGCCTCTAAATCAGACGAGGATTCCACGGAGACGCCCGAGTCCCAGCAACCGCAAGCTGAATCATTGCCGGAAACGGCGGAGGTTAGCGATGAGGTCATGATCGAGGCAAACCAACTATCCAAGTTTTATGGAGAGTTTGCAGCGACTCGAGATGTTAATTTTCAAATCAAACGTGGTGAAGTCGTAGCCTTCCTTGGTCCTAACGGAGCGGGGAAAAGCACGACGATGAAAATCCTAACCGGTTACTTGTCTCCCTCGGAAGGTGTCGCCAGTATTGCCGGCTTCAACATGGCCACCCATCGTATTGAAGGCTCGAGACATCTCGGTTACCTACCAGAGAACGGACCGCTATACCTCGACATGACACCATATTCGCTACTAGCTTTTTTTGCAGACGCTCGTGGCCTCTCCAAACGTATTCGGGAAGAGCGAATTGAAGCGGTGGTTGATCTGTGTGACTTAAGCAGCGTCATTTACAAAGCCATTGGGAAACTATCCAAAGGGTATCGCCAGCGAGTTGGGATGGCTCAAGCCTTACTTCATGAACCCGATGTCTTAATCATGGATGAACCAACCGCTGGGCTGGACCCGAATCAAATTCAGGAAGTCCGCAACACGATGAATCGACTTGGGAAAGACCGGACCATCCTGCTTTCCACTCATATCATGCAAGAGGTCGAAGCGATGGCAAGCCGAGTCATCATGATTAATGAAGGCCAGTTGGTATACGACGGCCCTATGGACGAACTAGCCGAAGAAGGTGAACCTCTCGATGCCGCCTTCCGTCGGATGACCACCGTAGCGGAAAAGATCTAATCCCTGCTCTTGCTCGCCTATATGCCTTACACACATTCTTCTTTGAATAACTGACAATGGACCAAACCGGAACCAATTTAATCGTCTCACTGGGTGACCTGATCTTTCGCGATCTTCTGATCGTGATCATTCTGGCTGGCATCCTCGTCCCACTGAATTACACGCGTCGAGCGGCCATCGCTGTGGTTCGCCAGAACTTCCGTGGATACTTCAGCAATCCAACCGGATATGTCTTCCTCTGCGTCTTTGTTTTGCTGACATCCTTTGCTGCCTTTTGGCCCAAGCAGTTCTTTAACGCCAATCTGGCCAATCTCTCTCAACTGAATGAGTATTTGCCATTGATCATGTTGATCTATATTCCTGCCATTACGATGGGAATCTGGTCAGAAGAACGTCGCGGCAAAACCGACGAATTATTACTCACACTTCCAGCTCGCGATTCAGATATTGTGGTCGGTAAATTCATCTCCGCTGCGTTGATCTTTACCGTGTCGCTATTGTTCTCTCAGTTTTCTAATTTTCTGGTCCTGGCCTCACTGGCTAAAGAACCAAACGCCTGGACGGTGGATTTGGACACAGGATTGCTGGCCACCAACTACTTCGGTTACTGGTTGATCGGACTGGCGATGCTAGCCATCGGCATGGTTGCTTCCTTCCTTACAAGTAACATGACGATCGCCTTTGTCTTTGGGCTGGCTTTCAATGTTCCCCTGGTCGCCGCGAATTCAGCCGATCTGTTTTCATCGACTTCAGGGTTTGCACAGATGATTTCTAAATGGGGAATTCACGCTCAGTTTGATGACTTTCAGCGAGGCATACTGAGTTTATCCTCCACCATGTATTTTGTGATGATCATCTGCATTAGTCTCTATCTGTGCATGATCATGATCGGCAAACGCCACTGGTCCGGAGGACGTGATGGAGATCGCCTGTGGATTCATTTTCTCATTCGCATTTGCGCTTTGATCGTGATGTTATTCTCGCTCACGGTTGTGTTTGATGGACACGACCTTGTCCGACAGGATACTACGCAGGGGAAAATCAGCTCCCTTTCCGATCACACTCGCAAACTCATTGGCAGCTTGGAACCGGAACATCCTGTTTATGTGGAAGCTTTTATTAGTAACCAGGTCCCGGAACAATATATAAAGACTCGCTACGACCTAATTTCACTGCTCAAGGAATTTGACTCTCACGATAAGATCTTCCTCACACTCCATGACAATTTGGAGTCGTACGATGAAGTGGTCGCCAATGCAGACGACAATCATGGCATCTCTCTCATTAACGTCACAGGAGAAAACGCCAGTCAGCCCATTATTATGGGAGCCGTGTTCCGCAGTGGATTAGAAAAGGTCGTGGTTCCGTTTTTCGACTACGGAATTCCCGTGGAATATGAATTAGCTCGTTCGATTGCCACAGTCGCTAAAGGGACACGCAAGACAATTGGAGTGATTGATTCGGACGCCAATATTATGGGAGGCTATAGTTTTGCCAGTGGCCGGCCAACCCGCGTTCCTCAACAGGGATTTATTACTGAACTGCAAAAGCAATATCGTGTTGTCAATGTCGACTCCGAGCAGGAGATTTCCACAACCGAATATGATCTGCTGTTCATTGCTCAGCCCTCTTCACTGGAAGACGTCAAGCTGACGAATATCTTACGAGCTCTGCAAGCCGGCGTACCTGCCGTTATTTTTGAAGACCCTCGGCCTGAAACCATTGCTGCTCCGGGGACCGGTATGCCACGGCAATCCGTCGAACAAATGATGGGGCTGCCAGGAACACCGCAACAAAAGGGAAGTATCTCGCGGCTATGGGATTTATTGGGAATTCACATTCCAGGCAAACCTTCTGAGACCAACCCAGGGCTCTGGGATTCCAATCTCGTTTGGCAAACGGACAATCCTTATCCTTTATTGAAATATCAGGACATTCTGGATACCTGGATCTTTACCCGTAATCTCGAAATGGATCATGACATCACGCGTGATTTACAGGAAGTTTTGATCCCTGTAGGCAGCCCAATCGAAGTAGACCCAACGAAGGATCACATGACGATCACTCCGTTGATTCGATCCTCGATTAGAAATTCCGGAACGCTGGATTCTGCTCCGTATCAGATCGAATTACAGGCGTTAGCCAACGGAAGTCGTGCCGCGAAAGCCCGCATCAAGCAGCTGCAAAATGAGGGAACCAACGGCATCCAAAATCTGGCTGTTCACATTAAGGGGACTCCAGCAGGAGCTCAGCCCGATGACGATGGTAATACACCGGAAGTCGAAGTGGTGTATATCAGTGATCTCGATATTATGTTCAATGCCTTTCTCACCGTACGTGCCAGGCCGACCGCTTTTCAGGATGTCTCTTACAAATTCGAAAACATTACTTTCCTGTTAAACGTGGTGGATTACCTGACCAAGGAGACGGATTATATAGCGATCCGGAATCGCAAACTTCGCCACAGCTCACTGAAGACCGTCGAGCATCAGATTAATCTCGAACAGGAAAACCTGACGAATGAAACTGCACGTTTCCATAAGGTAATGGATAGTGCGATTGCTTCGATCGAAGAGGATCTCAATCAGGAAATCGAAGATTTACAGATCCAACTACAGACTCTGCAAGATCCTACCAACACCAATAAACCTGACCCAGCCATCCTGCGTGCCAAGGTCATCAATCTCAACAGCCGGCAACAGGAAAACCAAAGAAAACTAGAAGTAGAACGCGTGAGACAGGAACGTGATCGAGATAAGAAGATTGCGACGATCCGCCGTGATAGCAATCGTAAAATCGCGAAAATGCAAAACCAATATAAGTTCCTCGCTGTGTTAATTCCTCCAATCCCTCCACTGCTGATCGCAGTCTTCGTCTTCTTCCGTCGCCGGATTAAAGAACGTGAAGGCGTGGCAGCAGCACGCTTGCGATAGACACTCCGCACTTATTCAATCAGGCCATTCACAACCAATTTGAACCATGAATAACCTAACCCAAACTTTGATCTTTGTAACGCTTGCCGTAGTCTGCGTTGTCGCAGCCTTTTTAACCAATGACATTGGTGAAGCTGACACGTATCAAAACCGTCGTGACATTGCTAAACAGGAAGAAGGCAACGCGGTTTTTGAAGGCCTCACATCGGATCAAGCTGTCGAGTTGAAAATCACGACCTATGATGACACAACGGCAAGAATCAAATCTTTCAGTGTTAAGAAAGATGGGACTGGTCAGTGGGTAATCCCTTCACACAATAACTACCCCGCTGATGCTGAAGAACAAATGGCATCCGCTGCGGCAGTCTTTGGCACACTGGAAGTCAAAGAAGTGGTCGATGTTGACAGTAGCGTGCATGCCGAATACCGCGTTGTCGAGCCCAATACTGAAACGCTAGACGTAGGAACGGACGGCGTTGGAACTCTCATCACCGTTACCGACGACGAAGGAAAATCACATTCACTAATTGTCGGTGCCAAAGTCATGCGAGGCGCTCAGGCTGGCATTGACCCTCGTATGCAACAATCCTACTACGCTGCCCGGCGTCCTGAGAGTGACACCGTCTTCACGATTGATCTCAACATGGAGATCTTTAATACAGACTTCTCCCAATGGATCGATACCAACCTGCTGGGCCTTAATGGACTGGATGTCCGCCAGCTCAGCATTCAGGACTACTTCATCGGGCTCGACCCCGAGGGTGCTCCGATTATGCTACGCCGTTCCAATACTTCCTTAGCACTCGATGAAACAGACCTGATTTGGAAGCTTGCCAACATGGTGCAATATGACCAAAACACGCAGGAACCTTTCACTATTGAGCTGACGGAAAATGAAGAATTGAATCTGGATCGCATCAATACCCTGCAAAGCACATTGGAAAATCTGACCATTCAGGGCGTCATGAGAAAGCCCGCCATCTTACGTCCAGACCTCAAGATTACAGCCGCTGCTATTGAAGATGAACAAACGTCTGCAACGCTAACAGCACTCGGCTTATTCGGTGACCCAAATACCACCGTCAATAATCTGATGGATCTAAAGAGCGCCAATGGTGAAATGAATGTGTCACTTCAAACGGGTGTAAAGTATGTCCTTCGATTTGGTGAAGTGGATACTTCGTCCAGCGCCGATAGCTCTATCGAACGTTACTTGTTTGTCACCACTGAATTCCAACCCAATATGATTCCGGCACCGGAATACCGAACATTACCAACTGAGCCAACATCGGAAACTCCGACAGAAGAAACTTCCGAGACTGCAGCCACCGAATCAGCCGAGCCGGCCGAACCACAACCTGAACTCACACCAGAACAGTTGGCTGAGCTAAAAGCTGAAATCGAACGAGATAACGCAAGGCTTAAAGAAGAATACGAAACCAAGTTAGCCGCCGCGGAAAATACGGTGCGGTTGTTAAATGGACGATTTGCCGATTGGTTCTACCTCATTGATGAAGCCACTTACAACAAATTACATCTGGCCAATACTGACTTAATCAGAGCTCAGGAAAACGAACTTGGGGGCGACCTTCCTGGGCTGCCTGCTGTCCCGGGACTGCCCAACGTTCCTGGGCTTCCTGATGCACCACCTCAGGACAATCTACCGGATAATGCCAATCCGGAGGATCAATAGACTGCTTATAAACTAATCATGAATACCAATGCTGAACTTAACGACAGTTCATTCCGTGACGAGCTTCAATCGCTATCACGTGAGGCATTGGAATGTCTGCAACTAGAGAAACTGAATTCTCTGCTCAGCCAAATACTTCCCCAGAACCAGTTCTACCAGGACAAATTGGGAAATCTCTCTTCGCTGAAAAACTTACAGGAACTGAGTGACTTACCGTTCACAACCAAAGCGGAACTACTTGCTGATGATGGCTTTGCAAAAAATCTGACTTGGCCGATCGAGCACTACGTGCGGTTTCACCGAACTTCCGGTACCAAAGGAAACCCGATGGCCGTTTTGGATACGGCCGAAGACTGGAAATGGTGGATGCAGGTCTGGCAATACGTTTTGGACACCGCCGACATTACCAGCCAAGATCGATGTTTTCTAGCGTTTTCTTTTGGACCCTTCATCGGATTTTGGTCTGCCCACGACGCCATTGTCGCTCGCGGTGCCATGTCGATACCCGGAGGTGGCCTCAGTACTCGATCACGCCTGGACCTGATTCAAACCAGCCAACCAACTGTACTGCTCTGCACACCAACTTATGCGTTACGTCTCGCTGAGGTCGCGCAGGAAAATGACATCGATCTAAAATCTAGCTCCGTCGAACGCATCATTGTTGCCGGCGAACCAGGCGGATCGATTCCCTCGGTGCGAACGCGGATCGAGACGCTTTGGGGAGCTCGGCTTATCGATCATGCCGGGGCTTCAGAAATTGGTCCGTGGGGATTTGCCAATACTCAACAAACTGGTCTTCATGTTTGTGAAGCGGAATTCATCCCTGAAATCCTCCATCCGGAAACGAACCAACCTGTCAGTCCGGGTGAATCCGGTGAACTGGTCCTAACCTGTTTGGGGCGTGTAGGAAGCCCGCTTATTAGGTACCGTACCGGTGATCGAGTTGTCCCTACTTACCATGACACAAATAGTTTTGTCTTGTTAAAGGGGGGAGTCCTTGGCCGAGCTGACGATATGATCGTTGTCCGTGGAGTGAATGTCTTTCCTAGTTCACTCGAAGAAATAATAAGACGATTCGACAGTGTCACTGAATACCGTATTACCGCTTTTAAAGAAGGTGAGATGGACAGCCTCTCCATCGAAGTGGAAGATACTTCCGGAAACGTGGAGCAAATAAAAGACGCTATCCAGGTCGGGTTAGGTCTGCGAGTTGAGGTTATATTGGCAGATGCAAATTCGCTTCCGCGATTTGAAGCGAAAGGCCAGCGTTTTATCGACAATCGCGAATAACGCAAATCCTCGTACGGTGACTTCAATTCGCCGATGATTATCCGACATGACCTGAGAACCCAACCGCATGACCGCCACATTGACCTCTGATCTCATCCAACAATGCCGCAACCTATTCCCTGCTCTATCTCGCGATCATAACGGGCAGCCAGCCATTTACCTCGACGGACCCGCCGGTACGCAAGTGCCCCAATCCGTCATGGACGCTATCACTCACTATTACTGCACTTGCAATGCCAACCATGGCGGGCAATTTGCCACGAGTCATGAAAGTGATGCTCTTGTCCAGGAAGCTCACCAGGCATTAGCCGACTTCGTGGGTGCAGACCAGTGGCGGGAAATTGTCTTCGGAGCCAATATGACCAGCCTGACGTTCGCGTTTTCACGCGCCGTCGCACGAACATGGACGGCCGGAGACAATATCGTAGTGACTCGACTTGATCATGATGCCAACGTGTCGACCTGGGCTCTGGCTGCAAAGGACCATGACGTAGAAGTACGTTACGCTGCCATTGATAAAGACAACTGCACTCTGGATGTCGATGATCTGAAATCAAAAATTGATGACCGTACTAAGTTAGTAGCCGTAGGCTTGGCTTCCAATTCTTCCGGATCCATTAACCCAGTCCAGGAAATCACCAGCTATGCCAAACAGGTTCAAGCTCAGGTTTTCATTGATGCCGTGCACATCGCGCCTCATCGTCTGATTGATGTTAAGCAGATTGGCTGTGACTTCCTGGCTTGCTCGACCTATAAATTCTTTGGGCCGCATATTGGAGTGCTTTGGGCTAAAACGGAAATTTTGGAGAGCCTAGAAGCCTACAAGGTCCGCCCTTCTTCGATGGAAATTCCAGACAAGTGGATGACCGGCACCCAGAACTTTGCCAGTCTATGTGGAGCCCGTGCCGCGGTCGATTACCTGGCTGACTTAGGGCGTACCGTTTCCGGTGATGGCTCGTTGACTCGACGTGACGCGCTTCAAGCTGCTTATGCTGCAATCCACCGGTATGAAGACGACCTTTGCAAGCAATTACTGGCAGGACTGGCAACCGTCACTGATTTAAAAGTCCATGGAATTACCGATCCGGATCAAATTGATCAACGTGTCCCTACCGTTTCGGTGACGCATCCCAAAATGAGTGCTTCTGCACTCGCTCGTGAACTTAACGAATATGGCATCTATGCCTGGGATGGAAATTACTATGCACTGGAACTGACAGAGCAACTCGGGTTGGAACCTGATGGTATGGTTCGCCTGGGATTGGTCCACTACAACACGGCGGAAGAAGTCACGCGACTGATCACTGCTCTTAAAGAAATCCTCAATTAGGGTGCACTATGAACGAACCAACCGCCTATCCCACCGGAATTAGCCTATCTGAGGATCAACGCCTGGTCATCAATTGGAGCGACGATGCGATTTCCCGGATTCCTTTCAAAATCCTTCGGGACAATTGTCCATGTGCACATTGTCGCGAGGCAGCCCTCAACCCGGAGCCTACTGATTTATTGCCTGTCATCAGTGCAGCCGAAGCTCGTCCTCTAATTGTTCAGGGTATGAAACCACTTGGTAATTATGCCTACACCATTGCCTTTAGCGATGGACATGATACCGGCATCTATAAACTCGAGCTACTGCGGCAATTGGGAGATGCTGTCGCAGAAGCCGAATCCTAAATGTGAGTGAATTCAGGGGATAGCACGACCGTGGCCTCCTATTTAAACTGAAGCCTTCTTAAACTTTTGCTCCACGGAATGAATTCATCTATGACCGACGAACCCCGAAAAGGCTCTCTGCTGGTAATCTTTCTGACAGTCTTCATCGACTTACTAGGATTCGGCTTGGTTCTTCCGCTATTGCCAGCCTACGCAGATCACTATTTAACCGATTCTGCTAACGCCGGAATGCAATTGGGACTGTTAATGGCAAGCTTCTCTGCGATGCAGTTTCTGTTTGCACCGTTCTGGGGAAAGTTATCAGACAAACACGGCAGACGCCCTATTATCATGGTCGGGCTAGCCGGCTCGGTCGTCTTCTACTCGCTATTTGGCCTGGCCACGACCGAGTTGGTGAACGACGCTTCCACCACCATGCTGTTACTCTACGTTTCGCGAATCGGTGCCGGTATTTTCGGAGCCACCATATCCACCGCTCAGGCGTACATTGCCGATACAACGACTCCTGAGAAGCGTGCGAAAGGAATGGCGTTAATCGGGATGGCTTTTGGTGCCGGTTTCACCTTCGGACCACTTCTGGGAATGGTGGCCATGGCCGAGAACACGGTTAGTCCCTGGCCGGGATTTATCGCCGCGATCCTGTCTTTCGTGGCCTTACTTCTGGCATTTAAGAAATTGCCTGAGTCTCGTACGGAATCAAGTAAGTCAGCGGGTCATAAAATCCTGGATCTGGCAGGGCTCAAACAAGCATTGTCTATCCCGTCGATTGGCCTCATTCTCATTACTATCTTTGTCTGCATTTTTTCTTTTGCCAATTTCGAAACAACACTCTCACTATTAATCAAAGGGGACTCCAAGCACTTTACCGGAAGCCCCTTCAAGTTTAGTTATCAGGGCATTTGTGGAACCTTTGCCTTCATCGGAATTACACTGTCACTCGTTCAGGGTGGCATTGTCCGACGCATGGCGGGAAAACGTTCTGACTCTTCACTGGCTTTGACCGGAGCGGTTTTGGAGATTATCGGATTTGCCATTATGACGGTGGCCATCGATAAGCAGAGCGATACCTTATTATTCGTCGCTCTAGGCGTCGTCGTTACCGGATTCTCATTCATGCAACCATCGCTCAACGCTATGCTGTCTCGACGCAGTGACCCAGCTCGTCAGGGAGCCATCATGGGAGTTGGACAGAGTATCAGTTCACTGGCTCGGATTATTGGTTCGGGAATAGGAATTCCCTTGCTGGCAATCAAAATTGATGTGCCTTACTATGTCGCTGCAGGATTGATGGTATTGGGAGTTTTACTCATCGTCGCGGCGGCTCGCAGTGGAAGCGACTTTTCTGCCGGCGAGCAGGAAAGCCCTCCGGAAGAATTACCAACGGCATAAATTGCGTGTCCCGCTTTAGATATGTAGGATAGGCGTAATCACCTAAGTCTCCTTTCAATTTAAGAGTGAACCAAATGACCAACCGATTACATTGTTTGGCCCTTTTCGCATGTGCGTTACTAGTTTCTCATTCCGCTCAAGCTCAGGAATGGACAAGATTTCATGGCCCAAATGGCCAAGGAGTTGCCACAACTAAGTCCTTCCCTGCCAAGTGGAGTGAAGACAATGTGGTCTTTAAAGCGGAACTTCCGGGGATTGGTCACTCGTCACCAGTCATATGGGGAGAAAAGCTATTTTTGCTCAGTGCGGACCCAGAAAATGCGGAACGGTATGTTCTCTGTCTAAATGCCAGTACTGGAAAAGTGATTTGGCAGCATGACTATCAGTCAGCCACACACCAATTACACCTGCGGTCCAGTTACGCGTCCTGTACTCCAGTCGTCGATAAGGATGTTGTCATCTTTGCGTGGTCCGACCCTCAACACACCTTAGTCAAGGCTTATAGCCACGACGGCAATGAACTCTGGAGCAAAGATCTGGGCTCTTGGAGCAGCCAGCATGGCTTCGGCACGTCACCGGTCATTTATAAAAACCGAGTTTTGCTCAATGCATCACAAGCCAACAACAAACTTCCGGCTGGGATCGAGCCTGGTGAAAGCTTCTTCTATGCGTTTGACAAGGAAAGCGGTGAGTTGATTTGGAAAACCCCTCGTGGTACTGCCTCTGCCAGCTATAGCGTTCCTGCTATTTACTCGGGAGAAAACGGAGATGAGATTATCTGCTCCAACACTGTCGACGGTATGTATAGCCTCGATCCAGAAACTGGAAAAGAAAACTGGTCTGTTACGGCCTTTGATAAACGAACTGTTTCTTCTCCTTTGTTCTCCGGTGGTCACATTTTTGGTTCGACCGGTTCAGGCGGAGGGGGCAATTATGTCGCCGCGATCAAACCCGGGGCAGAACCCACGATCAGTTTCAAACTGGATCGAGCTGCTCCTTATGTTCCAACTTCGGTCTGCCTCGACAATCTAATGTTCTGTTTTTATGACAAGGGAATCCTGTCATGCATGGATACAAAAACTGGTGAAGTCTATTACCAAAAGCGATTGGACTGTGCCTTTTCCGGGTCGCCAATCCGAGTTGGGGATAAGTTATTCTGCATCGACGAAGAAGGAATTGTCCATGTGATTGCTGCTAGCAAGGAATTTAAAGTCCTGGCAACTAACCCGTTAGGTGAGGATAGTCGTAGTACTCCAGCCGTCTCCGGTGGACGAATGTATCTTCGTACCTACTCACAACTGATTTGTATCGGTGCAAAGAAAAGCTAGCGTCTCTTGAAAAACCAGCTGTGGCAATTCTGGATTGATGTCGGCGGGACATTTACCGACTGTATCGCTTGTCCTCCGAATCAAGAGAGCGAATCTCTACAGCGACATAAACTTCTTAGCTCGGCCATTACGCCAGGGCTAGTTGAACACGTTGAAGGTAATGTCCTGCATGACCATCGACGTCAGCAGGATCCTCCAGCATTCTGGAACGGAGCCCAATTACGTGTGCTGGACTGCCACGGGCAATTACTCTTTGAGTCAACGATTGCGGAGAGTCGAGAAGGATCCTTGCAACTGGTATCGGGATTCGAGATCCCGGCCGAATATGCAACCACCGAGCTACGCTATGAAATTCATACGCCATTAGAAGCTCCTCTGATCGCCATTCATTATTTGCTTGGGATTCCGTTAACCGACTCCTTACCTCCGGTAAGTTTGCGACTTGGCACAACGCGTGGCACCAATGCTCTGTTAACACGTACTGGTGCGCGAACGTTGTTTGTGACGACGGCGGGTTTTGGAGACATTCTTCACATCGGAAATCAAGATCGCCCAAATCTCTTCACCTTAAATATCCAAAAGCCCCAACCACTGTTTGAATCAACCTTCGAAGTCCAGGAACGCATTGATACGAACGGAGAAATCCTCGAACCGTTACAAATGTCTCCGGCTAGAGAAACTCTCGAACAAGCCCGACAAGCAGGTATCCAATCCATTGCCATCTGCCTGATGAATTCCTATGCCAATGACATTCATGAACAGGCATTAAAAACCCTGGCTAATGAACTGGGATTCAAAGACGTCAGTATTTCTTCGGAAGTATCACCTCTTATTAAGCTTGTATCCCGAGCCGACACAACTGTCCTGAATAGCTACCTCAACCCTGTTCTAACTGAATACCTCAACGATATCAGGCAACAACTCCATCCAGATTCTTCCATTCGGTTGATGACCTCGTCAGGCGGATTGATTCCGGCAGACTCGTTTTCCGGAAAGGACTCCATCTTGTCTGGACCGGCTGGCGGAGTCGTCGGGTTTTCACAAGTCGCTGAACAGGTTGGATTCCAAAAGGCCATCGGATTTGATATGGGAGGGACGAGTACAGACGTCTCTCGTTTTGACGGAAAATTTGAATACGAATACGAAACGCAAAAGGCCGGAGTCCGCATTGTGACTCCGATGCTCGCAATCGAAACCGTCGCGGCAGGCGGAGGGTCGATTTGTAGTTTCGATGGAGTGAAGCTGTCGGTGGGGCCTCAAAGTGCTGGTAGCCATCCCGGGCCAGCCTGTTATGGACAACAGGGGCCACTCACCGTCACCGACCTCAACTTAATTCTCGGTAGAATTCTGCCACAACAGTTTTCCATTCCCTTATATCCCGAGGCGGCGACTGAACGGCTCGAGACCCTCATTGCCGAGATCTATGAAGCGACCGGACACCAATACCAACTCTACGATCTGGCGGAAGCATTCCTAACAATCGCCAATCACAACATGGCTCAGGCAATCAGTAACATCAGCGTAGCCAAGGGATATAACCCATCGGAGTATACTCTGGTCAATTTTGGAGGCGCAGCATCGCAGCACGCCTGTCAGGTCGCTCAACTCCTCGGAATGACCAAAATCCTCAACCATCCCGACGCTGGAATTCTGTCTGCCTATGGCATCGGTCACGCAAATATCTCCCGGCAGGCAAATCTAGGAGTCTATAAACCACTTTCCCAAACAGTGCTGGATGACCTTCAATCGTCTTTCAAGAAAGCGAGTAATACTCTAATCGACCTGGTGCGTAACGAAGGGATCGAGCATCAGAACATCCACGTAAGAGTACTTGCCGAAATACGTCCGCAAGGTATCGATGCATCGCTGACGGTTGAAGTGATCGCCGGAAACTCCAACGAATTGATCTGGTCGGTCGATGCAGATGGTTTACAACATCGCTTTCAATCGGCCCATCAACGTCGCTACGGATTCACATCCGATCCAGAGCTTGAACTCGTTACGCTACGTCTCGAAGCCACTGGGCAAACAAACCCTCCAAAGACCTTGATGGAGAATTCACCTCCGGGCGACAAGCCGACAACAGAGCCAACGAGCATCTACTATCAGGGAAAATTTCACGACGCCTGTGTTTATTCCAGATGTACGCTGCAGACTGGAGATCTAATCTCAGGACCTGCCATTATTACCGAAGCGGTATCCACCACAGTCATTGATCCCGGCTGGACGGCTGAAGTGCTTTCAAGCGGTACGATTGTGTTGAATCATTCTCAGGATGCTAGCGACTCTCAAGTCAAAAACACGACCGACTCTGACCCTGCCCTACTGGAAATCTACAACAATCAATTTGCATCGATTGCAGATCAGATGGGATTAACACTTCAAAACACCTCCAGCAGTGTCAACGTCAAAGAACGCCTGGACTTCAGTTGCGCAATCTTTACAGCCTCGGGAGAATTGGTCGTCAATGCGCCTCACATCCCTGTCCATTTGGGAGCCATGGGGGAAGCTGTCCGTGCAGTGATTGACGACCATCATCCAATGCAACCGGGCGATGTGTTTATTACTAATGATCCTTATCGCGGTGGATCCCATTTACCAGATATCACGGTTATCACTCCCGTCTTCAATCCACAGCAGGAGCGACTCTTTTTTACGGCCAGCCGAGCTCATCATTCAGAACTGGGAGGCATCACACCAGGATCGATGCCTCCGTTTTCAAAATCGCTTGCAGAAGAAGGGGTACTGATCCATTCTCAGAAAATAGTTAACGCTGGACAATCGGAAGAATCGACTCTGAGAGCTTTGCTCGGAAACAGCGACTATCCTTCCCGCGATATCGATGCCAACATTGCTGATATTAATGCTCAGATTGCAGCCAATCGACAGGGCGCAGATGATCTGCAGAGGATGATTCAACGGCGAGGTGAAGACAATGTCTTACGATATATGGATCTAATCCAGCAGGCAGCTGCCTCGAAAACTCGCCAGACGATTCGGGAGTTACCCGACGGTGTCTACCAATACGAAGACGTCTTAGACGAGCATTTTACGGAACCGTATGAAGCAAAATTGTGCGTAACAGTGACTATCGCAGGAGACACCGCAACCATCGACTTTACTGGGACATCGGACGTACTTCCGATCAATCTCAATGCAAACCGAGCGATTGTGACGGCGGCCGTCATCTACGTATTACGGTTGCTGATCAATCAGCCGATCCCTTTGAATCAGGGAGTGTTGGAACCCATTACGCTCGTGTTGCCACCTTGCTTACTCAATCCAAACGCTGGGGTAACACCTTCAGAATCACCGGCCGTTGTTGGTGGCAATGTAGAAACCTCTCAACGAATCGTCGATGTCCTAATCGGCGCTTTGCAGTTATCCGCTGCCAGTCAGGGCACCATGAACAATCTGTTGTTTGGGGATGAGACGTTTGGGTACTACGAGACGATTTGTGGCGGAGCCGGCGCAACTGCATTGGCTCATGGCGCGGATGCCGTACACACTCATATGACTAACACACGTATCACCGACCCGGAAATCCTTGAGCAAAGGTATCCGGTCAGACTGGAGCAATTCTCCATTCGTCCGGAGTCTGGTGGACAAGGCGCGAAACGCGGTGGAAATGGCATTCTCCGAAAGATGACATTTCTAAAGCCCGTCACGGTCTCACTGTTAACTCAACGCCGCCATTCAAATGCTCCGCCCGGTATTCAGGGTGGATTGCCAGGGAAACCGGGGCTCAACATACTCACTCATTCTGACGGCAGCCAACAGACTCTTAGTAATCGTCAGCAACTATCCGTCCTGCCGGGAGACCAACTTACCCTCGAAACACCGGGGGGAGGGGGCTGGGGAACACCATAGAAATGGCCGGTACGTATCTGGATTTCAAGCCCAGGAGATTTCTGAGTTGCCGTCATCGTCAGACGATTCTGGCTGCCTTATTTGGTGGCACAAGACCGTTACCAGAGACGAAACAACACACCATTGAGCTTTCCGATGGTGACTCACTTTTCGTCTATGATGACTCTCCTACTTCTACTGCAACGGCTCAAAGTGTCCCCACTCTCTTAGTGCATGGATTGGGTGGTTCTCATGCATCCTCGTACCTAACGCGATTGGCAACGCGTCTTCGTCAAAATAACCAGAAAGTATTTCGAATGGATATGCGCGGGTGCGGACTGGGCATTCCTGTGGCTAAACGGACTGCACACGCCGGAGCAAGCGATGATTTGGCGCAGACGATTCGGTGGATTCAGGAATTTACTCAATCCAATTCCATACGTGTTGTGGCGTATTCGCTCAGCGGAAATATTCTTCTTAAGCTGTTAAGCGAAGCAGAAGAATATCCCAATATCAACATCGAACAAGCGATTGCCATTTGCCCACCAATTGATCTGGCCTATTCCAGTCACCAGATAACAAAGAAGTATTGGGGATTCTACGACTATCAATTTATTCGTTCTCTCAAGAAAGACATTGCTCAGCGACTAAAGCACCATCCCGACTGCAAGTGGTCTCGGTTGACACCATTTCCAAAGTCGTTATTTGAATTCGACGACCGCTTTACAGCTCCCTTGAATGGATTTCAGGATGCCAATGACTACTATCAGCGAAGCAGCAGCAAGGCGGACCTCCATCGTATTTCCGTGCCAACAAAGATATTGATTGCCGATGATGATCCGGTTGTCCCTGCTGAAGTATTTGATGACGTTCAGCTTTCAGAAACGACAGACTTATTCCGGACAAAGCATGGGGGCCATATGGGTTATCTCGCCAGCAAGGGCCGTCGTTGGCTCGATGAGCAAATTATCTCATGGCTCGAAAGTGACTAAGTAAACCAAGAAATTCCGCGAATACTCTTAGGGACAAACACAAGCGTACGGAAAAGGCTTAAAATTGGGGAGTGAACAACTCCATGATTTAGACCTCTTTGATTTTTGGTGAATCCAATTTACCGACTGTTCATTGGCGACTGATTCGACTTGTCTAAGTCACATCAACGCATTAACATTCTCTTGGTGATCAAATTCCCGCTTAAACTGGTTTGAGTTTTTCCAGTCCAGTCGGCACTTGCTGTGGAATCTTGGTGCCTCGACATTATTCATTTTTACATTTACTGGATTTTTCTATGCTCCTGGTTAATACA
Organism: uncultured Pirellulaceae bacterium; assembly: GCA_938082855.1. Classification (GTDB taxonomy): domain Bacteria; phylum Planctomycetota; class Planctomycetia; order Pirellulales; family Pirellulaceae; genus UBA721. The sequence continues at coordinate 980 of CALKCC010000037.1, read as the reverse complement.
CGCAAAAACATCCTACGAACTGTTTCCGTATTACTTCTTCTCGGAGTCACGCTTCCATTTCTCGTGGGTGCGGAAATTGGCGAACCAAGTACGAAAAACCGGCAAATCGCTTTAATGGTTCGAGGCATTGTATCGTCACAGCATCTCACTCGTCATGAGTTAGACGATGAGATTTCAGAACGATCCCTGGCAACATTTATCGAACGCCTTGATCCCATGAAACTTTACTTCCTACAGGAAGATGTTGATGCTTTTCAATCGAAGAAGACTGAGATTGATGACATGCTTAAGAGTGGCGAACTTCAATTTGCACATGATGTGTTTTTGCAATACATGAGCCGTATGGAAGAAAGCATCACTGTTGTCCATCGTCTGATCGATGCTGAGCATGATTTTACGGTAGAGGAATATATCAATACTGACTGGGACAATCTTGAATACGCCAAAAATCGTGAAGAGTTGACCGAACGCTGGCGTAAGCGAATTAAGTACAACTTCCTGGTTCTCAAAGGAGATAAAACGGAAGGTGATGCAGCTCGGGAACGACTCCATCGACGTTACACGAGTCAGTTAAAACAAATGGAACAAACCAAGAGCGACGACTTGCTCGAGATCTTCCTGACTTCTGTGACCACCAGTTATGATCCACATACGACTTATATGTCACCAACGAGCTCTGAAAACTTCGAAATTCAGATGCGGTTAAACCTCGATGGTATCGGAGCGCAATTGACCCTCGAAGACGGATACACCAAAGTCACTCGCATCATTCCCGGCGGTGCAGCTGATAAGCAGGGCGAGCTCAAAACAGGTGACCGCATTGTCAGTGTCGGACAGGATACGGAAGGCGAAATGAAGGAAGTCATCGATATGAAACTCAACGATGTTGTTTCATTGATTCGAGGAAAACCAGGTTCGACTGTCCGTCTCGGAATCATCCCGGAGAAAAGTCAGGAGACGAAAATCCTGACAATTAAACG
>CALKCC010000036.1 GCA_938082855.1 uncultured Pirellulaceae bacterium | reverse complement strand
CTTCGCTTTACCATCGTTGTGGAAAAACTGGCCGTCGGCAAACAATCGTCGTTGCTTATCTAAAAGCGGTGGGCCGGCGTCAGGGTATGGCCACTGAATACCGCTGGCTACATCAAGCTGACGATAATCGCGAATGCCGCTTATATCACACGGCTGACCTTTGGTTAGTTGTTTTAGGATTTGGAAAACAGATTCTGGTGAATCCCACTGCTCGAATAGCTCGGCGCAACCCCAATGGTGTGCGATCAGTTTGAATATGTGAAAGTCGGCTAAGGCTTCACCAGGAGCATGTGATACCTTTTTGATCAGGCCGATACGACGCTCTGAGTTGATGAACGTACCCTCCTTTTCACCCCACCCTGCCGCGGGAAGCACCAAGTCGGCAAGTTGTGCTGTTTCCGTGGAGTGGTACATATCCTGGACGACTAAGAAGTCGAGCCTGTCCAGAACGTCTTTGCACATATTCTGGTTGATCCATGAATGAGCTGGGTTTGTTGCGATTACCCACAGGCCTTTAATTTTGCCACGCAAAATCTGCTCAATGATTTCATGATAGGCAAGGCTGTCCTTTTCGGGGATGTTGCTACTGGGTATGTCGAGCGTCGAAGCGACTTTTTCACGATCCTTTTGATTGGTAAAGGAATGGCCTCCGAGCAAATTGGTGGTATTACTGAAGAGCCGAGATCCCATCGCGTTACATTGACCTGTAATTGAATTGGCACCGGTACCTGGGCGTCCGATATTGCCGGTCATCAAGGCCAAATTGATTAACGATTGTGCGGTGCGCACTCCCTGGTAACTCTGGTTGACGCCCATTGTCCACCAGAAGGATACTCGTTTGGACTCACCGATTTTACGGGCGATTCGTTCGAGTTGTTCAATGGGAACACCCGTGTCACGTGAAACCCTTTCAGGGGAATAGGTTTCAACATGAATGGCAAATTGGTCAAAATCTTGCGTGTGCTGAGTGATAAAAGGATGGTCGGTCCAACCGTTCCGGATGAGTAGATTCGCAATCCCATAAAACAGATTTAGATCTGATTTGGGAGTTAACGCGACATGCTCGGTGGCACACATCGCGGTTTCAGTACAACGTGGATCGACGACAATGATTTCTGGATTGTTCTTGTTCCGGAGGATGCGTTGCCACATGATTGGATGGGCGATACAGAGGTTGGATCCTACTAATACGATACAGTCTGATTCTTCAAAATCCTGATAGGTATAAGGTGGAGCATCGAAACCGAAAGACTGTTTATAGGCTACCACGGCTGTGGCCATGCACTGACGTGTGTTTCCATCCCCGTGAAGGATCCCCATCCCAAATTTCGTCATAGCACCGAGTAACGCCATTTCCTCACTAGGAATTTGCCCTGTACTAATGAAGGCTACCGAGTCATCGCCGTGTTGTTTTTGGATAGTCTTAAACTGGTTGCAGAACACATCCATTGCCTGTTGCCAGTCAATCTCTTTGAGAGCGTCGCTGCGTGAACTACGGTAGAGCGGTTTGGTAGCGCGATCGGCGGCGCGGGTTACATTTAAGGCCTCCCAACCTTTAGGGCAGGCCATGCCAATGTTTACCGGACTTGAGATGGTCGGCGTAAGATTGACGGCATTCCCGTCAACTAGATGTGTTTCTAAGTTGCAGCCTGTAGAGCAGTATCCACAGACGAGTGACGTAGTGGCGTCTGGCGATTGCTCGGTGGGCACTTGCCCCAAGCCAAATTGTCCCGGCACTCGAGCAAGGGTGTCAGTCAGCGGTCCACGCCATTGCCTCATTAGATTACTTAGCCACGGATTCATACGGCTGTCCCCGGCATTCGTTCTGTGGTAACTGAAGTGAAAAAGAGGTAGCGTTCGAGCAATTCGCCAACCAATAATCCAACCCAGCTTAACATCGTGATTACTAAATAGAATAGTGGATTAAACCCTTCGCCGGCCGTTACCGTCGGTTGGGTTAGCAGGATAGCAGGCAGCAGGATCCCCGCCATAACCCCAGTACCAAGTCGGAGATAGAAAGCTCCTCCGAGTTCTGTTGTGAGCAAGCGAGCAGTACGTCGCTTGGCCGTCAGACGCTTATTCTTGAGATTCAGTAGAAGAATCGTTTCTAATGAAAGCTTAATGGCTGCACAGATTAATGTGCCGCGCGCAACGGGGACGCTGAAATCTTGCATCACGACGGAAAAATCAGATCTTCCGGAGATTGCTGAGATGCCAGCCAATAACATGATTGTGGTGGGAAGGCCAAGGACAACGCAGGTCAATAAAAAACGTACCGACGTATAGTACGGACTCCAAAGCTCCCGTGGTGTATCTACGTAAACTAGGATTGAACACACTACGGCGGCGAACCCGATCACACAGGTCGTCGTCGCCAGTGACCGCGTTAACTCAACTTGTTCGGGGATGACGATAGAAACGATGGAAAAGAGGGTTGCTAAGGAAGCGAATAGCCCGAAGGCGACGATCTCCCGACTGAGCCATGAGCGGCGCAGTCCTAAGATCGCTCGAAATGCATAAATGGGCCTGCCGAGGTGTAATATCGATGCGGCCAATCCAATGAATCCAAAGAGGAGTGCGCCAGTTACGGGCCATGTACCCAGGGTGGTCTCGAATTCCGTATGACTGGAAATCACCGCGTGGTCTGCACCAAATAAGCGAAGCACTTGCCCGAAGTATTGCTGTATAGCGAAACTACCAACCGAGAGTTGGGTCAAAACCAACATGATCACTAACGGCCAATGTGCATGTTGTGGTCGGTCTTGGAAATAGTCTGCAGCCAGGGCATTACGGGGAAATGGGCGTGTTGTCTTGAAACGAGTGGTGGGTAATGTGTACTCTGGTTTTGGCGCCGATGGTAGAAATTGATTGGATTCGCTTTCAGCAATCACATCTTGAGCATCAACGATAGTAATTTTTATGGCATGGTTTGGACATGACTGGACGCAGGCCGGAGCTTCTTGGGAATTCAGGCGATCATGGCACATGTCGCATTTACGTACGATCCCCTTTTGTGAGGAATACCGCGGTACTTCATAGGGGCATTTAAAGATGCAGTACTGACATCCAATACACTGATCGTCTAAATGACGGACGATACCAGTCGTTTCGTCCTTATCGTAAGCATTGACGGGACAGCCTTCTAAACAAGCGGGATCTAAACAGTGATGGCAAGATGTTGTGACGTGCTGCAAGAGAGGTGTTTCGACGGTTCCACCAAGCAGTAGTCCTACGTCTCGCCAGGCTTCTCCCTCTTCTAGACCGTTAAGATTATGACAAGCTGCCACACAGGCTTTGCAACCGCTGCACGTGTCCAGGTCCACTTCAAATGCATACTGTTGGTTAACGCCGGGCGTTTCGACTGGAATCAGGTCTTTGTAGACGTGTCCGTGTAGTGGGGCAGCATCTATCGCGTGTAACTGCGAAAAGCGTTCTACAGCCGTTAGTTGCTGTTGTTGCTCCAATAGAATGGAAACGAGATCAAATCCAGTATCGATGTCTTGCAATGATTTGTGTGGTGTGAACGCTATTTACTTGTTTGCCTTTGGTACCGAGTACATTTGCAAATGGCATGCCGTTTCATTTTAATCTTTCAACTTAAATACGTTAACGATGTATATCAGGAACTATAGGTGACTTCTTAACCTCAACGCGTTGAAAGACTTAGCAATCTAGTGCCTAAACCTTGTGCAGCGGTGACTGCGAGGTAGGCAAATTGCTGCATAGCGATATAACTCGAGTCATTAACACTCCTTCTCATCGCGAATTTTAGATTTTTGTTTGTAGCTCAAAATTCACACCTGTAGTAAGGAAAAACGCAATTAGGTCTTGTGGATCTGAGCGGCTGTTGCAGTCGCTCTAAGTGAATTGGCACGCACTTTGCATTGTCACTAATCCGAATCGTCAATTCTGTCGTAAATTCGCCAATGGAGTACAAGCGAGTCAAAATGAATCACGCTAATAAAGCCACAGTCCTATGGGGTGACTTCTTTAAGCTGAACAAGCCGCAGATCCGTGCCTTCCATATGTCATGGTTTGCATTCTTCTTATGTTTCTTCGCCTGGTTTGGCGTGGCTCCGTTGATGGCAGTCATTCGAGATGAATTGAAGCTAACACCAGCGCAAGTTGGAAACACGATTATTGCCTCTGTTTCAATCACCATCGCAGGCCGACTCTTTGTCGGTTGGTTGTGTGACCGTATCGGGCCTCGCCTTTCCTATACGGGTTTACTAATTCTAGGTTCTATTCCCGTCATGGGGATCGGACTGAGTCAATCCTACGAAAGTTTCCTTATATTCCGTCTTCTCATCGGCGTGATCGGTGCGTCATTTGTGATTACACAAAGCCATACGTCTTTGATGTTTGCTCCAAACGTTGTTGGTACGGCGAACGCGACTTCAGCGGGATGGGGGAATTTGGGCGGTGGTGCCACCAATCTTATTATGCCGTTGGTGTACGGGCTATTCTTTACAGTCCTCGGTCTGACATCGGCGACAAGTTGGCGTTTGGCTATGGTATGTGCAGGTATCCTTTGTCTGATTACTGGTCTTGCTTACTTCAAATTCACACAGGACACACCAGACGGAAATTTTTCAGACCTTCGTAAGAATTCGAAAGAATCGTCCAGTGCAAAAGCGAGTGTGGCGTTCATTCAAGTCTGTAAAGACTTCCGGGTTTGGATTCTTTTCGTAGTCTATGGATGCTGCTTTGGGATTGAGTTGACAATGTTAAATGTCCTCTCAATATACTTTCAGGACAAATTTGAATTGACGCTTTTGGCAGCCGGCGCAATCGCTGGTTCCTTTGGTTTGATGAATTTATTCGCCAGAACTCTGGGGGGCGCGCTTGGTGACAAGTTCGGCCAAAAGTGGGGATTACAAGGAAGAGTTAGCTGGCTCTTTGTTGCCCTTTTCTTGGAAGCAATTGCCTTGATGTGCTTCTCGCAAATGCAGGTGTTTGCGGTAGCTATCATTGCTCTACTCACCTTTAGCCTGTTCGTGCAGATGGCGGAGGGGGCAACATTTGCCGTTGTCCCATTCATTAATCGAAAGGCAATAGGTTCTGTTTCAGGTATCGTTGGAGCCGGTGGTAACGTTGGAGCGGTGTTAGCCGGATTCATGTTTAAAAGTGATTCGTCGGTTTGGGGCGAACGGTTTCTTTACTTGGGCTGCTGCGTCCTTCTGTGTTCAGCGTTTACGTTATCGCTGAGATTTGCAGTGGCACGCGATAGTGAAACGAGCAAAACAAATCAATCAAAGACTGGCGTTGCCTTAGCGTCGGATGGCTCCTAATTACTACCAAGGAGATGCCGGTGGCGATGGCTGGTCGTTGGGAGAGGGCAACCAGCATAAACGTCGCCCGGCGTCTCCATTGGACAAACAAGGTTTTAGATAGGATTATTAGGCGGAATAAATGATCGCAACAACAGACAAAGTACCGTCAGATGTAAAAACGATCGTCGTGATAGGAAATGGAATGGTAGGTCATCGTTTCATTGAAAAGATAATTGAATTGGATGATGCCGCGCAGTACCGGATCGTTACCTTCTGTGAAGAGAAGCGAGCCGCCTACGATCGAGTAGGCTTAACGAAGTTTTTTGAAACTCGTGATCCGGAATCACTGCAGATCGCCAACATTGATTGGTATAAGGAAAATGGAGTTGAAATCTATCTAGGAGATCGTGCACAAGAGATCGATACAGAATGTAAGACGGTGACTTCTGCAAATAACGTCACCATCGCGTACGACTATTGTGTTTTGGCCACGGGATCCTATCCGTTTGTACCCCCAGTTCCAGGATTTGATAAAGACGGCGTCTTGGTATACCGTACCATCGAGGATTTGGAAGCCATTTGTGAACGTGCTGAGACAGCCAAGAAAGCGGCCGTTATTGGTGGTGGTCTGTTGGGGCTAGAGGCAGCAAAGGCGGCGTACGATTTAGGCCTGGAAACTCATATTATTGAATTTGCCCCCCGCCTAATGCCCAGACAAGTGGACGAAGGTGGATCTCAACAACTAGTAAAGAAGATCGAATCCTTGGGGCTCCATGTACATACCGGCTGTGCAACTAAGGAAGCAGTCGGCGTGGATCAAGTTCGTGGCCTTACCTTTGCAGAACATGAGCCATTAGATGTGGATATGGTGATTGTCTCTGCCGGAATCCGACCTCGTGACGAATTGGCTCGCGATTGTGATTTGAAAGTGGGAGAACGTGGGGGCGTTTGCGTTGATAATCAACTACGGACGAGTGACCCATCCATTTTCGCGATCGGGGAAGTGGCATTACATGAAGGTATGATTTACGGCTTAGTCGCACCAGGTTATGAAATGGCTGAAGTTGTTGCACGAACACTGTGTGGCCAAGATGCCGAGTTCGTTGGTGCAGAATTGTCTACGAAACTTAAGTTGCTTGGAGTCGACGTCGCTTCCTTTGGACAATATGACTTTGAAGACGAGTCGTCGGCAACCTCACTGCTCTACGAAGATCCATTCGAAGGCATTTACAAGCGGTTGTTCTTTAGTCCAGACGGGAAAATGTTATTAGGTGGTATTCTCGTAGGTGACGCTGACGAATACGGCCTTCTTTCTGCGTTACAAAAGAGCGGAAAGCCACTAGATTGTAGTCCTGCGGAACTGATCTATGGCAAAGAGGGAGAAACAGAGTCAACTGGTAATGGGTTACCGGACGAGGCTCAAGTTTGCTCCTGCAACGATGTAAGCAAGGGAGATATCCTTCAGGCGGTTCGTGAAGACGGCCTTTGTACACCAGCCGAGGTCAAAGCCTGCACTCGTGCAGGAGCTGGGTGTGGAGGGTGTATGCCATTGGTGACAGATATTATTAATGCCGAACTATCTGAAAGTGGAGTCGTCATTGATCACTCTCTGTGTGAGCACTTTGCCTACTCGCGAACAGAACTGTATGAAATTGTAAAGATAAAGGGCATCAAGACCTTTGCCGACTTAATCGCAGATTGTGGTACGGGAAGCGGCTGTGAGATTTGCAAACCGACCGCAGCGTCAATTTTTGCCAGTCTATGGAATGAAAACGTATTAAACCATGGGACCTTACAGGATACCAATGACCGTTTCCTGGCCAATATTCAGCGAGGAGGGTTATTCTCAGTGATTCCCCGCGTTCCAGGGGGGGAAATAACGCCACAGAAGCTAATCGTGCTGGGGGAAGTTGCCCAGAAATATGGACTCTATACGAAGATTACCGGAGGCCAGCGTGTTGACCTGTTTGGCGCGCAGGTCCACGAACTTCCATTAATATGGGAGGAATTGGTTGCGGCCGGCTTTGAAAGTGGTCATGCGTATGGAAAAGCGTTGCGTACCGTTAAAAGTTGCGTTGGATCTACATGGTGTCGCTATGGGGTGCAGGACAGCGTCGGATTTGCAATTAGAATCGAAGAACGCTATCGGGGGATACGAGCACCTCACAAAATAAAGTCTGCTGTATCCGGTTGCACACGCGAATGTGCTGAGGCTCAAAGCAAGGACTTCGGGTTAATCGCAACCGAAGACGGCTACAATCTTTACGTTTGCGGTAATGGTGGAGCTAAACCTCGTCATGCCGAACTGTTGGCGACGAATTTGGACGAGGAAACCGCAATTAAATACATCGATCGATTTTTGATGTATTACATCCAAACCGCAGATAAGTTAAACCGTACCGCTACCTGGCTCGAGAAACTCGATGGCGGCATCGAGTATCTAAAGCAGGTTGTTGTTGACGATAAACTCGGAATTTGCAATGAATTGGAAACGCAAAT
>CALKCC010000035.1 GCA_938082855.1 uncultured Pirellulaceae bacterium | reverse complement strand
AAAGAAATTGGCAAAGGGAAATTGGCAGCCAAAGGGCCGGCCAATCTCTACGCTCACCGTCACAATGCCGCCACACCATCGCCGATTGCCGATAACGAAAGCGTTTGGGCGTTTTTTGGTTCCGGCGTGTTAGTTTGCCTGGATGCCGAATCCGGTGAATTGAACTGGGAGGTGAATATGGTTGAAGAGTATGGGGCGTACGACATTACCTTTGGAATGGGCGCCACACCTCGACTCGTAGGAGATAAGCTAGTTGTTTCCTGTATGACCAAAGGAGCGTCCTACGTCGTTGCATTGAACAAAGACAATGGAGAATTGGTTTGGAAGCATGATCGCCGCTTTCCAGCGAAAAATGATGGGCCAGATGCCTACTCAACCCCGGCCGTCATTCAGGTCAGTGGGAAAAATCAGATTGTCGTTACCGGCTCGGATCATATTAATGCTTATGACCCAGCCTCCGGTGACCAGCTTTGGTATTCCAGTGGCTTGCAGATCGCCAGTCCCTATGGACGGATTATTGCTTCGCCTGTGGCCGATTCAGGTGTGGTTGTTGCCACTTCTGCAAATCCAGGGGGCGGAGGTTTAGGGCATATAATGGCCTGGAAACTTGGCGGGAAAGGCAATGTGCGAGACTCCCATGTATTGTGGCGTCATGCTAAAAGTACGCCGGATTCCTCGACGCCTGTCGCATTGAACGGCCTGCTCTTTACACTGGCGGACAATGGTGTTGCGAGTTGTCTGGATATCCAGACAGGCGAAGTGGAATGGGTGAAGCGGTTGCCGACCGGTACCAGTTATGCATCCTTGGTTGCTGGTGGCGGCAACGTCTATGCGATCGGAATCAACGGGACAGCTGTTGTGTTTGCAGCTGATACGACTGGGAAAGTTATCTCGACCAATAAGCTCGACGGCCAGTTCTACTCGACCCCTGCTCTGGTTAGCAACACGATTTATTTGCGATCGTATGAGCGATTGGTGGCCATCACTAAGAAATAAACTAGACGTTTTAACTGCTAGAAAAACCAAAGGTTGGAGTTCATGGACACGACGGTAAATTCGAGTGACACCAAAGATCCTAAGTACCGTGAGATGGTTGATTTTCTGACGGCGTTAGGGACTGAGTCAATTGGTCATTCCGGAGATAAGAAATACCTTGCCCATCTAGTTTCGGTGTTTAACGACGTTCGAAGTTGGGGCGGTTCACAGTATCTCGCTCGGGCCGGTATGTTCCACTCGATCTACGGGACGCAATTGTTTCAGGGGTTTACACTGCCCGTGGAACGGCGAGAGGAATTGAAGCAACTGATTGGTGAAGAGGCCGAATTCATTGCGTTTTTGAATTGTTTTGTCCATCGCGAACCGTTCGACCAGGCTGTGCTAGATGGCAGTACAGACTACGTCGTTCATAATCGTGAGACCGGTGAACAGTATCAACTGACCCAGCAGCAATGGAAGGATCTCATCTTCCTGCACCTTTGCGATTGGATGGAGCAGATTGAACGTCTGCATTGGTGGGATTACCGTCGCGAGGCCTGGGAGGCGATGTCAGAATATCTTGGGGGAATCGCCAAAGAAAGGTATTTGGAAACGATGGGGAGAGAGCCTGATCGGGCATTAGGACTACACACCGAGGCACCGTCTTCCCCTAGCTAGTGGCTTCGACTGGTCCGGATTGAGTGTTCATGCCGAGCTGGGTATGTGGTGTATGTCGAGCTAGCCGAGCATAGAGAATTTAAAAGTAGTAGGAAAGTGAACGACCATGAAATTGGTTCAGTTTGTACAGCAGTTCGGAGTCCGTGGCGTTGGCGTAGTCGACGGCGATGAAGTGGTGAACTTGACAGCCACCTTTGCTCAATATGAAACAACATTGTCTTTAGCGTTGGATGCCATTCAACGTAATCTCAACCTGACTGAGATGTTGGCCACCCTCTTGCCTCAGTGTGATACTCGGATTTCCTATCAGACGCTATGGGACGGTGAAGTGGGGAGTGACTTACATCTGCTGCCTCCGTTGGATCATCGAGAGTCCTCTCGTACGTTCCTTACCGGGACTGGCTTGACGCATACTGGAAGTATGGAAAGCCGTGATCAAATGCACACGGACGAGTCGGATCTGTCAGGCCAGTCGGCTCTGGAAGAACAGGGGCAACCGCAGGCGGTATCCGAGCCTCAAACCGATTCTGCCAAGATGTTTCAAATGGGAATCGACGGTGGGAAACCCGCAGAGGGAATGCGAGGGACCGCTCCGGAATGGTTCTATAAAGGTAATGGAGTATGCCTGCGAGGCCATCGTGCGGCATTGGATTTACCAAGCTTTGCTTTAGATGGTGGCGAAGAACCGGAATTTGTCGGGTGCTATGTGATTGGTCCTGATGGAACCCCTTACCGGATCGGATTTGCATTGGGCAACGAGTGGTCAGACCATGCGACGGAAAAAATTAATTACCTCTATCTGGCCCCGTCCAAAATCCGCACCTGTTCTGTTGGGCCGGAGTTAGTGGTCGGCGAGTCGTTTGAAGATCTGAATGTGCAAGTGAAGGTGACGCGACAAAACGAAGTGATCTACGACAGCGGTCCTTTAAAAAGCGGGCAGCAGTATATGTGTCATTCGCTTGAAAATTGCGAAGATCACCACTTTAAGTATCCGCTCCACCGTCAGGCAGGAGATGTTCATTTGCACTTCTTCGGTACGAGTAAGTTGAGTTACGGAAACCGGGATTGGAAGTATCAGGCAGGCGATTTAATTGAAGTGTCGTCAGACGGGTTTAGTCGTTCTTTAGTAAATCGCGTCGAAGAAACAAACCCGGAAGCTGCAAATCCAGTACGGGTGAAGGCTCTGTAAAGGCCTGGATATGGGCTGTTGGAGCTATTCGAAGTCTTAAAGGGAGAGTTGTCGTGAATCGAATATTTCAGTGGTTGTTGACCTGTGTGTTTGTGGCCGTGAGTAGTTTCGTCGTCGCGGCCGAGACACCGCCGAACATCATTGTGGTCATGGCCGATGATGTCGGCTACGAAGCGTTAGGTGTCTATGGTGGAGAGTCTTATGAAACTCCACACTTGGATGCCCTAGCCAGTTCCGGTCTAAGGGGAATGCATTGCTACAGCATGCCTGTTTGTCATCCAACGCGGATTACATTTATGACAGGCCAGTATCCCAAGCATGTAAACAATCCTAAATGGGGGTCGTTTCCCCGAGCCTTGGAGCAGCAGACGATTGCTCAATCGATGAAGCAGGCCGGCTACCGTACGGTTGTTACCGGAAAGTGGCAGTTGGCATTATTGAAAGATGATTTACAACAACCACATCGAATGGGGTTTGATGAATACTGTGTATTCGGGTGGCACGAAGGCCCGCGATACCATGACCCGATGATTTATGTAAACGGGGAAGTCGATGAAGCAGCCAGAGATCAATTTGGTCCGGATGTATATCGTGAGTATCTCGAGCAGTTTGTTTTAGCAGATCGTGAGAAGCCGTTTTTTGCCTTTTACTCCATGGCACTATGCCACGACGTCACCGATGATCTGGAAAAGCCCGTCCCCTACTCTCCCAGCGGAGAATACTTGACCTATGAGGAGATGGCGTTGGAAATGGATCGCCAAATGGGTTTGTTAGTCAAGTTCCTTGAAGCACACGGTTTGCGAGAAAATACGGTTTTGATTTTTACAACGGATAATGGAACTGCAGCTCGCAGTTGCTCACATTTTGAAAACGGTAGATATATCAAGCCACCAGTGTTTCACATGTTTAAGGGGAAGCGGCTACAGGGGGGCAAAGGCAAGCTGGATGACACCGGAACACGAGTCCCTTTGATAGTGAGCTGGCCGGGAACGGTTAAACCGGGAGTGGTGAGTAACGCGTTAGTGGATATGTCTGATTTTTATGCGACGTGCATTGAATTGGCTGGTGGCAAATTGCCTGTAGGTTTGGATAGTCTTAGTTTCGTACCGGCATTGTCGGGCCGCCCTGTGAGTCGTAATTGGGCTTATGCCGAGCATGGTGGAAAGTTCTGGGTCCGTGATCAGCGTTATAAGATGTATGACAACGGCCGATTTGTGGAAGTGAGTCAAACCGAACCTGGAGTCGAGACCTTACTCAAAGGACCGCTTGATAAAGAAGCAGCGGCCTCTAAGCGACTTTTGGAGAAAACGGTTTTCCAATTAACCAATTAACCATTTAACCAGTTGGACATTGGGACAATTGTCAGTTTGCATTTAAGGCTAGCTTCTAAATATGCTTCGGCGAGCTGCGCCGCCTACGCAGGTAGGTCTTGAATCATTGGCCCGACTTCGTCCTGCGGACAGAGTTTATCCACTGAAGTCCGAAGGACGAAGGTGGGACGGGTAAACTCCTTTTACAGTTAGCCAATTAACCAGTTAGCCAGTTTACATTTAGACAATTAAACAGTGAATCAATTGGCAATTGGGGAAGCTTTGTGGATTGGTACTTTGCCTAAGTTACCTATGACGCTTCAATTGAGCCTTAGTGCTTCGCTAAAGATGCAAGGCTACAGAATCAAAGAGCTTGTCGGTTCCGCCTTTGCCTTTCAGGCTCCGGCGGATAAACTCCGTCTTCGGTGGCAGAGTTTAAGCACTAGAAACAGGGAGCTTGTCCGTCGTAGTCCGCAGGACGTAGTCGGATCAGGGTTCCGCTCAAAAGATGCGTAGGCCGGACGGCCGAAGCCGTAAACATTTAGCCAGTTAACCAATTGACCAGTTTACATTTAGACAATTAAACAATTGTCAGTTTTTACAATTGGGCTT
>CALKCC010000034.1 GCA_938082855.1 uncultured Pirellulaceae bacterium | reverse complement strand
AGAACGACGTTAATGACAGGGATTCTAGGTCCTCGAGGTGGATTTCATTATCATCGGAAGATGGTTCCTGCTAATCTGCCGGAGGGCGTAAGTATGCTACCGGTTTATCTAAGAGCTGCCGGTTATTACTGCTCAAATCGCCAAAAGCAGGACTACAACATTGTGACCCAAAAAGTGTGGGATGAATCTTCACGTTCTGCGACTTGGCGAAAACGAGCTGATAAATCTCAACCGTTCTTTCATATGCAGAGCTTCGGTAGTTCTCACGAAAGTTCTCTGCACTTTAAATGGAATCAAATTGACCGGGATGCATTGTCTACATCACCGGCAGATGTTGAACTGGCTCCCTACTTTCCCGACACACCCTTGTTTCGATACACGCAGGCGTTTTATCACGATCGAATGACGTTGGTTGATTCGCAAATTGGTGCGGTGATAGAGCAGCTTAAAGAAGATGGAGTCTTCGAAAACACAATCATCTTTTACTTTGGAGATCACGGTGGCGTGTTGCCTCGTAGTAAAGGATATATCTATGAAGGTGGATTGCATGTCCCATTAGTGGTTCGGTTTCCGGAAAAGTATAAGCACCTCTTCCCAGCAAACCAGAGCTCGAAAGAAAACGGATTTGTTTCGTTTATTGACTTTAGTCCCACCGTACTCAATTTGGCTGGAGTGAAAATTCCCGCGAGTATGGATGGCCAACCGTTTGCCGGTAAAGGGGTCACTTCGAGTGACCTGAGTAAGCGAGACGAGGCATTTGGTTATGCTGACCGTTTTGATGAACGATACGAGTTTGCAAGAAGCCTTAGAGTTGGCACCTATAAGTACATTCGGGCGTACGAGCATTTCTATCCGGATTCCTTGCAAAACAATTATCGGTATCGCATGCTTGCTTTTTCACAGTGGCGCGACCTGCATCGTCAGGGTGAATTAAACGCAGCCCAGTCATTGTTTTTCGAATCGAAGCCGGTGGAGTTGTTGTTTGATGTTGAGGCGGATCCACACGAAGTGAAAAACCTTGCTGCGGATCCCAAATATAAATCTGTCCTGGAGGACCTTCGTAGCCGGCTTCAGACGAAAATGAAATCGATCAATGACCTCAGCCTGTTTCCTGAAAATCAAATGATCGATCATGCGTTGCAGAATAGCATTGCTTTTGGAAAAGAGAAGCATGGAGAAATTGAAGATTTACTAGACGTCGTAGATTTAGCATTGTTACCCTGGAGCGAAGCTCGTGAAAAACTACCTCGGGCCCTAAACTCTGACAATCCTCGGGTACGATACTGGGGAGTTACAGCATGTGCTGCCTTTGGAAGCGACATCAAACCACTCTTACCCAGACTTCGTGAGCTTTTACAGGACAGTGATCCACAGGTTCAAATCAGAACGACCGAAGTACTTGCGATCATTAAGTCCTGTGAACCTCAAGCAACACTGTATGAGGTCCTTGCGAGCTCCGAATCCAACGCTGTAGCTGCTGCAGCAATGAATGCCATCGTTTTCTTGCGGGACCATCATGGTTATGACTTTAAGATTGATGCCTCGATGATTAAGGCATCAGAGGAACCGTTGGTACAGCGTCGTCTGGAATACCTAAATCCACCTAACAAATAGATTCTTAACTCCTGCGTTTTGCACAGTGTGTTGTATTTGTTGCTACTTGATGTGCGAGACCCTTTTGGAAATGAATTCAATGAAACGTCTTTTGATTTGTCTTGGCTTACTGTTTTCTGTAGCGCCTGTTTATGGTCAGATTCCGGAGATGCCGGAAAAGGAATTCGATAAATTAGTCAAAGAGTTGTCCAACTGGGGACGCTGGGGGAAAAATGATCAATTAGGAGCTCTGAACCTGATCACTCCTGAGAAGCGACTGGAGGCTGCTAAGCTTGTTAAGACGGGCCTGTCCGTTTCTCTGGCTCATCCAGCAGCGACGAAGGTTACTGCAGACAATCCCAGTCCTTACTTCCACACGATGTTACGTCATGGTGGCACAGAAGGCATGTGGGCAGTGGATGAATTGCGAGTGTCCTATCATGGATTCGCCCATACCCACATGGACTCGCTTTGTCATTTGTTCTACAAGGGTCGAATGTATAACGGCTTTTCGCGGCAGCAGGTCACTGAAACGGGCGCTCAGAAACTTAGTATCGATAATGTCAAACAGGGTATTTTTACTCGTGGTGTTCTGATTGATATCCCTGCGTTGAGAGGAGTGGATTACTTAGAGCCGGGGCAGGCCATCATGCCGGAAGAGCTCGTGGCCTGGGAAAATCGCACAGGCACTAAAGTGCGTCCCGGTGACGTCGTCTTTATTTACACAGGCCGTTGGGCAGCTCGCGAAGCAAAGGGGCCCTGGAGTGTGAGCGAATCCGGAGCCGCTGGGTTACACGCTTCCTGTGCTCGCTGGATTAAAGAACGAGATATCGCCATGTTAGGTAGTGACGCTGGCAGTGATGTCGCTCCCTCACGTGTAGAGGGGGTAACGCACCCGATTCATATTCTGTGTTTGCACGCTATGGGGATTCATATTTTTGATTGTTGCGATTTGGAAGAATTACATCGTACGACGCAAAAACTAAAACGTTGGGACTTCCTAATACAAGCCGCTCCTATTCCCGTGAAAGGTGGAACTGGGTCACCACTTAACCCAATTGCGACCTTTTAATCATTGCTGACGTGCAAGGTTCGTTCCGGTACGCATCACTTACTTTGTTTATTGAAAGCCTGTTATGAAGAACGCTTTATTGTTCATTCTGATTGCTCTAAATTCGTTCGTCTGTGTGAATTCGGTCTGGGCCAAGCAGCCTAATGTCATTGTCATCATGACGGATGACCAAGGAATTGGCGACTTTGGCTTTGCTAATAATTCCCTGGCGGAGACGCCGAATCTAGATGCTTTATACGAAGGTGGAGTGCATTTAGAGCAATTTTATGTCAGCCCGGTTTGTTCACCTACTCGGGCTTGCCTGATGACTGGCCGCTACAACTATCGTACTCGGTGTATCGATACCTATTTAGGACGTAGCATGATGGACACCACCGAAATCACCATTGCAGAGGTACTTGGTGCTGCAGGGTATCGAACTGGTATCTTTGGCAAGTGGCACTTGGGTGATAACTATCCCTTACGCGCTGTGGACCAAGGTTTCCAGGAGTCATTAATTCACAAAGGGGGCGGGTTGGCACAACCCTCAGAACCTCGCGAGAATGGCCGACGATATACCGATGCCATCCTCTTTCACAACGGTAATCAGGTCCAAACCAAGGGCTACTGCACCGACGTTTATTTTGACGCTGCGATCGAGTTTGCCAATAAAGCAAGTGCCGATGGAGATCCGTTTTTTGCCTATATTCCTACCAATGCTCCGCATGGACCGTTTCATGATGTGCCTCAGCAATTGTATGAGCACTACAAGCAGAAGGATTTCTCATCCATCATGGTGCGAAATCTGAACGAGAAGCAAAAGCAGGCTGAGAACGACAAGTTGGCGCGTATCTTCGCTATGATCACCAACGTCGACCAGAACATTGGGCGTTTAATGGAAGCTCTGAAGTCTTCCGGGCAATTGGATAACACGATGATTGTCTACCTGAATGACAATGGCCCTAACAGTGCACGTTATGCCAATGGGCATCGAGGTAGTAAGGCGACGGTTCTGGAGGGTGGCGTTCGCTCGCCTTTAATTGTGCAATGGCCCTCGAGTATTAAGCCGGGAACTGTAAGTAATCAAGTGGGGGCTCATATCGACCTGTTGCCTACGATTGCAGAAGCCTGTGGCGTCAAACTGGCAAAGGGACATGAGGTAGACGGTATGAGCCTTTTGTCGGCCCTCACAGGTGAGCAACGGCGAACGGTTGAACGGACGTTGGTGATACAGTCTCACCGCGGGAATCAACCGACTCGATTTCATAACTTTCTCATTCGTAAAGGGGATTATAAACTCGTACATCCCTCAGGATTTGGTAAGGAGAGTTTT
>CALKCC010000033.1 GCA_938082855.1 uncultured Pirellulaceae bacterium | reverse complement strand
GGACTCGATGGAAAGCGAGTCGGAGTCATGGGTTTTTCAGCTGGTGGGCACCTTGCCTCAACACTCGCCACCCATGCACCTTCTGATAAACTTCGACCCGACTTCTCGATCCTCATTTACCCGGTCATCACGATGGGCAAGCATACTCATGGCGGAAGCAAAATGAATCTCTTGGGGGCCAAGCCGTCCGCTGAGTTGATTAAACGATTTTCAAACGAACTGCGTGTCACAGCCGACACTCCTCCAACATTCCTGGCTCACGCCATCGATGACGAACCAGTCCCGCCAATCAACAGCCAACTCTTCTACGAAGCCTGTAAGAAACATGAAGTCCCGGCCGTTTATCTAGAGCTTCCTGACGGCGGACATGGCCTGAACGGATATAAAGGCTCGAGCTGGGACAAATGGCAGGAACAAGCGATTGAATGGATTAGACAATTAGACAATTAGACAATTAGACAATTAGACAATTAGACAATTAGACAATTTAAAATCGCGAACCGATTCAAAACCACTTAAGACCAACTGCAAAAACTGGCAATTGTTTAACTGTTTAATTGTCTAAATGTACAATGGTTAACTGGAAACAATTTCTTTAACCACATTGCCGTGGACGTCGGTTAAGCGGTAATCCCGACCTTGGAAGCGATGAGTGAGTCGCGTGTGATCCATTCCCATGCAGTGCAGAATGGTTGCCTGCAGGTCATGAATGTGCACTTTATTCTCAGCTACGGTGAATCCAAGTTCATCACTCGAACCGTACGAAATCCCCGGCTTCATTCCGCCACCCGCCATAAACATCGTGTAGACGTCCGGGAAGTGATCTCGACCCAATACCTTACTCTTAGCAGTTCGTCCTTCTCTGAATGGAGTTCGGCCAAATTCACCACCCCAGACAATTAATGTTTCTTCAAACATCCCGCGGTCTTTGAGATCTTTAATTAGAGCGGAAACGGCCTGGTCCATCGGCTTACACCGATTAGTAAGTCCATCCCGAATTCCTGTCGAAGCTCCTGTACCATGGAAATCCCAACCCCAATCGAATAACTGAATAAACCGGACTCCATCTTCTGCTAAGCGTCGAGCCAGAAGGCAGTTGTTAGCAAAACTTGCTTCACCAGGTTTCGCCCCGTAAGCATCTAACGTGCCTTGGGTTTCCTTGGAGATATCCATGACTCCGGGAACCGACATCTGCATACGGAATGCGAGTTCATACTGTGCCATTCGCGTTAATGTCTCTGGATTGCCTAACTCGTTTGCCTGCAATTGATTGAGATCATTCAGCGCATCGAGTGTCTTACGACGCATCGCTCGATCCATCCCCTTGGGATTGGAAACGTAAAGTACTGGGTCGCCTTTACTACGACACTGTACTCCTTGATAGATCGAGGGCAGGAATCCGGAGCCCCAATTATCTTTACCACCGCTGGGAGACACTCCGCCTGAGATCAATACGACAAACCCGGGGAGGTCCTGATTTTCAGAGCCTAACCCGTAGGTTGCCCAGGCTCCCATGGATGGACGACCCTGACGAGGTGATCCGGTGTAAATCAAAAGCTGTGCAGGAGCATGATTAAACTGTTCGGTATTGATCGATTTAACAATCGTTAGATCATCTGCCACTTCCGCCAATTTCGGCAATGCGGCCGACATCCACTGACCACTCTCTCCATGCTGCTTGAATTCCTGCGGAGTACCCAGCAGTAGAGGACGGCCGCTGGTGAAGGCAAATCGTTTCCCTTCGTAAAACTCATCGGGACATGGTTCGTCCGTACGCTTCACCAACTCCGGCTTGTAATCGAACAAGTCCAGATGCGGTGGCGACCCGGCCATGTGCAAGTAGATCACTCGCTTGGCTTTCGCTGCGAAGTGGGGTTGGCGTGGAGCCAGAGGATTAACGACTTCTGCAAAAGCCGTATCGTTCTTATCGAGCGAGGCCATCGCCATCGCGCCTAAGCCAACACCACACCCTTTCAGGAAGTGACGTCGAGTTTTATTTGTTGCATTTTCGAGGAAGGGATTCATCTCATTACCTCTTTGCCAGAGTTTCATCTAGATTAAGTAGTACATTGCCAATAATCGTCCAGGCGGCCGCTTCCGCGACATCCACTCCGTCAGGCAAGGCGCCCAAAGGCATTGTTGCGATTTGCATTGCACTTTCCGTGTCGGCTTGATAGTCAGCCAATACAGTTTCATATAGTTTTATCAGACGTTCACGTTCGATTTCATAAGGCGAACGCGATAAAGCAAGCCGGAAACCAAAGGTTACTTTGTCCTCAACGCTAGCCCCGCCTTCGGCGAGCAAACGGCGGCCAAAGGCCTGTGCTGCTTCAATATAAACCGGATCGTTCAATGTCACCAACGCCTGTAACGGCGTATTTGTATTGACTCGACGAATCGTGCAAACATTGCGGCTTGGTGCATCAAAAGTCGCCATCGATGGGTAGGGAAGACTGCGACGCCATTGAGTGTACAGACCTCGACGCCACTTATCACCGCCTGGCGAAGTCGTCCAATCCGTCGAACTACCAAAGGCGGCACTCAAACCCAACTTGGGCCGAGGTGGATTCACTGACGGCCCCAGCATCTTCTGGTCCAACAACCCACTGACCGCCAGTGCCTGATCCCGAATCATCTCGGCATTCAAGCGGAAACGTGGTCCACGAGCCAGATAATAGTTGTAGGGATCGAGCTGCTTGTGCTCAGCCGTAACATGAGAACTTTGGCGATAGGTTGCAGACATCACGATCAACTTCAAAAGCTGTTTCATATCCCAGTTCAAATCCTGTTGGAATGTAACGGCCAAGTAGTCCAACAACTCGGGATGAGAAGGAAAGTCTCCCTGGGCTCCAAATTCTTCACTGGTCCGTACGATGCCCTGTCCAAACAATTGCTCCCAATAGCGATTAACAATCACCCTTGAGGTCAATGGGTTTTCAGAGCTTACCAGCCATTGAGCCAGGCCGAGTCGGTTTACAGGAGCGCCTTCCGGGAACTGATGAAGTACAGCGGGTGTCCCTTCGGTCACCTCTCCCTCTAAGGCTTCGAAGTTTCCTCGAACCTGAATGTGAGTTTTCCGCCTTCGGTCTCCCATCAATTCCCGCATGATAGGAACAGTGACCGGCTTAATCCCATCCATTTGTTTTTTAACCGCCGCG
This sequence comes from uncultured Pirellulaceae bacterium, assembly GCA_938082855.1. GTDB lineage: Bacteria > Planctomycetota > Planctomycetia > Pirellulales > Pirellulaceae > UBA721. Next base: position 11,035 of record CALKCC010000033.1, on the reverse strand, counting down.
ATCTTATCCGTTAGTTCTTTCGGCGGTGGAACCACACGAAGGTGGTGGTCACGCAGTGTTTTTACCTGAGTTTCATCTGCGGGATCGAATCCTGCATTGAGAATCTCAGCTACGTTGTTCGGTAAAACCGCAACGGACTCAGTTTCTGTCGTCAGTGAAATCCTGAATTTACCGAGTGGATGTGCATTGTAGTTTTGCGTAAGGATCAGCTTAATCTCGGTTTTCTCTGCTGTCCCTACTCGATTTCCGATCTCAAACACTGCAGTATTATCCTGCCCTATTTGACCACCGACAGCCCATCCGCTTGTCGTGTTCTTCGCATCTCCATCGATGGCTTTATTCACGCCGAAGTTATTAATCACCTCTCCTTCACGCTGTTCAAACGTGGCAGAGGCTGCGGCAAACTCAATCGGCAGCAGACCGTCGAGGGTCGCTTCATGCACACCTTTGGGAGCCTGAGCGACTTCCTGCTTCCAGACCAAATTTCGTTCTGCATCCAGCACACTCAATACAAACCCATTCATTCGTGCATAAAGATCTGCATCGGTCCGCGGCCAGATATTTATCAGATCGATGGGTGCAACTTTACCAAGATCGATTTCAATCCATGGATTTGCTTCAACAGCTGTATGTGTCACTGAGTTATTTGTATAAATCCCGTCGGTGTTCCCGTCATTCGCTCGCTTTACATCACCTCCGAAATCGGTCGAGGATTGTTTAGCCTGTCCCTCCAGTGCGATGTTTTTTCCGCCACTGAATATTTCCAACTCAGCAATGTGAATCATCTTGCCTTGACCGGGCAGGTCAATTCGAACGATTTGACCTTGTGGCGACTCATTTCGAGCCCCACCGAAACTACCCGCAATTTCCGAAAGAACAAAATTTCCATTATTAGCCCGGCCTGGCCCTTTTCCCGGCAAAGCTTCGTCTGAAAGAGCTTCCAGTCGCAGTGCTTTTACATCCTTTAATGCGGTGGAAAAACTAAGTTCATAAACTTCAGTTTCACCAGCTTCACCACTCACGGTAATAACGCCGTCATCGCCGACGCTAAATGTCGCACCACTTGATGCAGTCGCTTCCAAGTCCTTAACCACTTCCCAGGCGACCTGACGTTCGAGCTGCTGTTTCCACAGTTTGATTTGGCTGGCAAGCGTCTCAACGGACGGAGTCAATTGCTTTTCCAGCTCTTTGATTTCAAGTTCCAGATCTGATTTCTGCTGCTCTTTTTCCGGCGTGAGGATACTCAGCAATGGCTGTTCATCTGCTCGGTCTGCGTCCTCTGTATTATTGAAGAAGGCAAAGAACTTGAAGTATTCTTCCTGAGTAATGGGATCGTACTTGTGAGTATGACATTGGGCACATCGAATCGTTGTCCCCATCCAAACCTGCATTGTGGTATTCACTCGATCCACAACAGCAACGTTTCGGAATTCCTCGTCATTCGTCCCACCTTCGCTTTGAGTTAGTGTATTTCGGTGAAACGCAGTGGCCACTAATTGCTGTTGGCTCGGGTCCTCCAGCAGGTCGCCTGCAAGCTGTTCGATGGTGAATTGATCAAACGGCACATTATTGTTAAACGCATTGATCACCCAATCTCGATAGAGCCAGATGGTGCGTCCTGGATCATTAGCGTATCCGGCTGAGTCGGCATAGCGAGCCAGATCGAGCCACATGGTCGCCCAGCGCTCGCCGTAGGTTGGCTGTGCCAGCAAGCGATCAACCAAGTTTTCATAAGCGTCATCACTAGCATCTTCAACAAATGCATCAACTTGCTCGATGGTTGGCGGCAGCCCGGTTAGGTCAAATGACAAACGGCGTATTAGAGCTTCCCGAGTTGCCTGTGCATTTGGATTGAGACCTTGTTTTTCGATTTCCGCGAGAATGAATGCATCGATATCATTCCGTCCCCATTGGTCATTTTTCACCGCCGGAATCGCAGGTTTTTGTGGAGCGACATAGGCCCAATGCTCACCGTACTCTGCTCCCTGAGCAATCCAACGCTTAATCAGCGCAATCTCTTCACTGGTTAATGGAACAGCATTTTCCCCAGGCGGCATTCTCGTAAATTCGTCGTCCGTGGAAATCCGAGCGACCACTTGACTGGCCTCCACATCCCCCGGCTTGATCGCAAAGGTTCCATCGCGATCCAATGTTGCCTGCCCAAAAGTATCGAGCCTCAGATCTGCTTTCCGTTCGGCTTCATCTGGGCCGTGGCAAGTAAAACATCGGTTCGAGAGAATCTTCCGTACTTTATTCAATTCGACCGTAGAAAGAGGCTGATCGTCGGCCTGGACTAATAGAGTCAGTGGGGCAAAAGCCGTTAACAGGAGAGACGTTATTACAACTTGGAATCGTGACATTGCATTCCGTTTAGTAAAGCTAGCGAGGGCTGCCACACTTCCTATACATTCAGGATGATGTGACTGTTTATACAACAACACTTCAGTATAACCTGTCACACCAATGTCGAGGAAGTTCTCGGACTATGGGAAGCTAAATAACCAACAGCGATCTACTCGGTGGTAACGAGCCTGCGAGGGATAGAACGCTCGATTTTTAGAGCAATTCGGCAATCGGTTCGCCATCGGTGAGAATGGGGATCGGGCGTCCTGCGTTATTGAGAAATGAGCGATGATAATCGACGCCAAATTTTCGATAAATCGTGGCCAGGAGGCAGTTACTGTTCATGATTCGCTCGACCGGCTCCTCGGCTCGCTTGCTCGTGGCCCCAATCACTTGTCCCATCGGCATTCCTCCACCAGACAGGAAGATACTCATGGCCTGGGGCCAATGATCTCGTCCGGGCCGGCCGCTGGCGTCCTGGTTCCGAATCAAAGGAGTACGCCCAAATTCACCACAAAAAACGAACAAGACTTTTTTATCCAATCCGCGCGAGTAAAGATCTTCCACTAAAGCCGAAACGGCCTGATCTAATACAGGAACTTTCTCTTCATAGGATTTGAAGATGTGAGCGTTCACACTATGGTCATCCCACGTGGATGTACGACCCGTTTCAGGCTTAAGCCGAAACGTCGCCTGACACTGAACAAATCGTACACCTGCTTCCACCAATCTACGGCAGGTCAATAAACTCTTACCCCAGTGTGTATTACCATATCGTTCCAGAGTCCCCCGTCGTTCCATCGATAAGTCAAAGGCCTGTTTGGCACGATTACTTGAAAGCATCGCCGCAGCACGCTGCTGAAACAAATCCATGGCAGACATCATCCGTGAGTTGTCAATATCGCGGGACAGGCGGTCCAACTGGCGTAAGACTTGCCGACGACGGCTCAAATCGACAACTCCTCCGGGAGAAATAGAAAGATCTCCAGTCTTATCACCGGTCTGATAAATCGGAACCGGATCATAACGATTGGCACCGCTGGCCGTCTCCATATTTGGCGATGGCATATAAGCCTCGCAGGATGGCCCTAAATAAGCAGCTCCGGCTCCATAGCTAGGAGTATTGGCCACATAAAACGGTAGCGGTGACGGGGTTGTTTCCGAGTGCTTCGCTAGTACACTTCCAAGATCCGGAAACTCGGATCTGGCAAGATTTGCGGCGATGGATGGGTAGCCAGTCAAAAACCGGTTTGTCCCACCAGAATGTTCAGCCCGTTCATGATGCAAACTACGGATCAAAGTGAATTTATCGGCCAGTCGTGACAACTGGGGCATCAGTTCACAAATCTGCATCCCATTCACATTGGTTTGAATCGGACGAAAAGGCCCGCGATATTCAACCGGAGCATCAGGCTTCATATCAAACAAATCAAGGTGGCTCGGGCCGCCGTTGGCCCAAAACAGGATCACCGAGAAATCGTCGTTCAATTCAGGCAAAGTGCCTCCGCCATCGTCGCCGCCCGGCTCTGTAGCAGCAGAAAGCAGTGCATCACCGGGAGTCAATCCAGAGCACAACGCCCCCATGCTCAACGCCCCTAATTGCAACCACTGTCGGCGATTGACTGGGCCCTGGCAGGAGATTCCACCATAGATCTTGCTTGAATCAGTACGATACATACCCGTACTATATACCAAATAACAGTCATCTCGTTACGGCATTTTTCATAAGATATATAAGTCAGCAAGTTTACGATTCATTGACTTATTGCAACTGATTGCATGAAACGACAATTTGAAGAGTTTGAACTCGGGGAAATCATCGGCACAGGTACGGTGGGTTCGATTTATCGAGCCACGGATCTGTCAAAGGGGGAAGTCCGCGCGGTCAAAGTGCTACAACACGGTGTCTCGCAGGATCAAAATATCGTCTCCCGCTTTGAACGTGAAATGCTGATCCTATCCAAGCTCAACCACCCCAATATCGTCAGTTATTATGGTGGCGGCCGTACCGACGACGGACGTCTGTTTTACGTGATGGAATTAGTCGAAGGAGGTACGCTAAAGCAGGTCCTCCGATCACACAACAGACTTTCCTGGCATGAAACGATTAACTATGGCATTCAAATCTGCTCGGCACTGCAACACGCCCATAATCATTCCATCATTCATCGCGACCTAAAGCCAGCCAATCTATTTCTCACTTATGAAGGTCAGCTAAAACTGGGAGATTTTGGAATCGCTCTGGACACTGGCGAATCAGACCTGACGGCCAGTGGTATGACAGTCGGTTCCTGGCTTTACATGTCTCCCGAACAAATACGTGGTGATGACAGAATCACCGGCCAGGCTGATTTGTATTCACTGGGGTGTCTCTTTTATGAAATGCTCACGGGGAATCCTCCGTTTCAAGGCAGTACATTTCCTGTCATTTTCGAACAGCATCTTAAGGAAACACCAGCCCCTCTCCATCTGAATGCTCCGGAAACCCCTAACTCCCTGCAGGAACTCGTATTACAACAACTCGCCAAATTCCCTCAGGACAGACCGTTTAACGCGCGTACCATCCAAGGGGTGATGTCTGAACTTAAGCTGGATTGGGAAGAGGACGAGCAAAGATATCAAGCGGAGCTCAGTCGGCTTAAAGTGGCATTTGATGCAGACCCTTTTACGGTTTACGGGCCATCACGTGAAGTCTCCTGGAAGACACTCATTATGTGGCTCACCATACTCGGGATGGGAATCACTATTTTTGGCCTACTCCAAAACAGTTAATGCATTGTCTTCGATTTGCCGCATTTCTGCTCTTAGCAAATCTCCTAACTCCATAGCTGCCACTGCCTGTTCCACCTGTTGCTGATTGGCAAAGCCAATTATGGCGCTATCGACCAAAGCATGGGACAATACAAATCGAGTACACACCTCTGCCAACGGAGTCTCTGGAAACATCGTTGCCAGTCGACCGGCAATTTTCAAATCACGGTCATACAATTCAAGAGGAAAGAATTTGGTTTGATACGTATAAGGCGATGGCTTGCGCAGCAACAATGCTCCTCCTGCAAAGACTCGGATTGCAAACACTCCAACTCCTGACGTTTCTCGATACTTCATCACCGCGCCGTAGTGATACTGCCCCAAATCATCAGGCACCTGATACCCGGCGGAAATATTCGAGGCGCTAAAAGGAACTTGAACCGTTTCCACGCGGCGAGAATCCAATACCTCTGCCACCGCAACACTGTCACCTGTCCCGGTTATTCCGATGTGTTGGATCACCCCTTCACTACGTAAAGACTCAAGAGTTTCCAAAACACCACCTTCACCAAGCACATCCGCAGGAGTCAAAGAAGTGGGCTGACTACCGCGTTGAGATGTGATCGCATTGTGGATTTGTACGAGTTCGAGTTGTTCTCGTTGCAATGCCTCGAGAGATTCATTTACGCTCCTTCGAACTGCCCCTGAAATGTCTACCAACTCTTCTGGTAACACTCGAACTTTCGTGGCGACTGCGGCTTGATCCTTGACACCAAGCTCGGCAAAACAACACCCCAGGTTTTGTTCACTCTTGCCGGCCCCGTAGGTTCTAGCGGTGTCGAACCAGTTGACTCCAAGTTCGATGGCCCTGCGCACAGAATCCAACTGATTAGAAAAATCTGTGCCCGTCAAATTACCTGAAAGAGGACCACACCCGAAGGCTATTCGCGAGACGTTTAAGCCAGTGTTTCCAAGAGGTTTGAATTGCATGGTCTAAGCTTTGCCTTGCTTTGTCTAGCTTCACCGATCTGGGTTGAGTGTTCGCCTTCCTAAGCCAGATCCAGCAGTTCAGAGATTCGAGTCAGATTAATATTCCCGCCGGAGATAACGCAACCTACACGAGGGTGTGGTTCTTCGAATCGCATTTTCACAGCCGCTGCATAAGAAACTGCGCCTGATGGTTCTACTAATAATTTACCTCGTTCCATCATAAGCCGCATCGCATAGGCGATCTGAGCATCATTCACGACGACGATCTCGTCTACTAAATCGCGTACGACAGGCCATGTTAACTGCCCCAAACTGGTAAGCAATCCGTCTGCGATGGTGTTCGGACTTGTTTGGGGTACGAATTCGTTATTAACTTTGCTTTGATAGGCATCATCAGCTCCGGCTGGTTCCGCGCCGACAATTCGAATCGTTGGCTTCAATGCTTTGGCAGCAATGGCTATTCCACTCAAGAGTCCTCCGCCACCGACCGGTGCGATGATAACATCCAATTCCGGCACCTGCTCTAGCAGTTCCAATGCCACAGTTCCCTGCCCAGCCATAATGCCGGGGTGGTCATACGGATGAATGAAGGTCGCACCAGTCTCTTCCATTACCTGTTTGGCCGTGGATTCACGTGCCTCGAGCGTCGGTTCACAAAGGGTAATGGTTGCACCGTAGCCTTCTACCGCATCCTGTTTCACCTGAGGAGCATTCGAGGGCATAACTATATAGGCTGGAATACCCCGTTGTTTCGCTGCTAACGCCAATGCCTGAGCATGATTGCCACTGGAGTGAGTTACAACGCCGGCCGCAGCCTGTTGATCACTTAATCCGAGAACGACGTTACTAGCCCCGCGGAACTTGAACGCTCCCACCTTCTGTAGATGCTCACATTTGAACCAAATCTTTGCATCAGCGGCCTGATCCAGCTGAGTACTTGTTTGGACTGGAGTGCGATGTACTACATCACGAATACGCTCGTAAGCCTCGCGGATCGCCGCTAAATCGGTGGCATAGTGAGTCATGAATTATCCTCTTGTTCAGCTTGTTCGGCTTGTTCAGCTTGGCCATCACCATCCTCTGTAATAGATCGGGATTTAGTCAACGACTTATAAATCGGCCAGACGACTAAAACGACGGAAATTAGCACAAAGGTCAATGCAACGGGACGCTGGACCAATTCTAAATAACTGCCGCTACTTGCCTGTAAGCCGGCTCCCAATTTTTCCTCTGCAATGGGTGCCAATACAAAACCAATCACGAAAGGAGCTAACGGAATCTTGTTGCGTTCCATGACAAAACCGACCACTCCAAAGGCCAGCATCACCCATACATCAAACATTCGGTTATTTAAGGCGTACGACCCAACCACACAAAAGACAATCACGACCGGCAGGAGGTAATGACGAGGAATCGTCGCCAATCGGGAAATCCACTTTGCACTTAGAACCATCATCCCGAACATAGCGATGTTGGCAATTAGCATGGTGAAGATAATCGTGTAAACAACATCCGGATTGTTCTGAAATAGCAGCACGCCAGGTTGTAGTCCATGTAAGATCAGAGCTCCCAATAGAATGGCATCGATGACGCTACCTGGGATCCCCATGGCAACCAAAGGAATTAATGCTCCACCAATCGTTGCATTATTGGCTGCCTCACTGGCGACCACTCCTTCTTCGCTGCCTGTACCAAACGCTTCCGGCTGCTTACTCATTGATTTAGCTGCGGAGTAAGCCATCACGCTTCCGACATTCGCTCCGATTCCTGGCAGGATACCAACCCAGGTGCCGATGACACTGCTGCGCACCATATTTACCAAATGGGCGACCCAGTCCTTGGCCCCCAATAAAATTCCCTCCGGCCTAACCTTGCTCACCTGCTCAACAGCACCTCCCTTTTGAGCCACTTCATGAATCACCTGACTCACAGCGAACAAACCAATCAGTACCGGCAGCAAGTCGAACCCGCCGTTAAGTTGCTCAATCCCCAGTGTCGCGCGAGTCACGCCGGTGGCCGGTGATTCGCCTGGTATCGTGACTAGAATTCCGAAGAGTCCTGAGAAGATTCCAGCAGCTAGAGATTTCCCCGAAACGGAAGCAATGAGCACCAAAGCAACCAGAACCAAAGCAAAGTAATCAAAGTCACCTAACTCGGTCGAAATGTGCGAGATTGGTTTTGCCAAAAGAATAAGAAAGCCCCACGAAATGAGTCCTCCCACGAATGACGACATAATCCCCAATCCGAGTGCGCGGCCTGGTTTTCCATCGCGTGCCATAGGGTAACCATCTAAGGTCGTTATGACCGAAGCTGGCGTACCAGGCATTCGCAATAATGTGGCTGTAATCAGTCCTCCTGAGATGGAACCGACATACATCGACACAAGCAGCACCATGGCTTCGGTGGGTTGCATGGCATAGGTGAGCGGTAAGGTCAAGGCGATCAACATAGCACCTGTTAAGCCCGGAATCGCGCCCACGAGAATACCAAGCATGGTCCCTAGTCCCACCCAGAACAGGTTCACTGGGTCACCAATCGTCAGATTATAGATTACGTCATTCATAGTGCGTCACTCCTTAGGGCAGCTGGATGCTGAAAAAGGACTGAAACACAAAGAACACAACCAGTGGGAAGAGAATCACCATGTCAGGAACATAGCTATCCAAAATCAATCTCTTAAATTGCTTTTGAGAAAGACCGTAGCACAACACGGCGACATCAAGCATATAGATCGACGTAAGAATCCTAAAATCGATTGGCAGGTACTCTAAAGCCAATAGATAAAGCGAAGTCACTCCCACGAACAACCCTGCCGTCTGTAAATACCTACCTGATATAACGTCGTTTTCTTCAGGTTGTTTGGGGACTCCGGATGGATCTGCATTCCGTTTTTTTGACAACAGCCAGTACACAAAGCTCAAGGCGGTCGCCACGGACACCCAGAGAGGAATGTTTGGGAGGACATCGGGAGAACTGGCATCCACACTCTGGATTTTCCCGATCCGATCCTTGAGGACATCCTTCATGGGCTGCCCAGTCTCTATGAACGGTTCAGAAAGTCGTGTTGCTAATTGAGAGTGTACCTGTGGCGTCGCCATACACTTTCGTATGACGTTTGCCATGAAATCTATCTTTGACTGTTCTGTACCTTTCGGAAACCACCAGAAGTGCATATTGGCATGCACAAAATTGAAACCTTGTTCCTTCGCCGTCGGAATCTCCATCGCTTCTGGGTGACGCACTTCCGAACTAATCGCTATGGCCCGAAGACCTCCGTCCTTAAATGAAACATATTCCCCTAATGAAAAAGCCGATACATCCACGTGTCCACCAATCACGGCTTCAAACCGAGAAGCACCACCTCCCTTTTGCGTATAGACAAAGTGAGCCCCTGGAAGTTCCTTTTCAAGGATCAATCCCGCATAGTGAACCGGAGCGCCTAGGTTTGCTGCAAAGACTAGTTCATTGGGAGTTTCTTTGGCAGCCTGCATAAGCTCCTGAAGTGTCTGATACGGAGAATCCTCGGCAACCGCGATCACCATATTTGTCTTCCCTGAGGCTGCAATCGGCTCAAAAGACTCGGGGCCGTAAGAAACTTTCCCTGACACCTGCGCCGTGATCAGTGCCTCATGCAGAATCAGCATCGTGTATCCGTCAGGCTCCGCTTTACGTGCCTGACCACTTCCAATCGTCGCGCCAGCTCCGCCTACATTCTTAACTACAATTTCCTGATCAAGAAACTGGTTTTCAGCAATGGTTCGCTGGATCATCCGAGCAAACGTGTCGCTTTCGCCCCCGGGGCCAAATGGAACAATCAAAGTGATTGGACGATTTGGATATCCTGAATTTGCATCGTTCGAACCGGTGTCCAATGCGTACCAGATCATCGCCATCAGCACAGTCAGCCACATACCGCCGCGAATCAGCAAGCGGGTAGTCGACTTAGATGTTGAATCGTTGGACATTCGATACCAGTATTTGCAGGGAACAGATTATGAGAAGAACACGCGTTCTGCGGTTCGACGAAGCAGCCAGTCTTTGTCGCCTGCGGACAAAAAGTCAGCATTCTTGATGAGGTTAAAGGAGGGAGCATATTCATGCCCATCCACCACCTGAAATGGACCGTCACTGGCCCACATTAAACGCTCGACTCCATACGCATCGATACAGCGTTTGATCATCGGCAACAGGTCGGTATAAGGAGCCTGTTTCTTCCCCAGCGCGTAATAAGCTGAAATCTTCACCGTCACATTTTCATGTCTGGCCAGATGACAGAGTGCCGCGAGATCCTGTTCACGAATCTTCCCATCGACACCAATCCGAGCGAAATGATCGATGACCACTGGAGTATCCGGATTTTGCTCACACATCTTATCCACGGAACCGAGGTGTTTTGCATCAATCAAATGGCACATGGCCAGACCGTGTTTAGCTCCGGCCTTCCACATCGCCTGCATTCCGTCTCCTGCCAGCCACTGATCTGGAGTTTTATCATGAGGGCGAATTCGGAAGCCACGTACTCCCTGTTTTGCCAACTTTACCATCTCACGTGCTGGCCGATCATTTTCATCAATGACCGCGACGCCACTGAACACGCCCTGGTGTTTCTCCATCATGTCCAGCATGTAGCTATTATCAAACCGATAGAAACTCATTTGGATGAGAACAATCCGATCCACCTTGCTGGGACGGCAATGTGCGAAGAGCTGCTCCGGAGTGAAACTCGCCGGCTGCATATCTTCCTTTTTGAAGGACTCATGCAGAGGATACTGCTGAAGTTCAGGAGTCCACACATGCACATGGGCATCAATATACCCTGCCGACTTACCCTCTTCTGACTTGCTCTCTTCTAATTTGCTGGCGCCAATCAGTGATGATGTGGCTGCTGACGATGCGGCCACTGCGGCAAACGCTGACGTTTTCGAAAACTCACGTCGATTCAATGAGTATT
>CALKCC010000032.1 GCA_938082855.1 uncultured Pirellulaceae bacterium | reverse complement strand
CTAGCGAAGACTAAACCAATGAACTCATTCCACTCATCATTTCCAACTCTGGTTTGGAAATGATGAGTGGATTCCATATAGACCTAAAGACAAGTCGATGCCTGGAACAGCTTTTATCACTGGAATCACCGGACAGGATGGCGCCTATCTGGCAGAACTGCTGCTGGAAAAAGGCTATCAAGTGCACGGCATGATGCGCCGTAGTAGTACCGATACCTTAGAACGACTCTCTGATTTCGTTGACGATATCACGATTCATCAGGGTGATTTGCTGGATCAATTATCCTTAGTACGACTCTTGGATGAGATTGAACCAACGGAGGTCTATAACCTGGCCGCCCAGAGTTTTGTTCCCACAAGCTGGTCTCAGCCTATTCTCACCGGAGAAACCACGGGATTAGGAGTTACACGGGTCCTGGAAGCCATCCGACAGGTGAATCCCCAGATACGGATGTATCAGGCTAGTAGTAGTGAGATGTTTGGAAAAGTTCAGGAAACTCCCCAAACAGAATCCACTCCTTTCTATCCTCGTAGTCCCTATGGCGTTGCCAAAGTTTACGGATACTGGATCACCATCAATTATCGTGAAAGCTACGATCTATTTGCCAGTAACGGAATTCTGTTCAATCATGAATCTCCTTTACGTGGACTGGAGTTTGTAACTCGTAAAATCACTGATGGTGTGGCTCGGATCAAGCTTGGTGTCCAAGACCAACTATTACTGGGGAATCTGGAAGCTCGCCGAGACTGGGGGTTTGCAGGTGACTTTGTTAATGCGATGTGGCTCATGTTACAAGCAGATACTCCCGGAGATTTCGTCGTGGCAACCGGCGAACAACATTCCGTGCGTGAATTCTGTGAAATTGCCTTCGGAACGGTTGGTCTTAATCTGGAAGATTACGTGGGAGTCGACCCTCGTTTCTATCGTCCCGCCGAAGTGGAAACCTTGTTAGGCGACCCTTCTAAAGCTCGAACGGAATTGGGATGGGAACCTCAGGTAACATTTGAGCAACTTGTGACCATGATGGTCGAAGAAGATCTTCATCGTATTGAGCGCGAAATCAAACTTGGCAGTTAAGCCAACAGGAGAATCAAGGTGCGAGCGGTCGTCACAGGTGCAAACGGATTCGTAGCAGGTCACCTAATCGACCACCTTCTTGAACAGAGTGATACGGTACTGGCCCTGACTCGTACGAATCATTGCAAGCTGGATTTATCCCCTCAGCTAACGACCGGCGTTTGGGATATTACACAGCCAGCGTCCACTGGGATCATCCAACAAATCCGTGAATTCAATCCGGACGTGGTATACCACCTTGCCGCGATCAGTGTCCGCTCCAGTTGTGGCGAGACGACGCCATCAGAAACAGCATTACAGGTCAACGTCGAAGGTACTCGGCATGTTGCCGCTTGCTGCACCCAACTCGCCAATGTCCCACGGTTGGTGTTTACCAGTAGTGTTTATGTATACGGATCGTCTTTTGAACAACTCACCTGTGTTAAGGAAGCAGATCCGGTTGCACCTGATAACGGTTACGGCATCAGTAAACTCATGGCTGAAGAGGTACTTGAACAGTTTCAGCCTGAGTTACCCTATATCATCGCTCGCAGCTTTCAGCACACAGGGCCGGGACAGACCGGTTCCCTGTTAATCCCTGAATGGATCGAAAAGTTGCGTACCGAAGCGAGTCCGCTGGAAGTATACAACCTCAACACTTGGATCGATTACTCGGATGCGCGGGATGTAGCTCAGGCCTATCGTGTCTTAGCTCTGGAAGGCACACCGGGAGAAGTATTCAATGTGGGAAGCGGACAGGCAATTCGGTCCGGTGAAATCTTCAACAAACTTCAGTCATTGTTAAGTACATCGAAGTCTGCAAATGAAAGTCACCCTGGAGAGTCTTATCTCCCGATCGCGGACATCACAAAAATCAAGACCGAGACGTCCTGGCGTCCTCAACGTTTAGTCGACGAGACGCTGAGAGACATTATTCAGTCTCTAACTCACGAGTCCTAATTGTTATGTGTGGCCGCTTTACTCTTCAGACTTCGCTTACGACGCTTGGCGAACACTTCCTGTTTGATGTGCCGGCAGACATCACCCTGGCACCCAGATTTAATATCGCTCCCACCCACTCCATCGCCACATTGGTTTGGAATCAAGGACAACGCCATTACGGCAGAATGCACTGGGGACTCATCCCACGCTGGGCCAAAGACAATTCGATGGCAGGCAAGATGATCAATGCTCGGAGTGAGACCATTCGTGAAAAACCGTCCTTCCGCGGCCCGTATCAACGTCAACGCTGCCTGATTCTGGCTGACGGATACTATGAATGGAAGCCTGATGGAAGCTCGAAGCAGCCCGTGTATATACACCACAAAACCCATCAACCATTCGCGTTTGCCGGGCTTTGGGAAACCTGGACGCCCCCTCAGGCACAACAAGAGACCACTCCCTGGTGGACCACGACCATCATCACCACGGATGCAAACGAACTGACCAAGAACTTACATCACCGCATGCCCGTCATTCTAAGTCCTCGTGACTACGACGCCTGGCTTGATCCGAACACCACCGATCTTGAATATCTCCATCGGATACTAGTGCAACCTAGCGAGCAGAATCAAATGGAGTCCTTTGTCATGACTCCAGTCTCAACCCGCGTCAATAGTGTCAGGAATGACGATCCCGAGTGTATCAAACCGAGTTCTACTCAGCAGGAATTGTTCTAAGCGTGTAGTAGGCTTCGGCGGGAAAGAACACTCCATCATCCGCTGTAAGATTTCGTAAGCGGATGTCATAGACAAATCCGGCTCGCAGTGCTTCCACCTTCAAGTCCACTGACATACGGTCGTCCGCAACTTCCACGGAGGTGATCCTATCGGTTCGCCGTTCTCGGTCTGCACCACCGTAAGAAGTGGTTGAAACACGGGTAGCTGATTGAATCGAGTAGTTTTCCAAAAGGGCTGCTCTGGCCGCATCGACCGGAGCGGTAAAGGAAATTCTGAAGCCGGAGGATTGCGCGGTAACTTCAGCGATTCCCGGCGGCAATTCAGAACGGGCGAAATCCAGTTTCGCCAACGTACCGATATTATTCGCTCCTCCCCATCCACTATCGCGTATAGAAGCAACGTACAATTCACCTCGTGGAGAAACGGCAACGGCCAGCGGTCCCAACAGAGGTTCACTTCCATCTGGCTGATCCAAAGTGAGTGGATAGGCAGCTCCCTGGAGCGTCTCACCTACCTGCTGGAAACTCATACGGATTAACCGTCGAGTATCATATTCACACCCTACTAAATGCCCTTCAAACGGACCGAACAAATTACGGCCATGAAAATTACGGGCAGCCTGCGGAGTCTCCAAAAAACATATGCCATTCACGCTGCGAGTCCAGGGATGCGGCATATCGATGGCCGGAGGCGTTAAGGCAGGACGCGTGTCTCCCATACGCTCCAATTTATTAATGAACCCATAGTGCTTCCCCGGCAGGACATGATTGATTTCGTTGTACGGATTGTAGTTCCCCTGATTATCCGACACGAAAAGCTGACCTGCAGAATTGCGAGCCAGGCCCATCGGAAAGCGATGCCCGGATGTATGCACTTCAATATCAAATAGATAGGGGTTGTCATTAGTAGGCTTACGCGGCTTGAGATGTAAGATCCGACCACGCCACTTTGCGGCCTCCACACTTCGATCATCCTGCTGACAGGCGGTTGTAATATAGTACCCCCCTTTTCCATCGCTCACAGGACCAACTGTCCAGTCATGATAGTCCGCCGTATGGCCCCAACCCGCAGCCACCGTCTGTACCTGTTCGTAGACTCCATCACGATCCCGATCAAACATTCGTAGTAGTGCATACTTATTGACGACGTCGATAAAGTCCTTACCGGGTTGGACGCCGTAAGGGGCTGCGAGTTCATGAAGCCCAGCATGCAGACGATCTTCCATGCCATCTTTGTCGGTGTCGACGGCACGCCAGACTCGACCCTTTAATGACGTAATCCATAACGTCCCGTCTTCATCCCACTGAATTCCAGTCGGCATAAATTCATCAAAAAACGGAAGTCGTGTCGACGTAACACCCGGCACGACTTTGAGATCCGTCGGTGCCGGAGGTGTGATTTCCACATCCAAGGGTGGGAAGCGATCGACTTCTAGATTACTGAGGAATTGCAGAGTTACCTGAGGCTTGTCAGCAATCACGGCATAATATGCCTGCTGCACTTGAACGGGACTATCAGTGGTTTGAACCCATCTATTCCCGTGCTGCCCTGCCACGGCGAGCATCGACCGGCCTTGTTCTTCATCTTCACGCAATTCAAGACTCGCAGGAGTGAGCCCAATCATCGCCTGATAGCCTTCCGGGATTCCTTCGAAGTTGATTGTGCGTTGAATTCCCGCGCGGGCGGATTCGAGATCACCGCTCCAGATTTCCTGTAAAGTCTGAGTCACATGAACCCAGTGAGTAACGCCGTCTATCTCAAATTGGTAACGCTGCTCGATTTGCAATCCATTATCCAATTGCGTCCAACGATCTAAACTGGTCTTAAACTGACCAATCGATCGAGGCTCGACAAGCTCTCCTTCTGACGACACCAACTGGATATCCGGAACTCCTCGGTAATCGTTACCAAGAGGTAATCCAGACCAGCTCTCCCCTGCAGTCTCCCAAAGCCAGACTTTCCCCTTGGTACGTTGTCTGGCAATGTCTCCCTGCCACCAGCCCAAAAACGTACCAGCCTCCATATCAAAGAGCAGATTATGTCGATTTCTCAAACCAATTAATGCGGGCTTGATGTATTGGACATCTCGATGATAGACCACATCTGTAATCATCTTGACCCCTGGGTCGGCACCTACGATTCCTGACTGTCGGGCGATACGAATTGCCCCGGGAGTCGGTGGTTCAAAGTCCTCTTTATTAAGTGTCTCCCAAATCGCTTCTAATTGAGACGGAAGGTGATTATCTAAAACGCCTCGCACTGCCAGTTGTACGGAGGGCATTTCCATACGCGGTACAATCCGAGCTGGATTACTTACCCAACGATTAAACCAAACCTTACGAATTCTGGTGTTCAACATAGATAGATCCGGCCCCTTGGCGTTTAGCGGAGCCTTCGGAGGGATAACACTGCCAACCTGATGACAACTGGTACACCCGAATCCATCTGTGGTTACCAAGCGACTTCCGGCTTGGTGAAGTTCTTCAAGCTCTGGTAACTCTCCAACTGGTTTTGAATCAATCGAGGCATGGAGCTGAATATAAGCATCGGGCACTCGATCTTTCTCAACAAACCAATCTACTAACTCCCGCATTTTTGTATCGGCAAATCCAAACTGAGGCATCCGAACATGAAGCCAGGGTCTGCGGGCGGATTCCTTCCGCGAAATAGCCGACACCAATGCCTGATCATTCAATTTATCGCCCACACCGTTGAGTGATGGTGGAGCGAGAGCAGGTTTCAATGCATCAAGCTCGGAAACGGACGCTGTAATCTGATCCAACTGTCCGGCGATTCCGGGGAGCTCATTGCGAGCATGGCACTGGAAGCAATTGTTTTGCTTTACTAGTAAAGCTTGGGTGGTATCGGAATCGGAGGATTTGACTTTCGTAAAGAACTCCTGCAAAGCACGGGCATCCCCATCGGTTAAAGTGTAACCCGGACGATTGAGTGAGCGGTCAGCTGACTCGACGCAGCCAGACACTTGGTCGAAGCTCAAGGGTAGTTTCTTTTCCGCCGGCTTCGCTTCGTGGCAATTCGCAC
>CALKCC010000031.1 GCA_938082855.1 uncultured Pirellulaceae bacterium | reverse complement strand
TTAATCGCATGGTTTTCATCACTGTTCCCCGATTAGACTAATTAGATTTTGCTTTGGCTGGAGTGGGCTCGCCCTTTGCTTCCTTTTCAAAGCTGAATTTGGTAATTCCGGATCCTTCGTATCCAGCTTTTACCTTGCCATCTTTTTGTAGTAGGCCAAGTGTCCACAGAGCACCTCGAGAAACGGTTTCTAACCACTCGTCGGCTTGCATGGTTTCGTTATGATGGCCGAGCGTTGTGGCGAATACTTTGACCCCTTTGTACTCATTGGTCCAGATCACCAGATGATTCGTCTTGGTGTCTTCGCCATAGGCCGTGGCTAAGGGCTTAACCGTTGGCCAGATATTTTCAATGACATAGAGTTCCCCGTTGGGTGTGGTCCATGATTCAGGAAACTTCGTCATGATTGGGTTGTCCGCTGCCTTGTTGGTGACAGCAAGCATACGCCCTCCCTTTTCATGACGCATCGACTTCACTCCCAGTAGCTTCCGCCATTCGTCGGTCTTAGCATGTCGGTAGGAGTGAGCGGAACAGTGAACAAACAAAGCCGGAATCTTGTTTTCGATATGACCGTTCACAATGTTTTGAACCCAATCCACATCGGTCACACCACCGTAACACTCGTTATGGATAACCAGGTCATACCCTTTGGCCCAGTCTTTGTTGTTGTACACATCAATTTTGGTGTTTCGATCCGAGCTGGCGTGCACAATATCCCACTGAATACTAAATCGTTGACTCAGTCCTTCAGTGATGATGACCTTTTGACGCTCGTAATCATGACAGCAACCGCCGGTCACTAATAAACCTTTGAGTTTTGCTTTTTCAGCGGCAGAAACTGTACCTAGGGAAAGTACGAGTAAGACTAGTAGTGTTTTTTGGATGCGTATCATTGATAACAACTCATTGAGCGAAAAATAAATCACAAGCGACTGACGACGGCCAGCCGCTTGAAGAGAGAAGAATATTAGACCTGTTCCGGCACGACGTAGGGAGCTCGATACTTTCGTGTCAGCATCGCATCCGCCTGCTTGTCCCCGATAAACTTCTCCTTCACAGGATCGAATTTCAGGTCACGTCCGATGGCATAGCTGTTCTCTGCCAGGTCAATATTTACTACCTTCAGATTGTGTTTCAGCATAGCCAGAGAATCCACAATCGTCTGATTGTTGTTGTACGGATTCTCGTCCTTGAGCAATGAATCCTGTTTACCAAGACGATAGGAAATATTGGCTAGGTGACAGAGAGCACTCGAGTAATGAGCCACTTCGGCGTCACAGTTAATCTCTTCATTCTTACGGCTTCGAACTGCCTGAATAAAGCTACCAAAGGCACCGCCCGGTGTAACTGGATCTGCTTCGGCTCGAATAGGTTCTCCTTTATCGCTTCCGTTGGCATAAAAAGAACCACCTTTGATGACACCTTCGGTGGTGTAGTATTCATTGGTGACCATCCGCTCAGGTGAACCTTCTTTACCTACCAAGCCGCGAGTTTCAAAAAGTAGAATCGCGTCTTCATATTCGTAGACACTGACCTGCATATTGGGAGTTTCACCCTGATCCTTTTCGCCTGGAACATAGCGGCCCCCGACACTCCAGATGCGTTTGGGCAGTGTTGAGTCTTTAATCGCCCAACGTGCAATGTCCATTTCATGAACGCCCTGGTTTCCTGTGTCACCATTTCCTGTATCCCAGAACCAGTGCCAGTTATACGTATGTAGATTGCCGTGGTAATCCTGTAATGGTGCGGGGCCTAACCACAGATCCCAATCCAGTTCCTTCGGAGGTGTGGCAACCGGTTTGTGTCCGATCGACCAACGTGGTTTACAGCAATATCCTTTGGAGACTAACAGCTTCCCATATTTACCGGATTGGACAGCAGCGATTTCATTGGCTTTGCCCTGGCTGGAACGATTCTGAGTTCCATGTTGAACAATGCGTTTATACTTCGCGGCAGCTTCGACACACTTACGTCCTTCAAAGACATTATGCGAAATTGGTTTTTCTACATACACATCTTTGCCTGCCTGACAGGCCCAGATAGTGATGAGCGAGTGCCAGTGGTTACAAGTCGCTACGGTGATGACATCGAGATTCTTATCTTCCAGAGCTTCTCGAATGTCCTGGACGCAGGTTGGGGTGTTACCACCTTTGTCACGTACCATTTTGCTACGTGAGTCAAAGAGTCTAGTATCTGGGTCAATTAGATAGCTTACTTCCACACCATCCATCGGAGCGAAGCCACCGATGTGTGATGTACCACGGCCATTGATCCCCGCGACTCCCACCTGAATTCTGTCGTTCGCTCCTAATACCTGGCGGGATGATTTCGTACCCGCTACGGTAAACAGTGCGAATGCGGAGGAGGCTGCTCCCGTCTTCTTTACAAACTCACGTCGGTCCAATTTCGACATCACTCAGGTCTCCAAATAGAGTTTCCAAACATTATTGCGTCAGGTGGTATTAGACTTCATTTGAGATCGAGATTCCAGCCAAAGCCCAACTACCAACTACCCAATTGTCTAATTGCCCAACTGCCCAACTGCCCAACTGTCCAACTGTCTAACTGCCTAACTGTCTAATTGTCTAATTGTCTAATTGTCTAATTGTCTAACTGGCCAACTGTCTAACTGTCTAACTGGTCAACTGGTCAACTGGTTAAATGGCTAAAGGATATCCGTAATAACCCGTCCCCCGATCGGTAAAGGGCGATTGTCTTTATTGAGGATCTCAGTGTCAGGAGAAATTCCTAAGAGATAGTAGATCGTAGCTGCCAGATCCTCGGGTTTTACCGGGTTTTCATCGGGAGCCATCGTATACCGATCCGACGCGCCGTAAACAAAGCCGCGTTTTACACCGCCCCCTGCGAGCAGCACAGAATAGCAATTGGGCCAGTGGTCCCGACTTTCGTTTTTGTTTATTTTCGGAGTCCTTCCAAATTCCCCCATCCAAACCACTAGGGTCTCATCCAACATGCCTCGGTCTTCGAGTTCAAGTAGAAGCGTTGGTAAGGTTTGTTCGGTAACTGGGAAGTGATATTTGTCGACGATTTTATACATGCGAGAGCCGTCGAACCCATGAGTATCCCAACCGCCGGAACCGATCGTACGACCTCCAATACTGTTAGAGAAATAGACCGTGGTGAACTTAACCCCGGATTCAGCTAAACGACGAGCCAGCAATACGCTTTGCCCATAAGTCGTTCTTCCGTATTTTTCCCGAACATCATCGGATTCCTGACTTAAATCAAAGGCCTTGCGTACTTTACTGCTGGTCAGCATGTTCAAGGCTTTGTCATAGTATTGATCGAAGCCTCGGATACTTTCGTTGTCATCAAGAAGGCGACTTTGGTTATCAATAAACTTCTGCAGGTCTCGCCGACGTGTGAGTCGATCTGAGTCCAAATCTGCCGGAACACTCAATTGAGGTAATTGGAAGTCATCACTATTTGGGTCCTCTTTAAAGAAAAGAGGATCATGTGCTTTACCTAGAAAGCTGGCATGCTGTCCGGGCGTAATAGAACCGTCTCGTAGCACGTGAGGGTAGGACACAAAGGTAGGGATCGAACCACGGCTTGGTGCCAGGCGATCGACCACACTACCGTAAGCGGGATAGAGCTCCGGTAAATCCCGCAATCTTTGATCATCACTTGGAGGTTCGTGTCCACTCAGAGCATAATAGCCTGCCGAGTTATGGTGCTTCATCTTATGGTGCACACTACGAATGATCGTCACTCGATCCATGATCTTTGCCATGCGAGGTAAGTGCTCACAAACCGGTAGTCCCGGTACGGCCGACTGAATCGATTGATAGGGGCTGCGAATGTCATCAGGAGCATCCGGCTTCATATCGAACATATCGATTGGGCTGGGACCTCCCCACTGAAATAGAAAGATCACTCGTTTAGCCCGAGGCTTGATCAGTGTGGACTTTTCGCTCGCCTGCAACAGTCCTGGCATATTCAGGCCAAGCATCCCAGCACCGCCCACTTTGAGTGCCTGACGGCGGGAGGCGAGCAGGTCGTGCTGAAGCTGAAATGGAGATGTCCGCTTGATCGACATACTACTTCTTCACCGTTTTATAAGTAGCCTTATGGTCATTGGCAGGAATGATGACGTCATAAGTCTTGCCGTTGGGAGCGACTGAAAGCTTGATGAAATTCGCTTCACATTCATCCGCCTTGCGATTGGCGATGAATTCATCAGGAGCGTTATTCACTTGCCCATCTGGACGCATATTTTTATGCACTTGATACATGGCCTGGATCGATGGTGTTGCCGTCAACGTCGCGAATACTTCCGGAGCACAACCTTTCGTGACTCCGTTATTCATCACGGTTACAGTAGGACGTACGCTGCGTAACACAAGCGGATTATTACTACTGTCCAAACCATGATGCGTTACCTGATAAACATCAACACGCCCGATCAGATTGACAGGACATACCAACTTAGCTTCCTGATTCCAGGTAACATCTCCGCCGTCATAAAAACGAAAATCACCAAATTCCAATAGCATCACGACACTGTTTGCATTGTCACTACCATCACGATCTTTAGGACGCCCCGTTTTACAAATCGCTTTATTGGATGGAGCTCCCTTTGGCGGAGGAATAAACGTCTTGCGAGTCCCCAGACAGGTCATCGTCAGCGGCATGAACCTGCTGAGCGTTTCTGCCTTCTTTTTCTTTAACGGCAATTCAGTGCCGGGGTTTATAACCTTTCGGTCATCCGACTTAAAAGTGAAGTAATCTTCTCCGGGGTCATCAGGCATGTCTTCAAACTTGCCGTTATCCCAAACTGTTCCGATCGGAATGAGCTTAGACAGTTGAGAAGCTCCACCGTAATGATCACGGTGGTAATGCGTTGTAATCAGATGATCTATCTTGGTCAATCGAGCCTGTTCGGTTGCTACTTTGAAAATACGTTGAGGGTCACGGATACCAGGATTTCCTGTATCGATCAGGATTGACTCTCCCTGAGGTGTCACAATCAAAGTGGCAGCTCCACCTTCCACGTCCACCCAATAGACATCCAAGCGTCCATCTGAAATCCCCGCCTGGGCCGAGTTCATGGCCAACACCAGCAGGAGGCTCACTGACAGTGAATTCAATAACATTTTCATGGCTCTCTCCAAAGCGGATTGTCTAATGTCTAAAAACAAATTCTTTTGCGTTCAGTAATGCCCAGGTCAGATCCTGCACATTGCTCAGCCGGTCATTTGTTCGAACCGTGCGATCAATCAATAAATCAACAGAACGATTCTTACGTCGACCAATCACGTTTGTTTCTGTCGGCTGTGTCTTCCCAGACTGGGCCGAGTTCTCTTCGGTATTCGCTAAATACGCTGCAGCAAATTGCAATTCTTCCGAGTTGGGAGCACGACTTAACGCACTCCAGTATATCAATTCCACTACTTCAACATCGGGCAACTCGGATTCGGCCAATTGGCGTACTCGACTTTCCTCTTGCTCCATACGCTCCCCAATTCCTTTATCACTAACCAGGAAGAAAACCTGATTTAGCGTGGTCTCATTGGAGCGTTCACATTCACAGGCCATCATCCGTTCCGGTTTTCCAAAAGTGGCAAGGAATAAGTCTCCCGAGGACGGAGTCTCCTTACGCCACTTCACTTTGCGAACTCCCGGAATCTGGCCCGCCCGCAGTCCCAATTCATACCCATTAAATTTAGCTGGTACACCAATCGCTTGATTCTGTGCATCGAGAAGGACTTCTGCGTCAAGCCGCTTCACGATCGCCCGCGAATAGTTCTGTTGATCATCCTGATTGGTTGCGTTCGGAGTCGCGCTGAGTTGATAGGTGGTGGAATTCATAATCCGGCTGACGATTTTCCGGACATCAAAACCTGACGCAACAAAGTCATCGGCCAACGCTTCCAATAATTCGGGATTCACCGGTGGATTCGTCACTCGCAGATCATCGACCGGCTCGACTAAGCCACGGCCCATGATATGAAACCAAATCCGATTGACCTGACTCTTAACAAACCATTGGTTTTCAGCGGAAGTCATCCACTGAGCCAAGGCATCCAAACGCGCCTGATCTATGCCAATATCCTGAGCAGTGCCCCCCAGGAATCGAGGTGAAGCCGGCTGTTTAGTTCTCGCGTTGGTGTACTCTTCTTTAAATGCCAACTTGACTAACTGCTCACCTACAAATTCGTTTTTGTCGAATTTGTCCGAGCGTTTATTCTCGTCGACTTCTTCGTATTGAATGCCGCTAAAAACGGTCGCCCAATCATAGTAGTCATCTTGTGTCCATCGATCGAAAGGATGATTGTGACACTTAGCACATTGAAGTCGTACACCAAGAAAAGTCCTCGCCGTTGTCTCAGCCCGAACGTCCGGTGCTCGATTTGCACGCCAGTAATTAGCATTAGGGACTTGATAGGTACTACCGCTGGCAACAATTAACTCTCGAACAAATTGGTCCAATGGTTTACGTTGTTCAAACGACTCACGAATCCACTGGTGATAAACTTCCACCCCTTTGGTATCCAGAACTTTCTCTTCATTACGAAGCAAATCGGACCAGATGAGTGCCCAGCGGTCATTGAATTCCGAGCGGTTCAATAACGCTTCGATGATGACGGCTCGTTTTTGTGGATTTTGATCTTGGACAAACGCTTGGGCCTCTTCTCCAGTGGGGAGGATTCCTAAAGCGTCCAAATAGGCACGACGAATAAAATCAGAGTCTGAGGCGACTTCAGACGGTTGGATGCCGAGCTTTTTAAGTTTGGCAAACACCAAGTCATCGATATAGTTCTGGGACGATGGAAACTTAATTCGTTTACGACTCGTGCGTGGCATGAAGGCCACACGAATCGCCAGTTGTTTCTCAAGAAACCGAATTCCAATCGTCGACTCGCCGTCCTTCAATCGTTTTACCAGACCGGAAGACGTTACTTCCGCAACTAGATTCGACGGCTCAAAGACGGTCAGAGCAGTAACGTCGGCAATGGTGCCATCGGTAAACTCGGCGAGTACCTGAAGCTGGATTGAATCCCGCGGAGCCCGTACGACGCTGTCGAGTGGCGTCACAATTAAATTGGTGACTTGAGGAGAATTAGCCTGAGGGCCTGGTGCTCCGGCTTCCAGCCAACGATGCAGAATGGAGTATTCCAGTGAATCAGTTTTAAATCGAGTACCGCCCTGATGCGAAACGCCGCTTGTCGGTTTTTGCAATATCAGGCTTTGAGCGGGATTGAACAGATCCATTCGGCGGCTGCCGTGTTCCTTTTGAAGCCAGCGATAGTCGTCTGCTGGAGTTTGGCCACGAAGGGAAAGCTTGAATCCACCCTTGCCTTTGAGATTCCCATGGCAAGCCCCCATATTGCAGCCTGCCTTTGCAAGCACGGCTTCCACTTCAATTTCAAATCTAATCTTGGGAAAGGCTTCGCTCGGGCTATAAACATCGACTCCATAGGAAGACGACGGAGCTGCTAAACATAGAATGCCTAGCAGACATAGAAACGCTGTCTTGAAATGCATAACAAAAGTGTTAAGCACGAAAGAACCCTCGGCAAAACTTACGAATCATGAATTGATAACTATCAGTTATATTAATTCATCGAGTGGTTGTGTGCCGGGTGGAATCAGATATTGTGGTCGACCGCGGAAATCAAACAGGCGGTCCGAATTCAGATTGATTCCTAGATTACGGTAGAGTGTCGCGTAGACTTCTTCGAAACGAACTGGACGCTCGATCGCTTCCCCTGCCTGACGGTCCGTTTGACCAATCACCTGACCAGTCTTCATACCACCGCATGCTAATAGAGCACTTGAAACTCGAGGCCAGTGGTCTCGACCGGCATTCTTATTGATTTTCGGAGTACGGCCAAATTCACCCCAGGCGACGACAGAAACATCATCTGCCATTCCACGATCGTGCAAATCCTGCACCAACGCCGAAATGCCTTTATCGAACACAGGTAGTTCATCTTTGGCGTTTTTGAAGTTGCTGCCATGCCAATCCCAGAAACTGTAATTCACCGTGACAACTCGGACACCAGCTTCTACAAGACGACGTGCCAAGAGAAGGTTTTGTGGAACTCGCGGAGCTCCGTCACCCTTTGGTTTTTTCGGATCGCCTTGTCCATAAAGCTCGATCGTTTCAGGTGATTCTTCAGTGATATCCAATGCTTTGAATAAATCAGAAGAAGTTAGAATCCCCATCGCTCGCTGGGAGAATGAATCCATGCCTTCCATTTGGCCTGAGTTATCCCAATTTCGACGGAAGCGATCGACCGACGCAAGTAATGTCTTGCGATCACCCAGTCGGTCTGTCGTGATATCCTTCAAAACAAGATCGTCTTTACCAGGGCCACTGGGACGGAAACTGCTATGCCCGAGTCCCAGAAAACCAGCTTTAGGTTCGTTGTAAGGTTTGTGCTGAGTGGTGTAGCACAAACTTACAAATGGAGGGACCCCATCGTGGACAGGCCCTTGAAACTTCGACACGACGCTACCGATATGTGGCCAACCACCTGCCGGTTCGTTATTTGGAATATTTCCCGTGAAGCATTGAAAGCCTGTATGACCACCCTGGCAATTCGCCATCGTGCGAATAGGTACGAACTTATCCATCATCGAGGCCATCTTCGGCATCAATTCACAGATCTCGATGCCAGGCACGTTCGTCTTGATCGGAGAGAATTCACCTCTTACTTCCGCAGGAGCGTCCGGTTTTAGGTCATACATATCCTGATGCGGAGGTCCGCCACAGAGATAAACCATGATCACTGCTTTATGAGAATTAGTTACGCCACTCGCTGCTTCCGCCTGTAAGAGTTGAGGGAGCGTCAAACTACCCATCGCACCAATTTGTAAAAAGGTACGACGGCTATGGCCATCACAAAACTTACTTCCTGTAGTTTGGCGATCAAATAACTTAAGCACGGATGGAGAACTCCTTGAAATTCACTCGGCTTGGATTCAGCAACTGAATCCAGAGGGGGGTATTCGTTTTTGATTAAAGCAACTCGTGAATCGGTTCAACACCAGGCTGAACTGGGTAATACGGACGACCACGAAGATCGAACTCACGTGTAGCACGCAGATTGATTCCAATCTGTTGGTAAAGAGTAGCTGCCACTTCCTGGAAGGTGACCGGTCTGTCGACGGCATATTCTCCCAAGCGGTTGGTAGCACCGATGACCTGACCATGATTCATTCCGCCTCCGGCCAGAACAGCTGTGCTGACGCGAGGCCAGTGATCTCGACCGGCATTCTTATTGATTTTCGGAGTTCGACCAAATTCACCCCAGACAACCACAGAGACATCGCGGTCCAAACCACGGTCATGCAAATCCTGAACGAGTGACGTTAATGCGCCGTCCAGCATAGGCATGTCCTGACGAGCACGATCAAAGTTACCGCCATGCCAATCCCAACGACTGAAATTGAGAGATACCACTCTGGCTCCAGCTTCCACTAACCGTCTGGCGATCAGGAAGTTTTCGGTCATTTTAGGAGCACCGTCTGCACGGAATTCTTGATCTCCCTTACCGTATCGCTCAAGTGTTTCCTTCGACTCACTTGAAATGTCCATCGCGTCGACAAGCTGAGACGAAGTCAGAATTCCAACAGCCTGTTGAGTGAAAGCGTCCATCCCATCCATTGAACCGGTCAGGTCGACTTCTCGTTTGATCCGATCGACAGAGGCGAGTAATGCGTTGCGGTCCTGAAGGCGTTCTAAAGAAATTCCTTTAAGAACCATGTTATCCGTTTTACTGGTCTCACCTTTTCCACCGACTAAGCGGAATGGGCCATGAGCCATTCCCAGAAAACCACCATTTCCCGGATCACCCCAGGGGTTGTGTCCCGTCTTATAGAACATGCTGACATGAGCGGGAACACTTGGGTTAACCTGCCCTTGAACTTTCGATACCCAGGCTCCAATTGATGGCCAACCACCTGTTGGTTCATTGCCCGGAGCATATCCAGTCATCGCCTGATAGGCTGCATGCCCTCCAGCAGCGCCCTCGATCGAACGGATGACAGTAAACTTATCCATCATCTGAGCCATTTTGGGGAAGAGTTCCCCAATTTGGATTCCCGAAACGTTGGTGGAGATTGGTGAAAACTCACCTCGAATTTCAGACGGAGCATCTGGTTTGATATCCCACATATCCTGATGTGGAGGACCGCCCGGAAGGAATACATTGATAATTGCTTTATGCTGACGTCCTGAGCCCTGCAAGGATTCGGCTCGTAGCAGTTGCGGAAGTGTCAGCCCGCCGACAGCAGCGGCAGAACCGATGGTTAAGAAGTCTCGACGGCTGTAGCCATCACAGAATTTGTCACTCTTTGACCGTCGACCGAAAATCGTAAGCATAACTGTATTCCTTTATATTTATTGTTCCTATTAATATTATCACATTCCAAAAGGCCACCCAATAAATGTTTCTTAGTAACAATCCCCCCATCCTAGTGGAATTAAGCCGGTGCCACCCACTCAACCTGACTATTATCCGGTGACACCCACTCGAAAATCGCGTTTTCCCGACTTCCAACGCATTTTTAAATAGGTGACACCCACTCTTATTTGGAGTCTCAAAGTGGTTAGATCCGCCGTGACAAAGCCCGTATGAGGGTATTCACATTTCGCCAAGAGTGGGTGGCACTCGATGGGAGATTTAGATCCAGTCGTTCAGGCGGTACCAGTCGATGGTCTGTTGGAGGCGCTCTTCGAGCCGGACAGGGAATTCGTAATCCAGATCGTTGATCACATTTTCCACCGAGCATTCCCAGCAATCAGCCACTGCTTCCCGAACCTTATCTAGGTTAAATGACACTTGTGTGCCACGCATCCGGGCGATCACTTCGGCGATCAAACCCGCCATCCAAGAGATCGGGCTTGGAATCGTTGCTTGTCGTGCTCCGCGTTTGCCCAACAAGCTCTTCAACATCGAACCCAGTCTGGCATAAGTTGGTGCTTCATCGCAAACGCCAAAATAGATCCCATCGCCAGTCAACGCTGCGTGCTTGTCAGCGAATGTCGCTCGTCGTCCTCGTTGAGCAACTCTAACAATCAACTCACATAAATCGTCAACATGAATCAGTGAGACTCGGGGACTGGCCGGCCCGATCACCGCATGCGACCCCATAGTTGCCATGGAGCGAAAGATTGGAAGCATCTCGGTATTACGCTGCCCGAACACCATGCCCGGCCGGATGATGGAAGTAGGTACTTGGTCAGCAAACCATAATGCGGCACATTCTCCGGCCCGCTTACTAAACCCATAATTGGATATCGGCATCGGCAGATCGTGTTCCATCCGAATCTGATTCCTCGCCACTGGACCTGCTGCGGCTATCGATGAAACCACAACATGGATCGGAGGTGATTTCTGCCGAGCACATGCCTTTGCCACCGAGAATGTACCATCTCGATTCACTCGCAATAATTGAGCCCGTGAAAAGGCACTCGTTCTGCCTGCCAGATGGACGACCACATCAACATCTTCGACCGCTGCGTAGAGATTCTCGTGATCCAGCAAGTCACACTCGACAAATTCAACGTCTAGCTTTTCCAAGATAGAGCGATCTGAAGTCGCTCGAACCAGACAGCGCACAGTATCCCCGTTGCTGACTAACCACTCAGCCAGATGCCCGCCAATAAACCCAGTAGCTCCTGTCACTAAATACCGGCTCATTGATTACGCTTCGGAAGAAGTCTCCTCAAACACCTTGTCATAGATGCGATACGTCTTATCCACGGTACACCCTGCTCGGGCTAAGGACTTATAGGACAGATGATTACTTTCCAGCACCCACGACACTTCCAGATGGTCGACGGTCCAAGTCTTCCAAAGATCTTTCAGACGGGAAACCAAGACGACTCCGAGCCCCCATTTCTGGTACTCGGGCAATACATTGGCGCTGATCAGCCTCATCTTGGTAATCTTCTTCCGCTTGGTAAACAGCTTGTATCCAAACGGGAAGAGCTTACCTCCGATTTCCTTAATCACTTCGTTGTAATCCAACAGAACGACGCTGGCTCCGATGACCTTTCCGTCCGCTTCAATGAAGGTTGTCAATTCCGGAACGATGAGGAACTTCAGGCCTTTCGCAATATGTTCCAATTCGGCATCACTCATAGGAACAAATCCCCACGTCCCAACCAGTGATTTGTTATAGATGTCCAGAAATGTCCGAACATCTTCTTTAAACCGTTTCTTATCGAGTGTCCTCAGCTTTAGATTGAATTTCTCTTTGGCGATGTCCACAACACGGAACATTTTCGGATCGAGTCGATCCACAATATCCGTAGGTGCATAGAACGCCACCATATCCTCTACCTTACTGAGCCCGTAATTCTCGAAGAGGCGAGCATAGTATTTCGGGTTGTAGGTCATCATGAAACAAGGAGGGCTATGCCAACCATCAATCAGTAACCCCACTTCATAATTCATCCCTGGGTTTACCGGGCCTCGCATGTGATGGATCTCTCGCTCCGCAAGCCAGTCACGTACGGTATCAAACAGTGCGTCAGCAACCTCCTGATCATCAATCGACTCGAACAAGCCGAAGAATCCAAGTCTCTCATCGAAACGCTCAATGTGCCCTTGGTTCACGATCGCTTGAATACGGCCAACCACCTTGCCATCACGAATCGCAATAAAAGTCTGTGTCTCATTGATATCGTGAAACGGATGTTTAGAAAATCCCGCTCGTTCCTTCAAGTCCATCAATAACGGTGGACACCACATCTCATCACCGGCATATATCTCTTGAGCCAGTTGGATGAATTGTTTTTTATCCCGGCGAGACTCAACCGGTTTGACGGTGATCGATGTCATAAACATGCTCACTTCTATAGGGCAAACTGTGTAGTTCAACCTCTAATTGTGCGAGCGCACAGCCCGTCAGGTCGTGAGTTTTTACATCTCTGTTATCCAGAAGATTGGGGGCCCCTGGTATTATCGTCAAAATCTGTAGAACAAGTCCATTTTCGCAGCGCGCAGCGTCAGATCGCTACTCGTCGAATTTATGACCTTTGTCGTGACGTATGATGCGTTCCAGATTAGATTCGGTAGCTAAGTGATCATGAGGTCCACCTAAGGCGGTGCGTTCATCAGCCACTTCGTCTAGAGAAACCGCTAAGGTCTCATCACTCTTTTGCTTAGTATCTTTGGAAGCAAAGTATTTCCCAAGCGGACTACTCAGAATAGCTGGCAAGAATAATAAATCTCCCAACAAAGCGGCAGCCAACAGAGTCAACATGAGGACGCCGAATCTTTGTGTTGGAGTAAAGGAACTCAACGCAAACACGCTAAGCCCCAAACCACCGATCAATGTGGTTTGCGTCATCGCTGCTCCACAGCGTTGATAAGCAAGCATCAATGCGCCTCTTCGAGCGAGCCCTTTATTAAGTCCTTTTCTAAACCAGGTTAGAAAGTGGATCGTATCATCCACCGCCACTCCCATGGCCACACTGGCGGTCATCATGGAACCGATATCCAAGGCAGCTCCTAGATGTCCCATCAGGCCAAACACCAGAATTACCGGAAATACGTTCGGGATCATGGAGACCATGCCGCCACGAATATTGGCAAAGTTGGTTGTACTGAGACGTCCATTACGCATCATGACCATCATCACAATGGCGATCATCACAAACGCGAGTCCGATACTTTCAATCAGGCTATTAAGTAACTCATTCTGAGCTTTGTAGACAATTGGCACGACTCCCGTATAAACGATGTCGAATCCTGAATCCACGTTTTCGTCCGAGTTCAAAACCTCAGCGAGTCCCTCACTCTCAAAGTTTGCAATGTCGATGAAATTCTTGGAGTGGTTAGCGATCAATTGTTTATCAAAGACTGGATGATCTCCAACCGAGATCACGTAGTCATAATTTGCCAGTCGTGTTTTCCACTGTTCTTCCGACAACTGACCAAGCATCTCGGCCGTTCGATCATTTTCAGGATCCAACCACCACAGCTGATTCGGGTGACGAGGGTGATTATAAAACCCTTTCACCAATAACAGAGAATTCAACGTCTTGGAAAACAGCCCCACAGCATCCACGGACGCCTGCGTGGACTTATTGCCAGATGAGGCCTGTGCAGTGTCACTCGGTGGTTGATCTTTCAGCAATGGACGAGTCGGATCAGCTCCGATCACCAGTACCTTATTCTTATCAAAGAATACGTTTTCCGCGTTGTAGGTATCGCTTCCGGCACCGCGATCTGCTTCGAATCGATGTAAGAGATAATTGCGGAACTGATAAGCCTTTTCAATCGGCTCAACGACCGTCTTCAAGCTGGTGACAAATTCTCCATAATCGACATCATTCAAGGCTCCCAGTCGCAGGCTAATACGCCATAGCTCCAGTCGCTCTTCCTCTGACAGTGTTTCGTATGCCAGATAATCTTCTTCCATTAATTGCTGGACGCTCTGTTCCAATATCGAATTGGTTGTGGAACGCACCGTCCGTGAGGATGCGGGAGGCAACTCTGGTGCAAAAGTCACAGCGGACATCCCCTGACCGATCACATCTTGCCCGGCGTCGCCAAAGACTTCTTCAACCGCTAACTGGATGCTTTCAATCAACTCGACTCGTTCTAACAACGTCAGCTGGTATTTCTGATGATTTCGTTCAGCAACTGTTTCCGGTGGACTCTCAATACGTTCCTGACGACTCGGCAACGCGGTTTCAGAATCTACTTTGACAACCATCTCCATCGGAGTCAGTTTGCCAAAATTCTTTTCCATCCACTCGTAGTCACGAATAATCTTGGCCTGTCCATCAAACAACTTGAGCAACTGGACTGACATATTGACTTTGGTCAGGCCCCAAATCGAAAAGCCAAGCACGCAAAATCCAAGACAAATAACTAGCTTATAGTTATCCATCACCGTCTCTCCGACTCGCATCCAAAACCGAGTTAAGAGTGACTCTTCATTTTGTTTTTTCTTTTTCGCATTTGGCTTATTGAACTTTGGTACCCAAAGTTTCAAGGCCGCCGGCAGGTAAGTGAAGAGCAGAACAAGTGTCGCTAACACACCCAGTCCCGAGTAGAGACCAAAGTTCTTAATGGGCGTTAGATTACTGATGTAAAGGGAGAACAATCCCAGAGCGGTTGTAAAGGAAGCGATCGTACAGGGCCAGGCTCCATGTGACAAAGCACTTTCACTGGCGCGCAATTCTCCCTCTTCAAAGACGGCATCACGGTAATAATTCACGATATGAACTGCGCCGGAGATTCCCAGCACATAGACCAGCGAGGGCATGGAGAGCAGGACGGAATCAACAATCCCACCGGCATACCCCACGATCGCCATACTCATGAGAGCTCCGACACCACCGACAAAGAACACCATCAATGTGACATTAAAGCTGCGGAAACTGAGGTAGGAGAGTGAGACGCCCAGAATCACGGACAGCCCAACAAGACGCCCAAGTGTAATCTGTCCCTCTTCATCGATGGAGGCATTGTCTACCGGGGGGCCTCCCATCCGGATGACTTTCCCTTCAAGCTTGGCTTCGGTTGCCCACGGAGCCATCGATGGCTTCGGAGGAGCAACGACTCCGGATTCCTCTGCCAGAGCAACTAGCTTACCTCTTGGTTCTTTACCGATTCCGCGACCAACCACTTTTTTCAGATTGGCTTCACCGAGGTCACTAAGTGTTACAACAATACAAGTTTGTCGTGGTGGCGCCTCAACATTGATTTGGTCAAAGAATCCATACCACACAGCAGCCCGTTCCGACGCGGTAGCATTATTCAATAATTCCCGATCCCCACCGAATTGCTCTTCAACGACCTGATTGACATAGTCTTCTAAGGTCGCTTCCCAACCAGGCGGGAAGGCAGCAAGTTTCTCTTCCGACAAGGCTTCGACAAATGCCGGAGGTGTCCAATTGAAACCTGGTAGATTAGCCGGAGCAAAGAGAGTCCCGGTTAATCGGCTATACGCAAGTTGCTCTGCGTAGGCCTGCCTATTTTCGTCGGACATGTTTTGTCCACGCGGGAGCAAGATGCCATTAGCACCAGCTAACTCTTCAATCGCATCCGGCCCTGATCTCACCGAGGTAAAGTAGCGCGAGGTTAGTTTTCGAGGATCATCATAGAAGTCATTCGATTCGCCGGTTTCTCGAAACTGCTCACCGAACTGATCGACGGCCACCGCATCGACGGTGATGTCTTTCAAAACTCCTCGGCGAAATGACCGCTTTAGATTGGCAATGACATCATCTGTTTCATTCGATCGCCACAGCGTACCATCTTCCGTAATGAAGTAGGACTTATTGTCTTTACCTTTGAGCCACTTTTCACCACGTCCTGCAAAGTCAAAGTTGTAGTCATCCAGATCGTAGGCGTAGAGCCCCAATTCATCAGCAACTTCGCGAGCTCGAAATAACTCAAGCGCATACTCTCGCTCATAAATTGCCTGCTCGAGTTCGGCTCCTTCAAGCTTCGGATCGATGGGCCCCTGCAATTCGGGATCAATTACAATCTCGCTCCTGAGTTTCTCCACCAGCAGCTGGAAGCTCTCATCCTGTTCATTACAGCCTTCCCAGGTAACAACAATAAATTGCTCACCCATGAAGTGCTTTCCGAACCAGTTCAACTGCTGGGTTTCGGGGTAATCCGAAGGAAGCCAATTCTTGACGTCATTTTGCATATTCTCCATGGCTGTCCGAGAGCCACGAAGTGCAAAGGGAACGAGAAAGCAAACAACCATAAGCACTAGCAACGCATTCGACACTCCCAGAATAGGAGCTTTGCGATTGAGCAATGGTAGTTTTTCGTTTTCGGACAATGCTATTACCTAATTACCGTACGATTCATCAACAAGTTGTGCGCGCATAGTATGCCTGTCGGTAAGTATAAAAGCGTACCGATGGCATTCTCATACGTCTACATCAATGTAGTTTATTGATTCGATGATTCTGCATGAATCCGTTGGACCACATCGCCCCACTTACCCAAACCACCAAAAACGCGGGAAAAACTTGAAGGGAATATATCAGTTGAGCCGCTTGGGGGTTTATTCCCAGTAATTCTTCAACGTGGTACCATGCTATAAATTGGCTTGAATTGGTCAAAAACAGCTGCCAAGTTATCGACTCGGCCCCGTACACCTGTAATTCACAACTTCGCTTCTATATATAGAAACCGTCTGGATAGCATTCCTGTGATGAGTTTCGAATATATCGCTGACGACCTGCAGACGACGGGACACGAAAGACTACTCAGATAATACGCAGTCTGTTACGTATTAATACTCAATCAACACACAAATCCTAAGACAGCTCCGGATCCAACTTAATGGCACTTACACCAAATGATTTCTGCCCTTGTGGTAGTGGCGACAAAATTCGATTTTGCTGCGGTAAAGAAGTCGCAAAAGAACTCGATAAACTCTCAGCAGCAATCGAGGGTGAGCAATACATCGCGACACTCAAACAGATCGAATCACTTGTCGAAGAGAAAGGCAACCTCGGTTGCTTACTGGCCTTTCGAGGTATCGCCTTAATGGCGACCGGCCAAATCGATGCCGCTCAGGAGAACGCTCTCGAGTTTCTGGATATTGAACCGGAAAACTCAACCGCCTGGGCACAACGTGCCATTACCAGTGCTGACGAACCACACAAAGTGATGGAGTATGTTCAGAAGTGTCTTGAGTTCTCGTCGACCGAGCAAATCCCTCAGTTAATCCTTCCGGCAATTCAAGGTGTTACTGACGCACTCTTCGCTTCTGGCAATCTGTTCGCTGCCTTTTCACATCTGACTCTGGCATCGGCGATCTCGCGTGGCAACCAACAGGCAGTCATGCGAATGTTTCAGTTTGTTCAGAATCCAGACTATCCCTTACTCCTGAAACAACGACTTCCACTTCCTTCAAAATCCGAAGACGCAGCCTGGGCGGAATCCTATGATGAGATTTTCGAATTATCCCGACGTGGTGCCTGGTTCCTAGCTCTGGATAAAGTCGAAGATCTGCTTGAAGAAAATGAAGGCGATGAGACGCTGTTGAAAGCCGCCGCTGTCCTGAATACCTACTTGGGGCAGGATGAAGGAGCCGACGTCTGGCGCCAGTATATTGCCACTCAGGAATCTACTTCGAATGAAGCGATCGAAGCAGAAGCCTACGCGCAAATGCTCGAAAACCAATCCAACCCGGACGTTCAACCGATCCACCGAGTCACCTATCTGATTGATGACCTTGATCAAATCCAGGAATTACTAGTCGCCAGCGATCAGGCACGCCTCGTCCCATCACCCGGATTCTCTAATGAAGACCCCGACAACCCGCCTCCGCGAGCGGTCTTTGTTTTGACTGACCGAGAACAACCGGAAAGTGGAGTCGACCTGACGCTCGATCAAATTCCCAAAGGCGTCGCTTCAGTCTATCTATTTGGCAAGCAAACGGATCAGGATGCTCGTATTGAGCTCGTCCCCAGTACACTTGGGGGAGAAGAAGCAGCAGGTAAGTTGTTGGGCGACATCTCCGACGGAAATCTCGGGAAACAGGATTCCTCCGAAGAGATCTCCAAAGTCCCCGTACTCACCGATGCGATGGCATGGAACCCGGTTTTCCCTGACGACACGCCTCAGGAAAAGGTCCAGGAGTTATCACTGGAACATCGCAATCAAAGCCTGACCGAGACCTTTCCCAAGATCAAATTGGCAGCCCTCGGTGGCATAACCCCCGAAGAAGCCTCCGTTGATTTTGAAGCACGTATCAAATTAGACGCCTGTCTGTTGATCATCGAATCGAATTTACAATGCCGTGATCATAACGCGACGCTGAATGACGTTCGCACGGCTTTGGGGCTGGATGTGATTGAGTCGGAAGACCCCACCGATGTCGATCTCAATCAGGTCCCTGACATTCGTCTGGCTCGCTATGACGTATCAAAGCTTTCATCGCAGCAGTTGGGCGATCTTTACCAGCGATGTTTCTTTGTCGGCTTCCGGCGTGGCTTTATGCAGGCCGCTGAAGAAATCGTAAGTCGCGACGAAAAACCGGAACACGTCAATCTATCCGACGTCTACGCCGCTCTACTTGATACTCGTGACAACATCGAAGAACGATTGGAATTAGTTGAACAAGCCAAAGCCGCCGTTCTCGCTCAAGAACAATCTCCGGCAGCCTGGTTATTAAGAGAAATTCCGCTGCGATTGATCAATCAGGAAGCTCAGGTTGCATCCGACCTGATCCGAAAACTTGAAACCGATCACATCAATGAACCGGGCATTGCTGAGCAATTATACGGGCTCTTAGTGCAAATGGGCGTCATGAACCCAGATGGGTCACGAGCTGTTCCTGGAGCACCTCCTGCTGCAGGGGGAGACAGTGGCGGAATCTGGACTCCAGGATCTAATACAGGTCCTGGTGCAGGTCCTGGTGAAAGCTCCGAAGGTTCCGGTTTATGGGTTCCTGATTAACGGTCAATCTGAACACCACTGACACGATCCTCCGACCTCTAAAAATCTGTAGTACTTAAAAACTTGTAACCAGTGCTTTTCCGAGACAACGAACCATGAGCAATGAGAGCACCGATGCTGACCTACAGTGGATGCGTCATGCGATCGACGTTGCTCGACGTGGTCAAGGAGCCGTGGAACCCAACCCGATGGTTGGATGTGTTCTGATAAAAGACGGTCAGCTTCTCGCAGAAGGTTGGCATGAAGCCTTTGGGCAAGCACATGCCGAAGTCAATGCGCTGAAGCAAGTATCAGGACAAGATCTTTCCGATGTCACGATGTATGTGACACTAGAGCCTTGTAGCCATCAGGGCAAAACACCACCTTGCAGCCAGGCTGTTGTTCAATCCGGCATACGGCGAGTTGTCATCGCTATGCAAGATCCATTCCCTCAGGTCGACGGCAGTGGAATCACTCAACTCAAGGAAGCAGGGATTGAGGTCACGGTGGGAGTTGCGAACACAGAAGCGCAACAACTCAATGCTCCCTATGTTATGAAGCAAACTCAACATCGCCCCTGGATCATTGGTAAATGGGCGATGACCTTGGATGGAAAAATTGCGACACGCTCTGGCTCAAGTCAGTGGATTTCCAATGAACAATCCCGCGCTATCGTTCACAACCTCCGAGGCCGAGTGGATGCTGTCATGGTGGGGCATCAAACGGCATTGGATGACGATCCTCAATTAACCGCTCGTCCGGCCGGAATGCGAACAGCTTCCCGAGTGATCGTTGCCAGCAAACCTGCCTTGAGTCTGGAATCCAATCTGGTGACGACTGCACACAACATCCCAGTCATCGTGACCGCAGGCCCGAATGCTGACTCGAGCCATATAGAGCGTTTGCGTGACCACGGGGTTGACGTTTGCGAATCCGCTACCGACGAGTCCATTCTGCCAGAGCTACTAAGCAAGTTAGCAAAACAAGGCTGCACAAATGTGCTGGTTGAAGGCGGTGCGGGACTTCTCGGCTCTCTCCTAGACCAGCAAATGCTGGATGAAGCCCACGTCTTCATTGCCTCCAAGCTAGTTGGTTCATCCGTAGCGCCGTCACCAATCGGCGGCTTGGGAATCGAGCAAATGGGTAATGCATTCCACTTATCCAATCAAACAACTCAGACCGTAGGCGACGACGTGTATATCCAGGGATTTGTCCGCTATGACAAGGCAGTCGACGTATAATAAAATCATGATTCGAATGACTTTATTACCTTTCTGCCTATTGGTTTCGATAACCAATTTCAGCCATGCTCAAACCGAAAAGCGTGTGCAACCAAATCCCGATATGGAGTTGCAGCAATTCGTAGATCGGGCGATTCCATTCCTTGATAGCTCACAACTCCAGCAACGTCAGGAAGCTGAAAAAGCGTTAATCTCCCGAGGCCCGGCAATCTTAGATCTCCTCCCAAACGATCTAGAACCCTATTCCTCAGAAATTCAGACACGGCTTGAGCGAGTCCGCCAGCAGCTCTATGTCATCGTCGCAAAACAGACATCTTCCGGATCTCGATTCTCTCTCTCAGGAAGCTATCCTCTCCCGGAAGTCATCGAGGAACTGGAAAAACAGACCGGTAACATCATTACCACTTCGCGAGAATTGGCAATGACGGCCGAACTCGACTTGAAAGATGTTCCGTTTTACTTGGCGTTCGACAAGCTCTTGGACCAATCCGGACTTGATATCGAACCTTACTTTGCTCCTCATCCCAATCAAATTCTGATCAAACCAGGACTCGATGGCATTGCCCCCCGCAGTGAACATGCCCACTACACCGGCCCATTCCGGATTGCGGCCACCAACGTCACCTTAACGCGAAACCTACGTATTCCTAATGCCAAGCAATGTGCGCTGACACTTCAAGTTGCCTGGGAACCTCGCGTAAGACCGCTGTACCTGACGATGCCAGCAAGTCAGCTCAAGGCGACCGACGATACGGGAGCCCCCCTAACAATCTTGATTGACGGTGAGAAGACACTCAATGTGGAAGGGACTGCGCCATTGGTCGAAGTGGAACTCCCTTTTACTCTGCCGGCACCATCAGCACGACACATCAAATCAGTGACAGGAACGATTTCGGCAATGGTTCCCGGTCGCAAAGAGCACTTCGCGTTTTCCAATCTACAAGCGGCAGATTCCTTTCCCAAACAGCAACGCCGAGCTGGAGTCACCATCACGGTAGGCAGTGTCAGGCAGACAGGTCAACAGACTATGGTGGATGTCGAGCTACATTACAAAGACGTCGGAAATGCCTTTGAATCGCACCGCGGCTGGACCAATCGCAATGCTGTCTACTTAGCCAGCAACGAAGAACGCTTAGCAACTAAACCGAGGCGAGAGACGATCGCTCAGAAAAAGCAGTCTGTTACGTATCGATACAGTTTTGACACGACCGAAGAATTGAATGCTCTGTCATTTCACTATCACACACCGGCCTTACTGATCCAAAAAGATGTGGAGTTCAAACTCAATGAAATTCCGCTTCCCTAGCAGCCGATCCACACTGCTGGTAGGTCTCCTTGCCGCCACATGCAGTTTTCTCTGGACGTCTCTATCTATCGCAGAAACTCAGCAGGCGTCGAGTGGCTGGGCCATTGCTGCCACGGTCAACGAAGATCGAATTTTTGAGCCGCCGCTTTTAGCTGAGATTGAATCTATCGTCGGTAAGATCGATCCTAAGTCTCCTCAATTCATCCAATTGCGTAAGCAAGTTTTAAACAGCGCGATCCAACGACGACTGGCCTTAGCTTATCTAAAGAAAATCGGACAGGCGGCCAGCGACGATGATATTGATCTGGGGATCATCCACCTTGAAAAGCGACTCAAGCTAAAAGACCAAACACTGGATGACTACCTGGATGAACAGTCTATTAATCGACAGGAATTGCGTCATCGTGTCGCCTGGCAAATCAGCTGGCCAAAATACACCAATCAATTCCTAACGGATAAAAACTACGAGAACTACTACCAACAGAACGCCTCTCGGTTTGATGGCACGGAGCTCAAAGTGTCTCAAATCCTAATTCATACCAAACAACAAAAAGACCGATCCCTCGAGCAATCCCGTCAACTTGCCGAGCAAATCAAGAAACAACTTCAGGATGCAGCGATTGAATTCCCTGAAGCAGCTCGCAAATATTCCGATAGCCCGACGGGTAAAAATGGAGGCTTGGTTGGATGGATAAAATTCAATGGTGCCATGCCACGAGCCTTTAACGATGCAGCATTTAAGCTTAAAACGGGCGAGGTTAGTGCGATCGTGGAAACTACATTTGGCTTTCACATCATTCGATTAGATGAAGTCAAGCCGGGCGAAATTACGTGGCAAATGGCTCGGCCCCAACTTAGGGATGCGATGATCGAAACTCTGCTGACATTTCTGACGCAAAGCGGACGTAAAATCTCAACCATAGAAATCTCTGAGGAATGGAAATGACCGACCGGTCTAAGACGGCATTTGAATTCCCCGACTCCCGCTGGCGACAGAAACTACGTACTAACATCCTACGCTGGTACGACAAACATGCCCGGGATCTCCCCTGGCGTCACAACCTGCATCCGTACCGCAGCTGGATCAGTGAAATCATGCTGCAACAAACTCAGGTCTCGACCGTCATCGATTACTTCCTGCGGTTTATTGAACGATTTCCAGACGTCGTCACTCTGGCAAATGCGCCCGAACAGGAAGTGCTCCGGTACTGGGAAGGGCTCGGGTACTATCGGCGTGCCCGACAGTTGCACGCGGCAGCTCAGGTAATTCGAGATCAACATAATGGTGAATTCCCTACTGATTTTGAAAGTGTTTTAGCATTACCCGGCATCGGTCGTTATACCGCGGGAGCGATTCTGTCTATTTCCCTCAATCAACGGCTTCCTATTGTGGAAGCGAATACAAATCGGCTCTTTGCCCGTCTATTACTGCACGCAGATGATGTCATGGCCTCGGAATCTCAAAAGAAATTCTGGGCATTTGCCGAGTGGATCCTCCCCAGAAAGAGTCTCTCCGATTTCAACCAGGCTCTGATGGAAGTCGGGGCCTTAGTTTGTACTCCTCAAAATCCAAACTGCGCCCAATGTCCGCTAAAGACAATCTGTCCGACGAAAGATCAGGGCTGCTGGTCGGAAATCCCTAAGCCTAAAGTTAAGACCAAATATGAAGACCTAAATGAAGTGGCCATCGTTTTACGTGACCCCAAATCCAATGCAGTATTGATCCGCCAATGCTCTGCCGGAGAACGATGGGAAGGGCTTTGGGACTTCCCACGATTTGAATGCCAACTTCATCAACCCAATCACCCTTCGGTGACCGAAGAAGATCAACTCACCGGTCAGCTCAGACAATTAACCAAATATTCCGGAACTGAATACGAATGGCTGACATTGATTAAGCATGGAGTTACCAAGTATCGGATTTCTCTCCATTGCTATGAATCAAAACTCACTGGAAGACGTCCCAAGCCACTTCCAAATCAAAAATGGGTTCAGCCTCATGAGTTAACTGAGTTTCCTCTGAGCGTGACTGGTAGAAAACTAGCAAAGTCAATTTCCTGATTTGACGAGCTCGCATTGATTACCCAATTCAGTTCTTTCTATAATTCTGACTAAACGAGAGATCGTTTCACACTTTCCAAAACGTTGTTGAATGGAATCACAACATGAAGATGACCGCCGGACTAGTTATGGCATTGGTTTCAGTAGTGTTTTTCACCTGGGCTCAGGCTGAAGACTCAACTCCACCAAAACAAAAGTCCCCTCAAATTTCCAGCGCCGCCCCGGAGAAGGAGCCTTCTTCGTCTATTGCTCGGGAAGCTAATTCCCCCGAGGCCGGAGCACCTGAGGCTGCCTCACCTGAACTGAGTGAGTTAATCAAATTGCGAGAGAAGATCGGCACACCTTTAAAGGGGAGACTCCTTGATGAAGATCCACAGGCAACACAAGAGGATTTCCGAAAGGCACTTGAGCAGGTAAGCAAGCAACCTGCAACAGATCCTGCTGAAGTGTCACAACCATCAGAGCTATCTACTGAAGAACAAACTCCCGGTCCCGCACTCGTCACACCGGCTCAGTTTGATGCGACTGAGTTTCCAGTCGAGCGTATTCCCTCGGGGATTGATAGTGAGGCCTATCCAGACAGGCTTCCTCTGTTGTTACGAACCACTTCGATCGCCTTAGACGCACGAGCAGGTCAGCTCGAAATCCTGCGAGATTTCGAAAATGCGAAAAAGCTTCGACGACAGGCGAAGAAACTGAGAAATCAGGCGATTTTGGTGGAATCTTTGAGTATCTCCAATGTGTCTACAACAGGCGTTAATGAGTCCGAACAACGCTGATAACCGTTAATAAGCAGTAATAGTAGGCTCTACAGGATAGAAAGTCCGATTGCTTAATTGACAACGGTTATAACGGTGAAGCATTATATATATTGAGATGCTTCTCATATTTAGCTTATCTTATCGGAACAATACCTCCGAATCACAGCAAGTCGCCGTAGGGGAATCGAGGGCGACTTGTCGATTTAAAACGGGGATCGGTGATACTCACTACTGAGTTCATGGATTTTGATGCAATTTCTTCATCAATCCCCCACACAGGTTCTTAGGTATTTGCCCAACTACGGAACAAACCATCAACGACTAAATCGGATTGTCAATGGCATCACAACCTAGCGACTATGTAAATGTGTTACTCAAACGTAGTCTAGTCAGCCCGGACCAGGTCACCGAAGCGGAAGAGTTGTCTAAAACCAACAACATTCCTTTGGGTGAGTCTTTGGTTTCGCTCAATTACGTAACCGGCGACGACGTCTGCCGTGCGATGGCCGAGCATTATGCGTTAGATTACGTCAACTTATCAGAGATCAAAATTCCCGAGTCCGTTGTAGAACTCGTCCCCGAAACAATTGCGCGTGAAAACATCACCATCCCTTTAAGTGAAGAAGAGGATGCATTGCGAGTCATCCTGGCCGATCCGATGGATGTGGAGACGGTTGAAAAGCTGCGTTTTATTCTCAACCGACAGATTCAAATAGCACTTGCTCCGCGTGCCAGCATTTTAGAAGCCATTAACCGCTACTACGGGCAATTCGATGGTGAATCCGCTGACTCTATGTTGCAGGAGTTCACCGATACGGCCATCGACTTCACCGAAACAGAAGATGCCGGCGACGGCTTCGACGATGACGACGATAGCAACGGCCCGATCGTACGGTTGGTTCATTTGATGATTTCCGAAGCCGTGCAATTACGAGCTTCGGATGTTCACGTCGAACCCTTTGAGGATCGAATTCGGATTCGTTATCGCATTGACGGTCGGCTCGTAGAACGCGACAGTCCCCCGCGCCGTTTGCTAGGTGCCATTCTTTCACGTATTAAGATTCTGGCGGATATGGACATTGCCGAACGCCGGCGTCCTCAGGACGGTCGAATCAAGATCACAGCCGGTGGTAAAACTCTTGATCTACGTGTGAGTGTTCTGCCGACCAACCATGGTCAAAGCGTCGTGATGCGATTGCTGGACCCGGACAATATCAAAATTGGTATTCGACAACTTGGTCTGGGAGAAACGGATTTCCGATTATTCACGGAACTCATCAAACGTCCGAACGGCATTATTCTCGTCACTGGTCCCACCGGATCCGGAAAGACGACGACGTTGTATGCCGCTCTCAACGCGATGAACCGTCCGGACCGGAAAATCATCACCGCCGAGGACCCTGTTGAGTACTACCTACCGGGTATTAATCAAACAGAAGTACGCCACGATATTGGACTCGACTTTGCCAAGATCATTAAGGCCATGCTTCGTCAGGCTCCGAATATGATTCTCGTCGGTGAGATGCGAGACCATGAAACAGCCTCCATGGGTATTCAAGCTTCCCTCACAGGACACCTCGTGTTTAGCACACTCCACACCAACGACGCTCCCAGCGCCATTAGTCGGTTAACAGATATCGGAGTTCCCGGCTATCTGGTTGCCTCGAGTGTGATTGCCGTGCTTGCTCAGCGTCTTGTCCGAGTGATTTGCCCTCGCTGTAAACAACCACATAAATACACAAAAGAAGTTCTTGAAAGCGCCGGGATCACTCCGGAAATGGCCAGCGGGGCCAAGTTCATGAAAGGTGCTGGTTGCAATCATTGCAACCGTTCAGGTTACCGCGGACGGATCGCTGTTTATGAAATCATGCGTCTGACTTCGAAGATCCGAGAGCACATTTTCAAGAATTCGACCACGGCACAAATCCGTGAAACAGCAATGGCTGAAGGAATGTCCACATTGTTTCAGGATGGGATCCTCAAAGTCCTGGACGGGATCACCACGATCGAGGAAGTGTTCCGAGTGACGAAGAAGACCGAGCAGGACGACGAATAAACCTCCAATTCATTGGGTAAAGTATTATGGCAACCATTCTCATCGACAAACTACTGAGCGCCTGTGTGAAGCAGGGAGCGAGTGATATTCATATCACGGTAGGTCAGCCACCTGTATTTCGATTGCACGGTCGGATGAGAAAACTGGAAACGAAAGTGCTGGAACCGGATGACACCGTGGCACTGATGAAGAGTATTTCTCCGGACCGCTGTCAGCGCGAACTGCAGGAAATGGGCTCTGCCGACTTTGGCTTTGCCTTCGGAGATCAGGCTCGATTCCGAGTTTCTGTTTTCAAACAGCGTGGAAATATCGCCATGGTGTTACGACAGATTCCCAATGACAAATTAACTCCTGAGCAACTGGGACTCACCGACGCGATTATTCAATGTGTCATGCGACCTCGTGGATTATTTCTCGTGACGGGCCCAACCGGATCCGGGAAGAGTACAACCCTGGCCAGTTTGATTAACTATCTAAATGAAACGGTCGACCACCACATCATCACCATCGAGGACCCGATCGAGTTCTATCACGAACACAAAAAGTCCACGATTAATCAACGTGAAATCGGCGTGGACACTCCTTCTTTTTCTGATGCGATTCGACGAGCGTTGCGACAGGACCCGGATGTGATTCTGG
>CALKCC010000030.1 GCA_938082855.1 uncultured Pirellulaceae bacterium | reverse complement strand
GGATGTACTCGATCAGCGCGGACCTCAATTGAATAGCTCTATCAAGGTCTTTGTTCACTCCTGATACATATGCGCCAACCAGTATGAGGTCTTTGTTTTCCTCATATAACGACCACAGTCTTCTCATCTCGACCGCATTCTCCAAGTGCGAATCCCGCACAACCTTGTCAGCCAATCGTGAAAT
Source organism: uncultured Pirellulaceae bacterium (assembly GCA_938082855.1). Lineage (GTDB taxonomy): Bacteria > Planctomycetota > Planctomycetia > Pirellulales > Pirellulaceae > UBA721. Next base: position 4,184 of record CALKCC010000030.1, on the reverse strand, counting down.
CGAGCCTCGTAAATCAATCGCTGGATACACGCCGGAGTCGGCCAAATCTCTCGACAGCATTATTTGTCCATCTAGGGTCGCTCTCGCGAGCTCTACGATTGGGTCATTACCCATCTCAAATTCTGCGAGAACTGTATAAATCGAGGTAATTGACCCGTCACCATCTCCCATTCCTCCGCGCTCAATCAGCTTTGGCAACTGCGAAAAAACGGAAGGCGGATACCCCTTATTGGTTGGAGGCTCACCAGCAGCAAGCCCTATTTCTCTGTGAGCCTGGGCGACCCGGGTCAAACTGTCACAAAGCAGTAGCACGTCGTTACCTTGGTCTCGAAAGAATTCCGCAAGCAGGTGAGCTGTATCGGCACCACGCTTTCTCACTACCGCCGGCGTATCAGAAGTTGCAAGAACAACAACAGCGCTGGCAAGTCCCTCTGGGCCCAAGACTTCGTTAATAAACTCTGAAGCTTCTCGGCCTCTTTCCCCAACCAGAGCCAAAATGACGATATCGGCTTTAGTATAGCGAGTCATCATCCCCAGTAACGTACTTTTGCCAACACCTGAGCCGGCAACCAGTCCCACTCGCTGCCCTTTGGCTAAGGTCAATACACCATTTATCGCCCTGACACCAACATCGAGTGGTTCGCGCACCGGGTTCCGGTTCAGAGGTTCAATTTGGCGGCCTGTGAAACTACTGTTCTGCGAGCCCGGTATCATGCCCTCATGGTCAAGAGGCCTGCCAAGGGGGTCAATAACTCGTCCAAGCAGAGATTTACTGACGTGCAGTGAGGATTTATGGTTTATTAACGTGACTTTACTTTTCGTGGAAACACCGCTGACCTGAGCCAGGGGCATCATAGTTACGCAATCACCCTGCAGACCAATTACCTCGGCGATAACATCCTCATGAGCTCCCTCGGGAGACCTCACTTTACAGAGGGAGCCGAACGGCGCATTAAAGCCACTTGAACAAATAGAGTTAGCAACAACTGCAGATACAGGGCTCCAGAGCACCTCATTTGGTTCGACGAGATGCGGCCACTTATGGCGCGAGCTCACACTCTTAGTCGTCATCTTCGGTGGCAGGCGCGGAAGGCACCTGAGAAAGCAATTGGTTTCGAACTTGCAATAACTGCTCGGAGAAACGGCGTTCTATTGACGCAAATTCGTATTCAACTCCAATATCTAAATCGTCAAGACTAGTGTCAATTTCAACGGGTAGCTCACGCCCATCATGCTCAAGCTTATTATTTACCTCTTGCAGCATCATGTAGATCTTTTCGGATACTTTAATTGAGACAAGCTGCTCGGGATCGATTTCGCCTTTTACCAAGGTTTTGTTTATGAAATCCCGCATGTAATTCAAGTCATTAGAAAGCACACCCAAAGACGTAACCTCGGCCACTTCTAGCGACAAGTCGACAAGTTGAGTCCACAGAGGGGGAAGAGCATCAAGTTTCGAGAAAATAGTAGCAAAAGCGCGATCAGAATCCCGAGCCCTAGCCAACTCCTCTTGCACGCCGGATGCGTGACCTTCCTCAAAGCCTCGTTTGTAAGCCTCCTCAACTAATGTTTCCGCTGTTTGAACCTCTTTCTCAACAGACGTGCCCTCATATTCGGCAACACCATGCTCATCTTCTTCCGATACCTCAGCCTCTGATTCAGAGGTCGCATTTTCGTCAATCTCAACGCTTTCAGACAAATCATCCCAGGATTGCGGCACAAACTGGTTTAGTCGAGCGTCAATCTCACCATTAAGAGTAGCGCGAGAAAAATTCCGCGCTCTTTGCTGCGCTGCCAATAACTCATTCAACTCCCATACGACTTTCTCACTGGACTTAGACAAAATCATCGCCCCTTCCAGCAAGCACTAACTCGCCAGAATCGGAGAGCTTGCGCGCGATTCTCATAATATTTTTCTGCGCATCCTCCACATCTGAAATCCTCATGGGACCCTTCGATTCCATGTCGTCTATAAACATAGCCTTCGCACGCTGAGACATATTGTCAAAGAACTTGTCTCTAGTTTCTTCACTAGCTCCTTTGAGTGCCACCATTAATAGATCGGAATCAATATTACGCATCATCACCTGTATCGCACGATTATCAACCATCGACAAATTCTCAAACGTAAACATATTGTCTTGAATTTGGAGCGTTAGGTCTTCGTCGATGTCAGTCAGTGATTTCATGATCTCGGTTTCAAGATCTACTTTTACGAAATTCATAATCTTTGCAGCAGTTTTCACACCACCGAAACTTGAGGACTGAGCTGATGAGTTATTAGAAAACTGTTCCGCCATAATTCGTTCAAGCTCATCCATGGCCGAAGGTTGTACAGTTTCTAACTTTGCAACCCGCTCCATAATTTCTCCCCGTCTCTCTTTGGGTAAGAAATTAATTACATCCGCAGCAACATCGTATTCCAATACCGACAGAATTATCGCAATCACCTGTGGGTGCTCGTTAATGATCATATCGGCAATGGCTCGTGGGTCCATCCAGCGTAGAATTTCTAGCCCTTTTGTTGAGCCGCTGGGTAAAATTCTGCTGAGAACGGTACTGGCTTTGTCATCGCCAAGGGCTCGCTTCAAAACTGATTCCACATAATCAGTGGTTCCAAGACCGAGGTTGGTTTGTTGTTTGATCGTTGAAACAAAATCATCGAGTACCGCGCTTACGGTCTCTTGAGATAGATCAACCACACCCACCATGGATGACCCAAGAGCCTGTACCTCACGAGGACTCATGTACTTAATGATGTCAGCCGCCTGCGTTTCACCCATCAAGAGCATGAGAACAGCTGCCCTTTCGGTTGAGGTCATGGTCTGAAGCTCCGCCCTTACGAAATCCGGAAGCTCCCCTGGCTCATTTCTCAGTTCTTTATTGTCAGACGGCTCAGCCATTCAAACCTCCAAATCCTTACGCGGGTTTAACCATTTTCTTTAGCACGTTAGCAACACGACCAGCATCCTCGGCAACCAATAGGCGCACTATCGCCACTTTGTCATCGTAACTATTAGCTGTATCTAGCATGTCGGCGGATATGGCGGACTTCTTGGGTTTAAGTTTTGCTTTTATTTCATCTAGAGCCTCTCCATCCTCCAATGCCTGACGATCTTCGAGACTCAACTCCCCATCAGCGAGTTGCTCAGCCAAAAGAGCCTCAACGTCGTCATCCTTGCTTGGCAGATAAGCCCTTAGTACGGGAGCAACGACTATCAGGAAAAAAGCAATCAGACCCAGTGAAGTCATACCATGACGTCCCCACTCTAAAATTGCGGGATCCTTATGCCACGGAAGCTGATATTCCTGCGGCGCATCTACATAGAAGGGAGCAGTAGATATTGTCACACTGTCTCCACGAGTAGCATCGTACGGCAAAGCGCTCAGCACTAAACTTCTGAATCTGTCGAGCTCTGCTTCCATCAAAGTAGCAAGCAGTTCAGTAGGGATTTCGTTTTCACCAGAAGAAATTACCTCTTCGCCACCCTCATCGATCGAACTTACCTCGGTATTTTTGTCATCAAATGACTGCCCAAGACCGTTTACGGAAAGATAGCGGCGAGTAGCCAGATCCTTCAAGGCTGATTCGTCAACTATGACCCCAGCAGTCATTCCTGTAACCCGGCCAATTTGCTCCTTCACGAAGCGAATTTCTTTGTCAAGTTCATAATTCCGTGTTGTCTGCTCTCTCTCTGTCGTCGCCGTTGAGGTATTCACCGGATCCTCTGGGACTTCGCCCTCGGGCACCACCTCAGCCTGATCAGGAGGTACATTGGTCGTTCCACCGGGCACTCCGGAAGCAGCTATTCCCGTCTGAGTATCAGACGTTATGACCTCCGATCTGATTTCAGGAGTTCCCTCTTCAGCATCAAGATATTGCTCGAAGGTCGACTCGCGCTGAGTGAAGTCCATCTCGAGATTTACCACTGTTCTGACACTTCCACCACCCAGCGCAGGCGTTAGCAGGTCATAAATGCGAGATGTCAGCTCCATTTCTCTATCAGTCTCAAATCGCGCATTGCTAAGCGCGGGCGCGGCACTGTCCTTATTATTAGCCGTCAACAAGTTACCGACGTTATCAACTACGGTAACGTCCTCGAGTGCCAAGTAAGGTACGCTGGAACTAACTAGATGGACGATAGACTGCACTTGCCCAGCGTCCACAACGCGACCTCTGTATG
>CALKCC010000029.1 GCA_938082855.1 uncultured Pirellulaceae bacterium | reverse complement strand
AACCAGGTTCTACCTTGTCGCTTTCCGCATTTGCGGTGCCTCGGATTAAGACAAAGGTCTCTCGAGCCTGGGCTCCGACTTCTTTAATCACAAGTGTCTTAGCGATTTCATCGGGACGCGTGTCGAGGATCACTTTGCGGCGATTGACAGCTTCCGCGTACTCGTCGACGAGTTTTTGGCTGAGTCCTTTGCCGATATACTTCTTTGCGATATCTACTCGGACTTCGATGGCTTTGAAATCTTCCCTTTCGGGAGGCGTCATCAAACCCTGAAGGCGATTGTTTACATTGTTAATGCGACCATCTAGGCCTCGCAGTTCCAAGTCCATTTGGCGTCGCATCTCGGCCTGAGTGGCAGCATCGGCATTCACCGCGATTGGGCCAATGGAAGCGGACTCTACAGTGTCGTGACCTCGGACGCCATATCGTCGGAACCCCGAGAAAAACGCGAGGAAGCGGTAGTAATCTTTTTGTGGGATGGGATCGAGTTTGTGATCATGGCAACGTGCACAATTCATGGTGAGGCCTAGGAAGACCTGAGAGGTGGTTGCAATGATGTCATCCAGATCATCATAAAGCGCCTGTTTTTGACTGACAGGTTCATCATCCCAAATGCCTAGACGGTAATAACCGGTGGCCGTGATGGAATCTTCGGTCAATTGAGCGAATTCATCACCGGCTAATTGCTCTTTAATGAATTGGTCGTATGGTTTGTCTTCATTGAAACTCTTGATGACGTAATCACGAAAACGCCAAGCAAATGGTTTGGTGCCATCACGTTCATAACTGTTCGTTTCGGCATACCGAACTAAGTCGAGCCAGTGGCGTCCCCACTTTTCACCATATTGCGGCGAGGCCAATAGTGTGTCGAGAAGCCGTTCATAGGCTTTAGGGTCTTTGTCGTTTACAAATGCCTCAACCTGTGGAAGCGTAGGAGGAAGGCCGGTTAGGTCGTAATAGGCTCGTCTTACCAACTGTGCTTTATCGGCAGGTGAGACGGGGGTAATTCCGGCTGCCTCCAACTCGGAAAGAATGAAGTTGTCGATTGGATTGGTAATCCATTTTTTGTTTTTGACATTTGGAATTTTGGGAGCCTGAACCTGTTGGTGATGCCAAAAACCCTTTGTCTCTTCATTTACTTCTGTTTTGTACGGGCTGGCGTGTTGCTCAGGTCGAGCTTGCTCCTGATCAGGAGGGATGGGCAGACCATCGTTAATCCATTTAGCGATCGTATCAATTTGGTCCTGAGGCAGCTTTCCCTTAGGAGGCATTTCAAAACCATCAAAATTCATAGCCTGAATAATAAGGCTTTCTTCCGCGTTGCCTGGTATTGCCGCGGCACCGGAATCGCCGCCGGACAGGATATCTTTGCGATTACCTAGAAATAGATTTCCCTTTACGCTTGAACCAGGGCCATGACAGGCATAGCAATTGTTCAACAGAATCGGTTGAACTTTATCGATGTAGAACTTTACCTGTTCTGCGGTCAATTGCGAGGGCTTTTGTTCATCTTGAGCCTGAACGGACACAGAAGCGAAAAGGACAGTGAGAAGAGATGTAATTCGTAAGATCACGGATCTACCTATTGTTTATGTATTGTCTACCCGCAGGGGGTAAGTCGTTGTTGATCAGATTGTGGTCTAGCGTTAGGACCAGTCGGTTGTTTCTCATCAATGGTTTATTTTAAAAGATAACCAGCTTGGTTACTATGTCACTTGGGGGAGTTAAGAACTTCAGGATTCACGAGTCGCTGAGGAGAGGAGCCGTCCAGTACTGCAGCAATGTCCTTTGCCATCCAAAGGTGTATCGTGTCAACCGCATTGGTGGTAAGTGATGCCACGTGGGGGGCGGTTAAGAACGCTGGATGGTTAAAGATGGGATGAGATAGGTCGGCGGGTTCTGGCACAAACACGTCCAGCCCTACGCCCGCTAAGCGGCCGTCATTGAGTGCAGAGAGCAACGAATCCAGACTGTCGATGGCTTCGCCACGGCTGAGATTAACCAGATAGCTACCAGGAGTCAGCTGCTGAAGTAGCTCGTCATTAATCATCCCCTCTGTTTCTGGAGTCAGGGTTGTGTGGAGACTGATGTATTTGGCAGAAGCAAACAGCTCTTCCAGGCTTACTAATTCGACTCCCAACGCCTCGGCTGTTTCCTGTGAAACATAAGGGTCATAGGCCAAGATTCGCATGTCGAATGGAGTTGCCAATCTCGCGAGTTGTTGTCCGATATTTCCAAATCCGACGATGCCCAAAGTGGCACCCTCCAGATCATCATTCATCGAATCGTATCGCGTATTCCACTGGTCGGTCTTTGTTTGTTGATCCCAATAGACGATGCGTTTGGACAGGGCAAGAATAAAAGCCATGGCTGCCTCGGCAACCGCTCGGGAGTTGGCTCCAGGCGTATACACGACCGGAATGCCACGGGCGGTCGCAGCGTCAATGTCGATGTTATTAATCCCGACACCAGTCCGCCCAATGACTTTGAGATTGGTAGCGGAAGCAATCACCGATTCTGTGATCTGAGCAACCCCTCTAACGACGATGACTTCCGCATCCTTGGCTAACGAGATGAGCGTTGCTTCTTGATCGTCCGGTGCAGTAATGATCTCTCCGTAGGACGAAAGAATATCCGTGGCGGTTTTGTCGATAGGGGCGGTGGCTAAAATCTTCATGCGATCAGTTCGTCCTGAGAGAAAGTGAAACGGAGTCACGGGTGTCTTATAATGCTAACAAGTTTTTCACAGGCATATAAAGGAATCAGACGATGGGCCAACAGAATGAATCTGAGCCATTTGTAACATTCATCCGAAATCAGGCTCAGGAATTGGCGAAGCAGCATCGTTTGCCTGCGTCTCGGCAAGAATGGTTAGAGAAACGTCAAGAGATCCGTCAGAAGCTAATTAAGTCCTTAGGTGGATTCCCCAAGACACGTTGTGAACTGGATCCGCAGACCGTCGGTCGGATGGAATTTGCAGACTACACTGTGGAAAAGGTCGTCTTGCAGACACTCCCAGGCGTTCGAATGATGGCCAATGTGTATCGTCCGTCAGGAGATGGTCCATTTCCTGCAGTACTTTGTGTTCATGGGCATTGGAAGGGTGCGAAGCAGGATCCCACCGTACAGGCGCGGTGTATTGGTCTGGCGAAACTAGGATTTGTTGCGATGGCGGTTGATGCCCTGGGGGCAGGAGAGAGGGCAATCGAGCAAGCTTTAGGTGAGTACCATGGCGAAATGACTGCCGCCACTTTGTATGCCACTGGACGTCAGTTAGCAGGTATTCAGGTTTATGAAAACATGCGGTGCGCGGACTACTTACAAAGTCGCCCGGATGTGGATGGTGCGAACTTAGCGATTACCGGAACTAGTGGCGGTGGTAATCAAACGATGTATGCAGGGGCCTTGGAAGAACGCTTCAAAGCGGTGATTCCAGTCTGTAGTGTTGGTAACTACCAAGCCTATTTGGGTGTGGCTTGCTGTATGTGTGAGTTGGTGCCCGGTGCGTTGAGTTTTACCGAAGAATGGGGAGTGCTGGGACTTGTTGCCCCTAGAGGACTGATGGTGATTAATGCCACTCGTGATGGAATACAATTCTCGGTGGCGGAAGCCAAGAAAAGTTTGGCGGGGGCCAAAGTTGTATACGATCAGATGGGCGTGTCGGAGCATGTACTGCATGTAATCGTTGATTCAGGCCACGACTACAACAAACCTATGCGGGAAGCGATGTATGGATGGGTGACATTGCATTTGAAGAACGAGGGAGACGGTAGTCCAATTGAAGAGCCGGAATTTGAAACTGTCGACCGCGAATTACTGCGTTGTTATCAGGAAGGTGAACGCCCGAATGATTATGTAACCCTGCCAAAGCTTGCTAGTCGCTTCGCAAAAGAAATGGCAAAGCGTCAGGTGAAGCCTGTTCATCGAGAGCATTGGGATGCAGATCGCGTCGCGAAGCTCGGAATGATTCGCCGCTATGTTGGGCGGCACGCGAATAAGGTGGAGATTTACGACGGCGTAGCGTTAGATGAAGTTGAGTCAGGGGAGAGTATCTCCTTTGAAATATCACCGGAATCCGGAGTGCGTTTTGGGCTGCGGTGGACTAAAGGGCAGGGAGAGGAGCTCGTAATTGCTACCGCTCTGGATGGTCCGGCGTTATCTGATGCAGAGAGGCAATGGTGTGTCGAGCATGGTATTGGTTTGCTGGAAGTGACTTTGCGTGCGACAGGTCCTTATGCTCCTAAAAGTAATCGCATTGGAGCTGCATTGGATCACAATGTTGCCCAATGGTCCGCCTGGATTGGTCGACCGTTGGCTGGACAGTGGGTAGAGGACTTGCAGGTCGCGATTGGATGGGTTGTTGCGGCCTATGAGCAAGTCCCAGGTGTGACGCTGGTGACTCGTGGCGCTGCCGTCGTACCAGGTGTGATAGCGGCAGGCCTGCAAACACGAGTGAAACAGCTAGTTGCATTGGATGCTCCACTGACGTTGGTAAGTGAACGAGCTTATGGTTCCGGGCAGCTTGGCGCTATTCTGCCAGGGATGCTGGCAACGTTGGGAGATATTGGCGATTTACTGTCTATGGTTGCCCCGAGGCCTGTCTGGGTCATTGCCGGTAAGAATATGCAGGCCGAAGATCTCACTCGGGACGGCTTGGTCGAAACGCTGTCTTATGCAGCTTCTATATATAAAGTGAACGAATCACGGGAGTTGCACGTGATGCCATCTGAGGGGCGTGATCGCTGGTTGCAACGAGTGTTTAGTGCATGATTTCTTTACTCAACACTGTGATTTGATCTATTATTGCAATAGCGTGTAATAGCGATGAAGAAATGAATGGCACGAGTTTTTGTATGTCGAAAAAGCCCACACAATTTGAATACCGACTAAAACGTCGGGATGTGCTGCGCGTTGGCGGCTTGATGGGGATCGGCCTTTCTTTGTCCGATGTCCTGTCCCGACAGGCGGTCGCTTCGGCTGGTACGTTTGGAAAAGCCAAGCAGGTAATCATGCTGTTTCTGCATGGTGGCCATCCACAGCAGGAAACCTTTGATCCCAAGCCAGATGGACCGAGCGATGTGCGGGGTCCCTTTGGTGCAATTTCGACCAACGTGCCCGGGACTCAGTTCTGTGAACTCCTGCCAAAATTATCATCTCACGCAAATAAGTTAGCCATCGTCCGAAGTATGACCCATGGGAATACGAATCATGTGCAGGCGTGTTTGCCAGCACAAACGGGCCATAAGCACCCTTCAAATCTGCGCAGTCGCGGTGACTTCCCTCCGAGTGACACGGACTTCCCTCCAGTGGGCGCCGTCGTAGATCATATCCGAGGCTCTTCAACTAGTCTGCCGGCGTGGGTTCGGATTGGCCCACTAATGCGTCGTAGCAATGGGACGACATTACATGGTCAGACTCCAGGGTTTCTAGGAGCTGGGCACTCGAGTTTTGCTGTGGACCAATCGCTTCTAGGTGAGAAAGTCGAAATTGAAGCATTGAAGAATCCGGCGGGACTTGATGGTTTACGTCTGACAGACCGGGCAAACCTGAGGAAACAATTCAATTCTTTTGCAAGGGAATTGGAGAAACAAGGTGATGCACAACGGTTGGATCCGTACTTCGAACGCGCGGTATCCTTGTTGGCAAGTAAGAAGACGAAAGCTGCCTTCGACCTGTCGCAGGAACCGGACGCGATGCGTGAAGCATACGGCAAGACGGAATTCGGGCAACGATGTTTGTTGGCACGACGATTAGCCGAAGCCGGTGTGCCGATGGTGAATATTAGTTATTGCCATACTCCCTCAGGGTCCTGGGATACCCATTCGCAAAATGCCAAAAAAATGAAAGAGAGTCTGGCTCCGACGTTGGATGAGTCTGCTAGTGCATTACTGACCGACCTTGAACAACGCGGGATGCTCGAAGAAACGCTGGTGGTGATTAACGCAGAGTTTGGTAGGACGCCGAAGATTAACAAAAATCAAGGGCGTGATCATTGGCCTTTTGTCTACTCGCTAGCCCTTGCCGGTGCCGGAGTTCAGGGCGGAGCGGTATTTGGTAAGTCTGATAAATCAGCAGCTTACCCGCTGGAGAATCCGCGAGATCCGGCGGATATGGCCGCGACGCTTTATCACCTATTAGGTGTGAATCCAGAAACACGGATTTACGATAGTAGTCAACGACCACACTCGTTAGTCGTCGGTACACCGATTGACGAGTTACTTGCGTAGCGTCAACTCCATTAACCTCACATCCATGATCGCGACTTTTGCCTTTTTGATCGGGCGAATGTCTATGTTATACATGCCTGGCGTTTCGAAATTGAAGTGACCAATTTCACGTGGTTTGAAGTTCTGGAAATGACCAGTGTCTTCCACCACGAATTCAATGGTTTGAGCATTTGACTTAATAGCCACTTCACTTCCCCCGTGTCCCTTGCCGCAACCCTGGTGGATCGTCAGGTCGTATACGCCGGGCGTTTCTACATAAATGCGCCAGCGGCACCAGTCAGTCGGATTTACCCAATAGCCGATGGTGTTTTTATGAGGCTGTGGCTCGAACCGGAGTTTTTCACCATAGGTTTCAGCAAAGTGTGCATTGAGCAGAATGTCATCACTTCCCTGTTGGGCGACCACACTTGGCAGAGTCCCAAGGACGGCGGGGTCGAGCAGTTCCATGACGATTTCGGCTGAGGCGGGAGTATTGGGTGGCGTGGAAACAATCCACGTCTCAATTTCCGGTGTCACGTTGAGTGGTGTCTTATTTGGATCTTCCTTCAGATAGGTTTTGGCGATTCGGGCGTGGTAGCGAGGAATTTCCACTTTGCCGTTACTGGCATTAACTCCGGATAGAACCAAGTGGTCATGGTGATTAGTGATGTTAGTGACTTTTTCACCATGCCTGAGATTACGAGGCGCTAGTGTGTGTTTCAAGTCGGCCGCGAAGATTCGGGCGGCATCATCAGCAAGTGGCTGAAACCAGGGCATCGTGTTCCAGCAGCCATGGAGTCCGAAGCGATAGACCTGAACCGTCGAACTTTGATTGAGCTTAGCCAATTCGGAACGGGCGGGTTGGTTTCGAGCGGGATCATCATGTTCACCCAAAAGAAAGTGAATGGCGGGGGTTGTCTTATTGATGCGGTAGAGGGGGGATGCGAGTCGGTATAGGTCGGGTGCCTGGTCGACGGTTTTGCCCAGCCAGCGGTTGGCATTAGATTGTTCCGGCAGTTTTCGACTTCTTTCAGCGACAGGACCAGTAAGTAAGTCCAATGGCCCGGCCAGGACGATCGCAGATTGGAGGTTAGATGAATAGTCTGCGTATGCTTTGCCGAGAAGTTTCTGGTTCCCATTGGAGGTAGCCATTAAGGCGACAAGGTGCCCACCTGCTGAGCCCCCTATTGCGCCAATCCGCCTCGGATCCAGGCTGTACTTTGTTGCCTGCTTACGTAAGAAACGGGTGGCGGTGTTGCAATCCTGGATTGCGGCTGGGAAGAGAGCTTCGCCGGCAAGTCGATACTCGACAGCAACCGCTACGAATCCATACTGCGCGAGATATCGAGTGAGTGGACGAAAGCGTTCCTTGTCTCCACCTGACCAACCGCCTCCATGAATCACCATGATGGCCGGTGCTGCTTTAGCATTTTTAGGCACAAAGACATCCATGTGTAGTTTGCGATCGCCTATTTGATGGTAGACAACGTTTTCATGCATCACGACATGGTCTGTTGTTGTAACCGCCTTGATAGCAGGGGCTTGCTTTAATCCTCGTTGTTGCAGTTCCTTAGAGACTGATTCACGGAGCTTTTGATTACTCTGAGCGAATGTCGTAGGGGCTGTGGAAATGCTCAAGCAGATCGCAAGCAGGACGGAAAGGTACAGGATGGTCCAGGGTTCGATGCGTCGATGGGTTGTCATGTGGAAGTGCTTGCCGAAGAGGGAAGAAGAGGAACGATTAGGGTGATTGTGTAGTTGGTAGTATACTACAGGTGACACATCAGAGAGCAGAGTGTTGCTCATGGAAATAGTTTGGGAGAGGATTCGTTTGTATCGACGTAAGTGGTTAGTAGCCGGTCTTTTGCTTGCCTTGACCGGTTCATTGAATGGTGACGAATATGATGCGACCTCTCTGGAGGCATTGCGTTCCGGAATGCCGGACCCAGCGATTGTAGAATCCCATGATGGCTCGGGGTACTACGTTTATGCGACAGGTCACGGTGTCAAAGTTTTCCACAGTAAGGATCTACTGTCATGGAAACCGATAGGGCGGGTCTTTGATCGACACGTGCCGGAATGGGCGGAAAAGGCGGTACCTGGTTGTGACGGAATATGGGCACCTGATATTCGTTATTTTAACGGCCAGTATTATCTGTATTACAGCGTCTCAACGTTTGGCAGCCAACGTAGCGTGATTGGGTTAGCTACAAGTAAGTCCGTTAATCCGAAGAGTCCAGATTATGGTTGGGAGGACCAAGGAGTCGTAATCGAGTCCTTTGCGGAGAAGAATGACTTCAATGCAATCGACCCAGCGGTCTTCTCTGACTCGAATGGCAAGGCGTACTTGTATTGGGGATCGTATTGGACGGGGATCAAAGGCATTGAAATCGATCCACAAACGGGAAAGCCGTTTGATGGCAAATTCGAATACGTAGCACTTGCCCAACGCACGGCTACTGGGATTCCGACGAATATTGAAGCGCCGTTTATGGTCAAGCACCGCGAAATGTATTATTTGATGGCGTCGTGGGACTTTTGTTGTGCTGGGAAAGATAGCACCTATAAGGTTGTAGTTGGACGGAGTCAAAGTCCATTAGGCCCGTTTGTCGACATGCAGCAACGCACGATGGATAAGGGTGGTGGCGAAGTCATTCTCGCAAGCGATGCGCGGTGGCGTGGCCCGGGGCACAATAGTTTCCTGCAGACGGACAAAGGTGACTATTTAGTTCACCACGTTTATGACCGCGAAGAAGTTAAAAAGGGCAGAATCCTACAGGTACGCCCTGTCACCTGGACTCGAGACGGTTGGCTCAAAGTGAAAAGCCCTTTAAAGGATCCGTTAGCTGAATCTAGGAATAAGGAACGGCTTTCGCCTTTGGTTGGCGCTTGGACTCACGTCGTGGACGGCAAAGACACCTACAATATCTTTTTAGAAGCGTCTGGAGAGATTTCCGGGACGGCCGGTCAGTCGTATTGGAACAGGCAGGGTAAGAAACTCAGCATGCGTTGGCTCGATCCCCAAGCGCCGAATGGTGCGTGGATTGATGAAGTGACATTGAGCGCCGACGGTAAAACATATTATGGTAAGAATCAGAATGGAACTGTTATCGAAGGTTCCAAGCGGTAAGAAAATTGAGACAGGGTAAATAAATGGCAATTTCATTTAATTGCAGTAGCTGTGGCAAAGCTTATGAAGTCGGTAATGAATTAGCCGGCAAGAAGGGAAAATGCGCGTGTGGAGCTGTTTTCCAGGTGCCAGCAGGTAATGCCGCGGCACCTCAAGCACCTCAGCCACAGGCGCCCGCTCAACGACTTGCTCCCCAGGCTCCTCAACCTCAAGCTCCGCAACCTGCTCCAGCTCCACAACCCGCTCCGCAGCCTCCGGCCGGCGGCAGTCCGCTTCAGCCATTGACTCCGATGGGAGGAGCTCCTGCTCAGCAGCTGGGTATGCCTCAACAGCCGGGTATGCCAGGCCAACCAGGACAGATGCCGATGGGCGGTATGCCTCAGCAACCGGGGCAATTGCCGATGGGGGGAATGCCGCAACAGCCAGGTCAGATGCCGATGGGCGGTATGCCACAACAACCGGGGCAGATGCCGATGGGCGGTATGCCACAGCAACCAGGGCAGATGCCGATGGGCGGTATGCCAGGTCAGATGCCGATGGGCGGAATGCCAGGGCAAATGCCTGCTGGTGGTAATCCCTACGCCGGTCCGGCAGCCATGGGCCAGCCAAAGCGTCAAGGCGGTTCGGTCAACACTGGAATCGCTAGGGCGTCTGGACATATTCATTTCTACAACGCACTCGTTGTTGGTGGTGTCTCCGTCCTGTTTCTCTTGTTTTTGTTATTAGGCACGTTGATAGCACCAACCCAACGGCCGACTTCCCCTCCATCGGGTTTTCTGGAGTTCGTTGGACGAATCATGATTGTATTCACCGTGATTGTCGCAATCGTTGGCTGGTTAGCACCGTTGGTTTCGATAACTGCTCAGTGGATGTTTATCACTGTCCCCTCGCATGCAGGTAAAGTTCTTGGAATCGTCGCCGGTAGCATTAGTTCAGTTTGTTATTTATTGTTTGTGATATTTGCTATGACAGGGGATGGTCCTTCACCTGCCCTAGCTTATCTCATGTTGCTGGCATTGATGGGGTGGTGGGTGGTTCACCATCTATCTTTATGGAAGTGCGCGGCGGCTTACCGAGACCAGGAAGGTGCTAGATCGGCGATTATTTCGTGTATTGTATTTCCGGCAGGGGGAATCATCTTTATCATTCTAGTGGTGATTATTGGCGCTTTTGCGGATACGGCACTCGGCATCGGCAGTATGCGGAACCCTAGTTCCTTGGTTGCAGCTGGGAAAGGGATCGCGATTCTAATGATTCTTTACATGATCGCTTACGCTGCTTTGACGACGTTGTTCTACTCTAAAACCATGAATTCTATTCGGCGGTGTGTTCGTTAAGCTACAGGACATCCATTGTTTGAGCATTGTGTCGTTAAGTGGCTACAGTAATTGCACTAGCCATGGGGTAGGATGGTGGAATGCAGATTCACTGAGCCGCATATTGAGAGGCAGCATTGATGGCAGATGGACTTGGTAAGAACAAAGGGTTTGTAAACCTCAATATCCTGCAGGCCTTTGGCGCTGCTAATGATAACCTCTTCAAGCAGCTGATCATGCTTGGTGTCGCCAGTGGGGGCATCTGGAGTGCCCATCTTGGCACAGGTGGTCAAGCCACCATTTCTTTGTTGTTCTCGTTGCCATTCATACTATTCGGCGGATTCGCCGGCCAGTTCTCTGACAAATATAGCAAACGGACGGTCGTGATTATCGTCAAAGTCTGGGAAGTCATGCTGGCATTGATGTGTATCGCCGGACTTGCTTTGGGGAACTTTACACTGGCGTTGGTCTGCGTCGTCCTGCTCGGTGTACAAAGCACATTGTTCTCGCCCGTCAAGCTTGGCATCATTCCGGAATTGGTGGAATATAAGCAGATAACCAATGCCAATGGGACGCTTGGGATGGTTAGTAATATCGCAATCATTCTGGGGACTGCGATTGCAGGAGTGTTTAGTGATAAATATAAACCTGCGTTTCTGGGGACTGGTAAATTAGCCGAAGACACACCGCCAGAGGTAAGGACGTCTATCTTAGACGGCGTTCAGTTAGTCGATTCATCCTTGTGGTTGTTCATTCCAGGGATTGTGATCTTATGCTTGGCCCTCATCGGCCTGTACTGTTCATTTCAATTACCGGACCTACCGCCTAAGAATCCCGAGTTGAGAATTGACTATACATTTAAGGGGTTTTTCGGCGTTTATTGGGAACAGTTAAAGCTCAGTGCAGGTAAGCCCCTGTTGGCAGTCACTGGGGCCTTCTCAGCATTCTTCATCATTGCGGGGATCGCGCTGTTAAATATCTCAGAGTACGGAAAATACTTAGGTGTCTCAGATACTCTAGCCTCAGCCCAAGGTGCATTCCTGTCGGTCGCTATCGGACTCGGGGGAGTGTTTGTAGGGCTTAAAAGTAAGCAGCGTGTGCGACCGAACTTTATTCTGATGGGTGGAATCGGCATGATGTTTGGATTCACTGTCCTTGGATTCCTGCCAAAGAATTACTGGCTTGTCGTAGCCGTTCTTTCGCTTTCGGGTTTCTTCGCCGGTCTATATATGATTCCACTTCAGTCGCTGATTCAAATCCTTACGACGGATGAAAATCGTGGGCGATTTATTGGTCTTTCAGCGATGCTGACCATGGTCGGTTTCGTTGCTGGAAATTACCTGTTTAAGTTCGGCAGCAACTCGTTTGGCAAGCATGCGGCTCCTCGAACGTATCTCTTATGTGCAGGTGTTGCAGCCGTCATGCTGATCCCCCTGCATTTCCGTTGGGTGCCGTGGTTCCAGAGGACGATCGACGAGATGGAAAATGCGAAATCGGAATTGGATTCGACTTCACCTTCGAGTGAAGATCTCCGCGAAATTCTAGACGCAGAATAATTGAACTGACGGGTGAGTCTCTCTAGAAGCGAATGGCATATTGAGCGTAGAAGAAACTCGCATCACCGTCATGCGGTAACCCTGGTTGTCGGTAGTACGCTCCGGAAAAGAAATGTGAATAGCCAAGCGTCAATGTGCTTTGTTGTTGCAATTCGATCGTAGCGATTAAATCAAGTTCGTGACCGAGATCGCGACTATTGGAGTCGGTTAGCGGGTGGCCTGCAAAAGGTGATCCGTTCACGTTGTAAGGTCCTGTGTCGTCGGCATTGGCGAGGGCGAAATAGTGATACCAAATAAGCACTTTGGTTCGTTCGCTGACTTGGCGAGTCCAGCGAATATTGATGTCATGCAGGTTACTGCGGCCAAAGAGATCCATGAAACCTAGATAGCGGTGACCAAGAGGCTGGTTGTGATTAAATCCGTTTCCAGTCTGAGCATCACCGGATGCCCAGTCATACATGAACCAGATATCACCTCCGACTTCGTGTTCAACTTCTCGGCCAACGCCTGCAAAGGCAAAGCCACCGATATGATCAGATCCGTCACTGTTTTTACCAACTTGAACGCCCGCTTCAAATTCATATTGCCAACGTTCCCCTTGTCCCTGAATGAGTCCCCCCAGGGTGTCCGTTTGCAGTCCCGTTAAACGATTCTGCATGCCAAGCCAATACACATCCGTCTGACGGGTTTCGGATTGTTCACCATCAAAGTACACGCCGTAATGGCTGAGATTGTGATTGGTACGATCGGCATCGTTGGCGGCGATGGCAACCGGTTGTAGCCAAAAGGGTTTAAGCGTCCCGTTGGCAACCTTCTTCTCGAAGATGACACCATCGAACGGTCGACGTGTATTGGCCCATTCAAGCGAAGATAACAATCGCCGACTTCCGAAAGCAATGTTTTGGCGCCCGACTTTGGCACGCAGGCCATCTGTTAAATTTGCGTGAATATATAGCTGGTGCAGGTCGAGTCGGTTCTCATCGATGGGACGAGGAGCGTGGGATTCCTGAACGCTGACGGCATCGAGCAACTCAGTATAAAGTTGAAATCGTTCAGAGGGCTTGTAGTCAAACCAAACGCTAGTCCGTTTTAACAGGAAGTTATCGTCTAGTCCCGTAAGTCCAAGTGCATTCGGGACAGAGCCAGAATTGCGAAAGTTGTTTTCATTGTGGTATCGCAGCCTAAACTCGCCACCAACAGTGGTATTACTATCGGGGGAATTCAGATTCGCAATAGCTGATTGCAACTTCTCAGGAATGGTTTGTTCCTCAGATCCAACGGCATTTGACAGTTGAACCAAGAAGATTGCGATGATTGAAAGGTAGCGAATCATGATCGTTTTGCGACTGGTTATAAGTGAGTGTTTATCGAGTGCATACAAGATGGTGTATTACAATTTTCGACGTCTGGCCGAGTCCGACTTGAGCAATTTAGTTTGGTGCCTCAGACGCAATTCGCTAGAATGGGGGGGCTCGGGTCTTACACCACAGAACTATGAAATTAGAAAGCGAGAAATAGATGAGTGAAGGGCAAATTCCAACACCAGAAAATAATCCCTATGAACAGCCAGCCACGGCGCAGGTGCAGGCTCCAGCCACGACGGTAGATTATTCGTCACCGGTGTATCATCAGAATCAATATGTGATTCGGCGCAAGGTCTTTAAGGTTTTTGGAGCAGCGTTCCACATCTATGACATGGCAGGGAATCTCGCTTTCTACTCTAAGCAAAAAGCATTCAAGCTTAAGGAAGATATCCGTATTTACGGAGATCAGGCCATGACAAGTGAATTGCTCTGCATCAAGGCTCGAGGGGTCATCGATTTGGGGATGACCTATGATGTGATTGATTCCACAACCCAACAGGTGGTTGGTTCGCTGAAACGCAAGGGACTGAAGTCCATTTTGCGAGACAGTTGGGTCATTCTGGATGTCAATGACCAGGAAATTGGGACCATGCAGGAAGAGAGTGGTGCTCTTGCCATCCTGCGAAGATTCATTGGAGGTGCTTTCGTGCAGCTTATCGCGCCGCAGCAGTTTAATGGATACATTGGAGATTTTCCAGTATTTCAATTCAATCAGAACCGCAATCCATTTGTACAGAAGATCACCCTTGATTACGGTCCCGATGTCAACGGATTACTGGATCGTCGTTTAGGTATTGCAGCGGCCGCATTGGTTTGTGCAATCGAAGGTCGTCAAAAATAGGCATTGGCAATGCTCTCGATCACATGTAAACAGTGCCGGACGGGTTGGCAGGTTCCTAAATCAAAAAAGGGTGGGCAAGTCAATTGCCCCTCTTGTGGTGTCGTAAATGAAGTAGCCGGAGCCTCTGATGCAGGCTGGTTTTATGGTCTTGCGTTTGGTGGTTACGCACTGGTGGGATTGCCGCTGGCGATCACTGCCGTCATTGGCATCCTCAACGGCGAGGCTGGAACTGCCGTCTGTTTCGGTTCAGCATTTGCAGTTGTTACGATCGTCCTGCTTTTTGTTTTGTTAGGCAGTTAGTGACTGATGAGGTAGTCAATGGCGGACAATGAACATCAGTACACGGGTGATTCGTCACAGCCTCCGCAAGCCAGGCCTGTGCCGGCGCAGGCCATTCCCGCAGCGTTGCCGAAACCAACGGTGGCAGATTCTTCGAATCCATATAACGTGGGAGTCACGGCAGCTACTGATCACGCAGTCCAGCAGGACGATTTAGCTCAGTATCAGACATTGCGTACAGGAATAGTTCTGATCATCAGCACCCACTTTATTCATATCTCGATGGTGCTGGTAATGATGTACCTGATTTTCCTGCTCATGCAGGCTGGCTCATCACTTGGTGATGCGGTAGCTGGAAGTGAGGGTGCCGAATTTGGCGGCACCGTTGGAGGAGGCGCAGGTGCCATTCTTGCGGCGTGCTGTTCGTGGGTGTTCTTTATCGTCACGGCACCGATCAACTTTATAGGCGGGTGTCTGGGATTCAGTGTTCCTGACATTACCGGTGCGAAATCCAAAATTGTAGGCAGTGTTGTCTGTGGCGGTGCTGCTAT
>CALKCC010000028.1 GCA_938082855.1 uncultured Pirellulaceae bacterium | reverse complement strand
CCGATTGCTCCATTCATCACTCAGGCCGCCCGACGTCGCAACTCGAACCTCATCGCCCGTTCCCCACGGATCTTGGCCCTGCTGGATCTCCTTCAATCGTTGTTCGTTAGGCCACGGAGCCTGAGCTGCGATCCACTTTTTGACAAACACCAATTCTTCTGAAGTCAATCGCTCGCTTTCCTTGGGAGGCATGGCAGACCAAACATCATCTTCCCGCTCGATTGCTAAATAAAGAGGGCTCTCTTCCGGCCGGCCGAGAACAATCGACCCTTCTCCCGTAGCTCCTCCCTTAAGTAGGCCTGCCCGCGAGGTAAGATCTAGCTCGCCTTCAATTTCGTCTGGCTCCGCTCCGTGGCAGGCAAAACACTTATTGACCAATATTCGATGAACTTGAAAGGCGAATATTTGTTCAGGATCGTTGCGTCGTGCCTTGAGATCGCTCTCATCCGCACAGACAAACGGCAAATTCAGCATGAATACCAACAGGCAAACAATCATCTTGATCGTTTGTCTATTTACTGATTGGTTTGGTAGTCGTGTCATTGATTCAATCTGAATTACGGACCGTCTATTTCTTTTACCACGAGATTTTAGAAGGAAAGAACTCCGCGATCAATTCTTCATAAAAGGGGCGAAGCATTTCCACATCCGGCGGTTCATCGGATTTGGAATATAAGTCATAGGGATTAAACAGTTTCACAAACTCCAACATTTGATGATCGTGTTCGTCCATTAAGTGACGATAAGCGCCCTCACTATGCCAAGGATAAAACGAATGATAGCGAATCATTGCCAATCCTTCCTCAGGCAAATAATCTTTGCAGACGTTGTAGATATATTCGTCATGTCCCCATGACAACATTACATTTCTGAGCCCACAGTTGGCAGTATAGATTCCTAACTCGGACTGGTATACGGGATCAGAATTGTCAGGGTTTGCCTGAAAGAAGTCGTGGTAGACTATCGACGCATCAAAACGGCACCCCACGACAAACGTATCGCCAGTCACACACCATTGAGGCTCATCAAAGAGACAAAGAATCTTACCTAGATCATGGATGAATCCGGTAAGGATAAACCAACGGGGGTGCCCATCAGCTCGAATCGCCTCGGCCGTTTGTAACAAATGCTCAATTTGGCTGAGATTGGTATCCGGATCACTATCATCGATCAGTGTATTCAGAAACTCCATCGCTTCCCAAATCCCCATTCGTCGGCGATCGAGTGACAGAAACTGTTCACGTTTAAGACGATTGACTTCGACCGTCTGTCGTTGATGATTCAAACGGTAGAATTCACGTACATGATCCGGTGCATCATCATAACTGCGAAATTCTTCTGATGTCTTTCCTTGATTTACATCGGGTTGTTTCGGATAGCGACGAAGTAGGTCGTCATCCCACTGATCGAGCGACTGCAGTGGATTTTCCTCTGGATTCATTCTTCGTCACCCTTTATGCAAATCAGCTCGCGAAGCGTATGTGCAAAAATGCGTCCTTCTGAAAAAGAAAGTGATGCGCGGTGATAAGACTCCCCTGCCGGTCCAAGGTCATTGATATCCACAACGGCTCGGGCATCCAATGTGGAAGCATCCCAACGAATCACAAACACCGTGCCGTTCATGACGGGCACATAAAGATGTTCTCCGGCCACAGTAGGTGTCGCACTGGCAATGTGTCCCCAACCACTCCCCTTGGACCGTTTGTCTCCAAAGACAGTGAAGCCCCGTGAATTCTTCATGGTGTTCGGTGTTACCGTCTGTTCCTTCAACTGCTTGGCATCCTCTGACTGATCAAAATAGAGGTATTGATCTTTTGTTTCGGGGCGAGCATTTATTTGCAAAGGCAATTCAAGATATTGCACTTGTCCGGTTTCCACATTCACACGTCCCAACCAGGGTCTCACGTAACTGCGGAAGTAATGATACTTACCGACTAGCAAATTAGAAGTCTGAGTGATCATCCGTTTATTCTTCCCCACTCGCAAGTCGGCTGTTTGATCAGATTCCTTTTCCTCGGCGAAAATAGAAGTCGGAATATTGTCAACGATCGATGTTTGAGTAAGAACCTTCCCGGTAATGCCATCTACGGTGAGATGATCCCCTTTGTGAAACAAACAGACGTTGTCGTTATACAGTCGATAACTGGCAGTGCTCATGAAACCAGGAAGCGGTAGTGACCAAATGGTTGAGCCATCGGCCAGGTCAACAAGTGAAACACCCTCGGGCTTTTCCGGAGGGCCATGGCCTCCACCTCTGCCCACTACGACGACCTGTCGACCGTCACTCAATTTCTGTGGCACAACGGCGTTACCCATATTGAGACCACAGGTGGTTGTCCAAACCACATCACCTGTTTGCATATCGAGTGCCTGCAGCTGCGTCCAATCTTTTACCGGGGCGTCTTTGTATTTATGTGGAAAGACTCCGTTCGGATCAGGCGGATAGACTTGCCGAGTGAATACAAATCTATCGCCTAAAAGGAATGGTAACGTACGATTCACACTTAGGACTTCACGGGTCCAAAGTGGAGCTCCCTGTAAATTGAAGCAGGCGATCGTGCCCGACGCATTGATAAAGACCACTCGTTCGTCATCCACGACAGCTGGTGGGGAAGTACTGTCGCCAAAGCAGCCCGACAGCCTGAGTGTGTACCGTCCAGGAATCGCTCGTTGCCACAACACATGCCCGTCACTGGCGTCCACGCACCAAGCCACAATGTCTTTCCCCAGTTGTGAATCTTCGGTGACCTCCTTGAACGTCGTGAAGAATACTCTGCCCTTACTAATCACAGGAGTGCTTTGCCCTGTTTCCGGTAAGGTCAAAACCCAGTCTATGTTGCGCCGATGGACAACACTCCAGTCAGTCGGCGCGGCCTGCTCGACCTGAAAGTTTCCATGAGGCCCTGTTGCCTGGTGCCAATCCTGAGCTGCAAGAGGAGAAACCACAAACAGCTCGGCAAGCAGGATCAAGACGCAAAAGATCTGCCAACCAAGTACTCTCAAAAGCATGGCAAGTCCTAACCTCAGTAGTAGGAAGTTTGAATTACAGGAAGTCCGAGTGATTAACGGTTAGATTTCCCAGCGACGTCAAGCAATAGCGAGTTAGAGACATTGTTTCCAAAGTCCTCAAAGCGATCAAAGGTCCAAACTACCTTTTTGCTTTTAGGTTCTAGTTCGATGAGCAATGGCTGCCCTGGCCCGGCGTGACAATTTCCGATCACATAATTACCATTTGGTAGCACTTCCAACGTAGTGACCCAGGCGAGTGTGATACCTTTGAGGTCGTTTTGTTCGATTTTCCAGACGATCTTCTTATCCGGTGTGACTTCGAGAATTGCGTGACCATTACCACATCCAATCAATGTATTTCCGTTTTTCAACCTGACAGCCGAGAATGCCTGATTGCCATAGGCTTCCGGGCCATGGCCGGGAGCTCGGTCGCGGAACAATGGAACTTCATATTCCCAAATGACTTCACCTGATTTGGCAGCATATTCACGGATCTTCCCATCCCCTTCGTGGCAAACAAGGTAGTTGCCGTTTTCAAGCTGACGTGCCAACCGCGTATCGCGGTGAGGGTGTGGATTATCTACCTTCAACTTGGTTTCCTTGACGATCTTCCCGTCACGATTGACTTCGATAATTCTGCCAACACCCGACTCGGCAATCATGACATTCCCATTAGCGAGAGGCTGAAAAGAGTGGACTTCCAGACGTTTTCCCTGATTGCCGTTTTGCGTGCGACTGTTGTAACTCCAAACGATCTCTTTCGATTCACGATCGATTTCAACAACTTCTCCCATGTTCTTTTGAACCATGACGTTGCCGTTTTTTAGTACGTGAATATCGTGAATCCCACCGAATGGCATCTGCCAGCTAATGGACCCGTCTTTTTCTACAATTTGTAAGCCCGCTTTCCCATGCAGTAAGACTCTATGTTTAGCGAAGACGGTCGCTGTCAAAATGAAAACGCTGCAAAACGCGGCGAGGACATATACTTTTTTCATGGGAGTGGCTCCAGAGTAAGAATAACCTGATGTGTTTTATTCAGTGGATATTGTAGCACCATTGGTTGAGATGGGTTAACGTACTAGCCAACCGACTCCAGTAATCGATTCTTGCGTTTAGCCTCAAAGTCCCGCCTATGACTTCTGAAAACATCCGTCACAAAGAAGTGATCATCGTAGATTATGATCCACAATGGATCGGTCAATACAAGCAGCAAGTCGATGTATTAAAGCATCTGCTTGGCTCCGTCCTCATTCGATCCCATCACATCGGCAGTACTTCAGTTCCCGGACTGGCGGCTAAACCAGTCGTGGATATCCTGCTGGAGATTACGAGCGTAGAAGATTTTGACAACCTCCAGGAGAAGTTGATCGAAAGTGGATATCAGTTTTGGGGTGACTACGGCATTCCGGGCCGTCGGTATATCACACTTGGCACTGATCCACGCAAATTTAATATTCACAGTTTCGAATCACACAGCCCAGAGATACAGCATCACCTCGCGTTTCGGAATCACCTGCGAAACAACTCTGAGGTTGCTCGTGAATATGAAGCGTTAAAGCGAAAAGTCGCAGCCGGCTGCAACCATGACATTGAAAAGTACTGCAAAGGCAAAGATGGGTTTATCAAAAACACCCTTAGACATTTAACCAATTAACCATTTAGCCATTTAACCAAATGCCATTGGACAGGTAGACAATTAAACAGTTAAACAATTGTCAGTTTTTACAATTGGGGAATTTTCAGAATCAGGGAGTTTATCCGCCGGAGCCCAACGGGCGTAGGTGGAACGGACTAACTCATTTAACCAATTAGCCAGTTAGCCATCTAACCATATGCCAATGGACAATGAACATTGGCTCATTGGACAATTGCAAAAACTGACAATTGTTTAACTGTTTAATTGTCTAAATGTTTAACTGACCAAATGGCCAATGGCCAACTGGCTAAATGGTTAACTGGTTAACTGGTTAAATGTTTAGGGTTTCGCCGCCGATATCTGTGAGTCGGCGATAGCGGACGGCTGACCATCGGTATAAAACTTCCATGTTCCTTTGTCGGCTGTAACCGCCGTAGTGTGTGGTACCCGATCGGTAACAGTAGACTGGTCGAAGAAGTAATCATTTCCAAATTCTCTGCCAAGTGCCTGAATGCCAAACCCTGGATTTAATTGCAACCGAGTGCGGAATTCTGCCAATAGCTCAGCCCGCTTCTGTTGGGCTTCCGATGCCTCTTCATTTAACCGATCTCGTTCACTTTCGATTGCTGCCTCTTCACCTTCGCGGTAAAACTCTGCATGCGTTGGCCCGCCAATCTGAACCCCATCACCTCGCAAGGGAGGAGGTATTGCGACCGTAGCGAAGAAGGCCTTCATTCGATAAAAGTCCTTGGTGGGAATGGGATCATATTTATGATCGTGGCATTTGGCACATCCCACGGTCAGGCCCAGAAACACACTACTGACCGTCGTCGTCATCTCGCTGAGCATCTCATGCCTTGATTCATCTCCGCGAGGCTCGGTGAACGGCGCAAGTCGCAAGAACGTTAACGCCACCAGATTCTCAGCTGGTGGGTTCGGCAATTCACCAGCACCGGTAATATCTACCAATTCATCTCCGGCCAATTGTTCACGAATGAATTGATCGTAAGGTTTATCTCTGTTCAATGAATCGATAACATAATCCCGATACCGCCAGGCATAGGGCAGATCTGGATCACCTTCGTAACCAGCAGTGTCAGCATAGCGCGCCAAATCTAACCAGTAGCGTGCCCAGTGTTCACCGTAACGAGGATCGTCTAAAAGCCGGTTAACGAGGTTGGCATAAGCGTCTTCGCTCGTGTCATCAAGAAAACTCTGTTGTTCTTCGGGGGATGGTGGAAGTCCGAGTAGGTCGAGATAGAGTCGGCGGACGAGAGTGCGTTTATCAGCGGCTTGCGTCGGTATGATCTGCTTGCTGTCCAATTTTGCTTGGATAAAACGATCTACATCATTGGTAGCCCAATCCTCAACAGCAACGGCTGGAATTTCCGGTCGTTGAACCGGTGAGTACGGCCACTCCTGCTGCGCACCAAGCTCAATCGTCAAAAGACTCAAAGTAATGCACAGGCCTACGCGACTAAACAGCATGAGAATTCTACGTTGCAGGAGTTAAAAGAGACACCGATCATTATAGCTACCGGTAACATCCAGTTCACGAATCCAGAGCATACGGAAACCACAGCAGATCGATTCACGGTACGTTATAATTCCAACAATCAATCGCTTTTCAAATCACCGCCGCCTGAAGTAGCCCGAATTCTTTCAGGCAGGCTATGAATGCTTCGTATCGAGGACTCTAACGACAATGACTCAATCCCGCAGACAATTCATTACTCAAACCAGTCAGCTCGCCATCGCTTCAGCAACACTTCCCGGAATCCTGAATGCGAATAACACCGTCGATACACCTAAATATGAAATTGGATTGAGCCAATACTCCTTGCGTGCCATGTTCAAAGATCGTTCTTTAGACCCACTGGATTACGCAAAGTTCACCGTGGATACCTTTGGGATTAAGGCTGTTGATCTTTGGGAAGGCGGACTTCCTGGTGATAAGCTGGACGACAAAAACTATCTGGAAAAGCTGCGCAAAAGCTGTGACGATGCTGGGACCCGCTTATTCCTATTAATGACTGGGGCACTCGACGCCAATCCCGAGAAAGCAGAGGCCAGTCGTAACAAGCTGCTACCGTCCATCGATCGGGCAGCTGCATTGGGAACGGAATATTTACGAGTCTTTCTAAAGGCGCCGGGAGAAGATGAGCGTGCGGGCGTTCAAGCTAGTGTGGATGCATTGAAACCACTCGCAGATGCGGCCGCTAAAAAAGACGTCATGATCGTGATCGAGCCAGGTGCCTCTAAGTTAAGTCAACGTGGAGCGTTTCTCGCCAAAGTTTGTAGCAAGCTAGATCACCCCGCACTTAGACTGATGCCCGACTTTGGTAAACAAGTCAACAATGTGTACGACGGAACCGAAGCAATGATGCCCTATACGGTAACGATCAGTTGCAAGATGCACAGCTTTGACGACAACGGGAAGCAGCCCCACTTTGATTACAACCGACTCCTAAAAATCATCGATCAAGCAGACTATCGCGGATTCCTCACCATCGAATGGGAAGGAAGTAAACTGCAGCCTGTACCCGGAGTGCTAGCTTCCAAGAAACTGATCGAACAAGCCATTGCCAATTTAGCCAAGTAGTCCGGATCAGATTTTGTTGTCTGCCGTAAGTTCTTTTACCAGA
>CALKCC010000027.1 GCA_938082855.1 uncultured Pirellulaceae bacterium | reverse complement strand
AGCCGTCACGTTGGCCCGCAGGATCACCTGATGCGAGTGTTTGTGCACGTAGTATTCCCTTTGGTGAAGTCGATCGTTCGCCGACAAAGACATTTATGATGGAGCACTCATTACGAGATGATGTCGCGAAGTTGGCAGGATTAGCTTTTGGTTTGCGTCCTAGAATCGAGCTTTACGATGTCAATGCGGACCCTCACCAAATGAATAATTTGGCGGGTTTAGCTGAATGGCGTGAGATAGAAACAAGTTTGAAGGATGACTTGTTCGATTATTTGAGGAAGACGAATGATCCTCGTGTAGTTGGCGGTCCGGTTTTATGGGATTACTATCCATATTATGGAGCTATTTCCACTAAAGGTTGGAAAGTGGATCCACGCCCCTAATTGATAAAACATCCAAACGAATGACGTCCTAGTGGCGGCACGAAGAAAGCAATTGAATGATTCCCACTCTGGAAAACCTCGAAGAATTACACGAGTCGAATGATATTCTCGGCGATACTCCCGCACTGCAGTCACGATTGGAAGAGGATGGTTATCGTTTCTTTCGCCGGTTGCAGGACGTTGAGATGCTGCGGGAATTAAGACGCCAAATGCTGACCACAATGCAGGAAGGTGGTTGGATTAAGCAAGGGACTGATCCGGTTGATGGAATCGCGGAACCTGGAGTTCAATGCACTGAAGGGGACGTAGAATACACCGACGTCTATCATCAGGTATACCGAAATCAACTCTTCCACGAATCGGCGCATTCTGAAGTGATGTTAAAAACTGTCACGGACATAACTGGACGGCCTATGACGCCGCAACCGCAGAAGGTAGCACGATTGTGGTTTCCCAACTACACCGCGCATACAACACCAATTCATCAGGATTATGTCCACTTTCAGGGCACATATGAAAATCTGACGTGCTGGGCGCCGGTCGGCGATTGCCCAATTGAATTGGGTGGCCTGGCTGTATTAAGGGGATCTCATAAAGTCGGAAAGGTCCTGGAGCATCATTTTTCTCTGGGGGCGGGTAGTCTGATGATTGAAGCTGAGGATTACGAAGCAATGGGGCTTCAGTGGCAAACTACCAATTACGAAATTGGGGATACGCTAATCTTCCCAGCGCTGACAATCCACATGGCACTTCCCAATGTGACCGAAGATCGATTGAGAGTTTCACTGGATAACCGCTATCAGGCGATCGAAGATCCGATTGCGGAACATATGACAGAACCCCACCTCGCTAGTATGAGTCCCTTCGGTTGGGATGACACTTATGCGGATTGGGACTCGGATGAATTTCAATATTACTGGAAGGATCTTGGGTTAGAGATTATCCCCAAGGACTGGTCGTTTTCCAATAAAGGGTTTGAGGAAGCTTGCGAATTGGCACGGAATGGAAATGAGGAAGCCGCACATCACTTGGCAAGACAAATCAAACGTGCACCCGACACAGAGCAAGCCGAAATTGCACGTAAGATCCTAGCTCAATAATTCATTGGCATAGTTGCTTCCATTGCAACGGTGGCAGGCTTTGGTTCCTGAGCCTTGCAAATCTGACGGAGCATGATGATCGAGATGATGTGTAACGGCAAGGATGTCACGATATTCCCCATATCGACCTGAGTTGCCGTAATCAGATCGCCTATTGCCACTGCGTCAGGATCGAGATTGTTCGAAAGCATTCGCATCGATATTTGTGAATAGACGTTATTTAGTATCCAGCACAGCCACCAAAATCCAACCATGCCGGCAGCTGCCTATTTTTGCCACATAATTCCACCGAAGCTAGCCTGCCAAAGCTCTTTCATTGCTTGATAGGGGCGAAAGAAGTTCAGGATCGGGATGAAAAACCAGCCGAAAGCCCATCCGGGTGTATAGGTAAGATTAGGGATTCCTAATGCCCGCAGATTTTTGTGAGCTCTCACAATCCAGACGCCAAATACAACGGCAGTTACCAAATAGAGGAGCAGAGCTCCGATTGCGATTAATCCCTCCCTATTGTCATTCTGGTGGGCTTCCTCCATCGTGAAAGGTAATCCATCCCGCATTCTGGTCAGCAGGTCCAATTGAAGGAATGATGAACCGGCCGAAAGAATCGCGGCAACGGCTCCGAGCGCGAGCAATACTGTGAGCAGTCTGGTAAATCCAAATAGGCTACGGTAGACATACACCTGTGTAGGAGGAGCGACCGGATTAGGGCCTGTATTCTGCGGAGTTGAATAAGGATTGGTGGATTCCATCGAACTTCCAGTAGTCAGTGAAGGGTTTAGTCGGGTCTGTAACGGGACACAGCGACGAAAGTGGCTGAATGTCTTGGGTAAGTCAAGCGTGATTCTTTATCGTAATACCTTCAGGCGAATATCTTTGAACTCCACTACCATACCTGGGTCATGTAACTGGAGTTGAATCATGCCTCGATCCAGCCTCTTATCGTTAGGCAGGTATTCGGTAAATTCAGAGGATAGTTTGCCGTTGATGATTAGCTTGAAGTTATTGTCACGAGCGATAATGTGTACGTGATTCCATTGATTGGCATGAATATCGTCCGCGGTAAGTGCGCCTTCAATTTCTGTGATTTTAGGCTCGTCGTTTTCCAGGATGACCAGTCTGTCACCACGAAAACAACGGTGCTCACGCCGACCTGGTGTGTGAAAATCCCAAGCCCCCATCACGTTTTTACCAATACCCTTGTGACCGAGATCGGCATGGTAGCTTTTGTAATCCCGTTTACCGGTTTCATCTTCGATGGCTCGGATACTCACACCACTATTGCCTTTACCCGGAAAACGATAACTAAAGGTCATTTCCAGATCCGCAACGGAAAGATTACCTGTATAGGTCAAATATCCGCGACCTTTGTCGCCTGTTCCAACTAGGATGCCGTCTTCGACGCGCCAAGCATTCTCAGCTCCTTTGGTTGGTTCCCAACCTTTGAGCGATTTGCCATCAAAAATTCGGACGAATCCCTTTTCACTCGCGGTTGATACACCTGCGGGACTAAAACAGGAGATTAATAGTGACAGGCATGTAAGCAGAATAGTGGATCGCATGATTGTGCATTGTTTCAAAAATTGGAGCGGCTGTGACTGGAACAGATTGATATTATAACGTTCCTAACCGGATAGATTGTGTAAGACTTTACCATGGACGTCGGTAAGACGATGCCGACGGCCTTGGTATTCGTAAGTGAGCTGTTCATGGTCGATGCCCAGTAAATGAAGGATGGTGGCATTAAGGTCATGTACGTGCACGGGATCCTCGACCGTGTTATAGCCGAAGTCGTCTGTTTTACCCAAGGTCATGCCACCTTTGATTCCCGCGCCGGCCAGAACCGTGGAAAAACAATACGGGTGATGGTCTCTACCGGCCTTGTCGCCCTGCTCTTGCGCATAAACGGTGCGCCCAAATTCGCCACCAAAGACCACGAGCGTGTCGTCGAGTAATCCCGTCTGTTTAAGATCATTGATAAGCGCGGCGAATGGTTTGTCGATACTCGTGGTAAGCTTCGGTAGATTGTCCTTAATACGAGAATGGTGATCCCAACCCATATGGAATAGCTGAATAAAGCGGACGTCGCGCTGGGCTAACCTTCGAGCTAAAAGGCAGTTGCGAGCAAAGCTGCCCGGTCGTCGAACGTCGGGACCGTAAGCGTCAAGGATGTGTTGAGGTTCCTTAGACAGATCGACAAGTTCAGGAATGCTCGTTTGCATCTTGAAGGCGAGTTCATATTCGGCGATGCGTTCTGAGATTGAAGGATTGCCAAATCGTGTTCCGTTTTGTTGATTCAAGAGTCGGATATCATCCAGCGTGTCCCGTCTCATGTCTTGGGATATACCACCGGGATTCTTCAGGTAGAAAACTGGCGAAGCAGTGTTTCGAAATTTAACACCGCTATGATTTGAAGGTAGAAATCCGGCGCCCCACAAACGACTGTAGAGTGGTTGAGATCCGGACCCGCCCTGCGAGGTTAAAGCGACGTAGCAGGGGAGATTCTGATTGATAGCGCCGAGACCGTACGACACCCAAGATCCGATGCTAGGTCTGCCTGCAAGTTGAAATCCAGTCTGAAATAGTGTGATGGCAGGGTCATGGTTTATTGCATCGGTATGAACAGAGCGAATCACACAGAGTTCATCAGCATGGCTGGCGAGATTCGGGAGCAATTCACTAAATTCAATCCCGCTTTCTCCATGCGATTTAAACGCGAAGGGACTCTTCCATACCAGTAGTTCTTTCTGTTTCGACGTCATCGTCGTAATGCGCTTTCCGTTTCTGACAGAATCAGGAAGCGGTTTGCCATGATGATCTTCAAGGTTAGGCTTCGGATCGAACAGGTCCAGTTGACTTGGACCGCCTGATTGAAAGAGATAGATTATCCGCTTGGCTTTGGCTAGGTGATGAAGATTACTCGGGTCTCTTCCGGATGCTGCCGAAGGTAATAATGCATGTAACGCCGCGAATCCTACAGCGGAAGCGCTGGATCTGAGGAACACCCGTCGTTTCAAGTCGTATTCGTTAATCATCCTATTTAAATATGACCTCATCCATATTAAAGATCACACTGGCTACGGTCATCATCGCCGCCAGCCTAACGGGCTTAATTTCAACTGGGATGGTGGCTTCGCCCTGTTGTAGTAACTTAGTCGCCAATTCAGGATTGTCGGTGAATTCACGGAGTCGTCGTTGGTATCCGGCCATCAAAATGCCCAACTCTGATTCGTTAGGATGTCGAGAGGTTGCTAGTCTAAAGCCGTGTGCAATCTGTTTATCCAGGTCTGGAGCTGATTGGACCATGCGGACAGCCAACATCTTTGCTGTCTCGTTAAAAGTGACACTGTTTAATAATGCGAGTGCTTGCATTGGCGATGTTGTACGGGACCGCTTTACAGTACAGAGTTCTCGACTGGGCATGTCAAACAGGATGTTGGAAGGGTGTGGGACTGTTTTCCGGATGAAAGTATATAAAGATCGGCGATAGAGGCTTGGGCCATGATCTTGTACATAGGTGCCCCGTTTTTCGATTTCTTCCCATAATCCCTCTGGTTGGTAAGGACGCACACTAGGACCACCAACTTGCTCTTCCAAGAGGTCGGCTATGGATAAAGCGTGGTCACGAATCATCTCCGCAGAAAGCCGTTGGCGTGGCCCGCGACTTAGCCATGTGTTGTCAGGGTCTCTTTTGAATTGGCTTTCTTTGATCTGAAGAGATTGTTGATATGTCTTACTGAGCGTGATTTGTTTGATAAGGCGTTTTATATCCCAGTTATTTTGCATCAGGTCGACAGCTAACCAATCCAATAATTCTGGATGACTCGGCCAACTTGATTGCAAGCCAAAATTCTCCGTCGATTCAACGATCCCCGTGCCAAAAAACTCTTGCCATATCCGGTTAACCAACACTCGCGCTGTTAAAGGATGATCGGGAGCGGTTAGCCAACGTGCAAGAGTTAGCCTAGTGATTGGAGCCGCTGAGGGAGTTAGTCCAAGGAAGTCTGGGAGCGACGGCTGGACAGGAGTTGTTGGTTGATCGTATGCTCCGCGTGACAGAACAAAGGTTTTTCTTGGAACGTCCATTTCCCTCATAATCATTACCTCAGGATGCTTGGCATCGAGTTTCGCCATTGCCTCCTTAAGCAAAGCTTCATCATTGATGGTGTCACGAAGATGTTCAGCCTGTTTGTGATAGACGTCGGAATGATAGCGTACATTTGGCTCAGCAGCTCCACGGAGATTGTTTATGAAACCACGTTCATCGAGATTGTTGAATAGAGCGAATAGGGAATAAAACTGGCC
>CALKCC010000026.1 GCA_938082855.1 uncultured Pirellulaceae bacterium | reverse complement strand
ATGCCCTGTTGCCCGTGTGTCATAGACGTTCCGATCAATCCCAGTTGCTTTGATTTGCAAACGGTATCGACCTGAAAAAGGGACCGTTTGAAAATTCTCGAAATAGACGTGATTGCGTACATCTAATATTTCGATGCTGGTAGGAGTACGATTGGCCTTTTCTGCACGTAGGCGATTCCCCTGTTGGGAAGTACGCAACTGATTAGTTGGAATTCGAGTTAAGGTGGAATCCGGTTGTTCACCGGCAATAATCGTGGAGTCAACGATTCTTCGAATGGCAGTGATGTACTGTTCCAGATGAAATTCGCTCATTCCTAGAGCCTCTGGATTTGTGTCAAACCCATGGTGCAGGTTGTCGCCAAGTAGATTGGCTATCGGAAAGTTGGTGCCAACATCCTCGATCATTAAGACATCGGCGATGCTATTTGCCAATTCACGATTGTTTAAACGCCGTGGAGCAAATATGGGTTGTGCCTGAGTCTTATAGAATTGGTCCAGCTGTTTTTGTAGTGCCGAAACAAATTTAGCTTTTTCGCTGTCGATCAATCGATCATGTTTGGGCGGAGGCATGGTACCGCTTCTTACATGGGCTAAACTCGTTTCCCAAAGTTCCAGCGATTTGACATTTGGAACGTCGCCTAGTGAATCAAGGTTGAATCCACCTTTGGGTTTGCTGCCGATATGACAACTACTGCAATGTTTGAGAAGAAAGTATCCAGCATTGGGGATGGGTTGCTCTTTGCCTACAAGTGTTCCCGTGGCCAAGCTCGCCCCAAGGAAGCAGGTTGCCAGCAGAATACCAGGCAAAGCCAATTGCTGGTGCGTCCGAGATGGCCGGGTGTTGTTGCCGTTGATGGTCACGATGTAATACCACCAAGATCTAGTGTGCCAGTGCTGGTGTTGAATTGGTCTCGCTCAACACCGAATTGCTGTAGTACTGACAGGTATAGATTGCAAAGCGGCATGTTATTACCACTCGAGTCACGGCAATCTAAATGCCCTACATGCTTTAAGCCCCCGCCGGCGAGTAAGATGGGGAGGTTTCGATTTGAGTGGGTACCACCATATCCCATACCACTTCCTAGCAGGACGATGGTGTTATCAAGTAGTGATCCGTTGCTACCAGGTTCCTGAATGGAGTCTAGTTTCTTGAGACATTTTGATAATTCACGGACTTGAAAAGATTCAATGCCAACAAGCTCACTGACGACATCTTCCTGTTTGCCGTTGTGAGTGCAGCCGTGATAACCTCGGTTGACGCCATCCAGTTCAGTAAAGTTGGTTACGGCAGAGAATCCGACAGTGGCCACGCGTGTTAGATCCGTTTCAAATGCGTACGCAATCATGTCAAAGACGGCATCATATTTGGATTCTAGTGTGGCAGGTTGTTGAGCGCTATAGCGACTGAGATCATAGGTCGGTTTTTCACGATCAATCCAGGCCTTGCGGATGGCGTAGTTGGATTCGAGGTTGCGAATTGACTGAGAGAACTGGTCGAGGCGATGCTGGTCCTGCGAACTTGCCTTTTGGCGAACCGAGTTCAATTGGTCACCAACAATATCCAGAATGCTCTGATTACTTTGCATTAGTTTTTGTCGGGCGACACGTTCCTTTTGCGTTAAGTTTAGAAACAGGAAGTCATACAGGCTGAGAACATCTGTATGGGGTTTGATGTCGACACCATTGGCATTCCAGCTAAGGCGAATACTGCGATCCAGTGTCGCATGGACAGATGCGTAGCGAACCTGACTTCCGATTTGCCACGCTACGACCTGATCGATGGACATGTTCTTTTCAGGGAAAGAGCTAGCGGTTTCGGGGAGTACTCCGCTAAGAAATGCCAGCTCACGTCCATGACCGCTCTTCATGCCGTGATCGGTGTGAGAAAAGATCGAGATTCGATCCTGTAACCAGTCCAGGGACTTTAGGGTGGGTGAGATATTATAATCTTTCCCGAATTCCGTGGGGAAAAAGTGTTCGGGATGCATGCCAAATGGATTGCCGACGACCAGTAATCGAAGTGGCGGAGGCGTTTGTGCTTGCTTGGCGTAACTCATGGATTCGAGAAGAGGAAGCGCGAGTGATCCTCCTAGGGATCCGCCTAGCCCTTTCAGGATTGTACGGCGTGATGTGAGCATCGTCATTTTCCCGATTCGAACAGAGTTAAAAGTAGGTCCATTGGTTCACATTGATAAGACCTGAAGAAGAGACTTTTATTCTAATTCAGATACTTAGTCGGGGCTAGAAAACTTGCTTACTGAGATGGCAGAACTATTGCTGATTCGTCGGCTTTAAACACTTGCCAATTGACTTCAGTCAGATAAGTTGATGACGTAAACCAAGATACTGACGAGAAACTGGCAAGATGCTGACAAGAAGCTCATTAATCGAGGACATGGTATGAACTTGCAAAACCGAAAACGGTGGGGCGTGGATAGGCTGGCGTTCTTAAAACTGGTTGGCGTCATCTTGATGCTCGGTGAGAATCCTATTTTGTCAGCAGCCGATACCACCGCGGCTATAGAGGGCTTTGAGACCAGTGAGGCAGGTGAATTCAGCCGATTGGATACCACACTTGGAATGTGGGAAGCGAACCAAGGGCTCACTGTTGTCAAACCAGGTTACTTCAAGTCCGGGAAGCAATGTTTGCAGTTAACCGGTGGAACCAAGACGGTGGTCACGTTGAATGTGAAGGTGAGGGTCACAGCAACTAGTGAGCTAAGCTTTTGGGCTGAACGCTGGACAGCAAGGTCACCGTTTACCTTTCGCATAGAAAAGAACTCAGCCAAGGGCTGGGAGGAAATCTACAACGGCGACAAACGAGTTCGCGTGGGCCGTTCGTTTCTAAATCATGTCAGAGTCTCTTTGGCAGACCCTGAGATAAAACAGCTACGCTTTACGTGCTCAAGTCCCTCCAACACGGGGATCATGCTGGACGACATTCGTATCGCACCTGCTAAGCCACAGGAAATTACATCGGTTGAAGCTGTTCCATTTACACTTCCAGCATTAGTTGGGCGTGACGCAAGTCCGCTCTTGAAGCTTCGAATTCAAACGATAGGGTCGGTTTCTCCCATTGCACTCAAATCGATAACTGGTCGAGTCGTGGGGGACACTCAGGCGGATGCACTGTATGTTCGCTTGGGCAGTCAGGAGAGAGTGAAGATTGATCTTCCCACACAAACCAAAGAGTTTGTGGAGTGGGAGTTTGCTCCGGTAAATCTTGAGGAAGGTGAAAACGTAGTTTGGGTTGAGGGGAAATTGCCTGACGAAACATCGATCGACGGTCGAATTGGAATCGAATGTAAACAAGTCGCTTTCTCCAACGACAAAAATGTTTCCATTGATACTCCAGTATCTTTGCAGCGGATGGGCGTTGCTTTGCGGCAAGGGGGAGATGATGGAGTTCACACTTATCGAATTCCCGGGTTGGCAACGACGACGGCCGGAACATTGATCGGTGTCTATGATGTACGGCGACGTAATGGGGGTGACTTACCCGGCGATATCGACGTTGGCATGTCTCGTTCGGAAGATGGTGGTCAGACATGGGAACCCATGAAAGTCATTATGGACATGGGCGAGGATCCACGATGGCGTTACGACGGAATTGGTGATCCGGCAATTCTTGTGGATGACAACACGGGGACCATTTGGGTGGCAGCAACATGGAGCCACGGGAATCGTTCGTGGCGAGGGTCGGGCCCGGGGTTGAGCCCGGAAGAAACAGGCCAGTTCATGCTGGTTCGGAGCGATGATGACGGAGTCACGTGGTCTAAGCCGATCAACATCACGAAACAAGTAAAGCGTCCGGAATGGTGTTTCATCTTACAAGGGCCCGGAAAAGGTATCACGATGCGAGATGGGACGATTGTGTTTGCCGCTCAGTATCAGGATCCGCCGGAAAATAACCGGCTCCCACACTCCACCATCATCTATTCGAAAGATCATGGGGACACTTGGCAGGTGGGAACCGGAGCGTTTGACGACACCACAGAATCGCAGGTGGTGGAAATTGAACCTGGTGTTCTCATGTTGAACTGCCGTTACAACCGCAAGTCGGCTCGCGTGGTCATGACGACTCGTGATCTGGGAAAGACCTGGCAAAAGCATGAAACTTCAGAGCGAGCATTGATTGAACCAGGAGCATGTATGGCGAGTCTGATCAATATCGAACGGGAGTTAACCGCCATCGGTCGCAGGAATCAGGGAATTGTTGAACGTAATGTCTATAAGCATTGGCTCTTGTTCTCGAATCCGGATAGTCTCAGAGGTCGCAATCATTTAACGATCAAGGCGTCTCCTGACAAAGGGGCAACATGGCCCAAGCAGCATCGTCTGTTACTGGATGAACATGGCAGTGCAGGATACTCGTGTATGTCCATGATTGATGAAGAGACGGTTGGCATCCTTTATGAAGGTAGCCAAAGCCATATGACATTTCAGCGGGTTAGCATTGATGACATCATTTCCAGCGATGTGCCGGATACGATTGATATCGGCAAGACTCCGAAAGCTCGACTTAGCATGCCACTGGTGTTTAGCGATCATATGGTACTGCAGGCGAATGCTACTTTGCCCGTTTGGGGACAGGGGATTCCAGAGTCGAAAGTCGTTGTTCAGTTGGGAACTAAACAGCTAGAAACCACTGCGGATGAAGATGGTGAATGGCAAGTTAGATTTGAGCCACGAGGATATTCTACAGAGCCATTGAGTTTGACTGTCGAGTCTGGTCGGGACCGCCTCCACTTTACAGATGTACTGGTTGGAGAAGTTTGGATTTGTGCAGGCCAGTCGAATATGGAGTGGATGGTTTCACAATCCAGTCATGGAATGGAAGAAATCGAAAATGCAGAGCACGCTCAGGTGAGGCTATTGAATCTACGCGGAGGCCCACGCGGAGTCTATGGTGAATACTCTTCAACGGACCTTCAACGATTGACGCCTGACGCCTATTGCAATGGGCAATGGCAAATCGCATCTCCGAAGTCAGTAAGTTCGTTTTCTGCGGTCGGTTGGTACTTTGGCCGTTATCTTCACAGGCACCTCAAGGTGCCGATTGGCCTCATTGGTCCTGCGGTGGGCGGGTCTCCAACCGAAGCATGGATTTCACCAGCCGCATTGGCAGCGGAGCAGGATTTGAAAGGACTAGTGGCCGGTAACTGGCTGGATAATGAGTTGTTAGGTGAGTTTTGTCGAACTCGAGGTGTTCAGAATCTATTAGCTCCGCTCCAGGCGGGGGAGTTTTTACCTGGCGATACACAAGGCCCGAATCATCCATTTAAACCAGGGTTTATGTGGGAGTCAGCGATCGAACGGATCATACCTTATGCGATTCGTGGGACGATCTGGTATCAGGGAGAGTCGAATGCTGAGCGTGCTATGCGAGTAGAGCAACATAGCAAGCTACTTCCATTATTGGTTCAGAATTGGCGAACTCGATGGGGACAAGGTGATTTCCCGTTTCTCTATGTACAGTTGCCTGCGATTAATCGACCTCATTGGCCGGAGTTTCGTGATGGCCAGAGACGCATGTTGGAGGTGATACCAGAGTCCGGAATGGCAGTGACATTAGATTTGGGACATCCAAGCGATGTGCATCCTAGGCTGAAAAAACCAGTTGGTGAACGCTTGGGACGGTGGGCCTTAGGAGTGACTTATAATGTGGACGGTTTATCGGTCTATTCCGGCCCATTGTTATTAAGTGTGCAACGTCGTGATTCTTCGTTAGTCCTTTCGTTTGCACACGAAGGAAAAGGGTTAGGCTCGTCAGATGGTCAGCCCATTCGGCACTTTGAGGTTTGTGGAGAAGATGGCGTGTTTCATGCTGCTGTAGCAGAGATACAAACACCGCAGACAATTTTGGTGACCAGTCCTCAAGTGGAAAAGCCAGTGCAAGCCAGATATGCCTGGATTCCATTTCCGAATCCCGCGGTAAATCTGGTGAATAGCGAAGGCCTTCCAGCATCGCCGTTTACAACCGAGTAAGGCTGTTTACTTTTCTTCAGGGAAGAACGGGAATAGCTCTTTAAGCTGTTGCGTGGTTGGCCGCGAACCGTATTCGCAGATTTCAAAGGCTTCGGCAAATTTCACTTTGCTGCCGAGCTCCAATCCGTAGAGACGGATCAGTTGCTCTCGGAATTTATCCGCTTCTCGCCCTTGACGATTGGACCATCGTTCATATAACCACTCTCTTCGTGCTTTGGGGTCACTGGCTGGCGGTACTAGTGCGAGACGTTCCGGGCTACCTCCGGCGCCACCTTCAAAAGCCTGTGAAACCAAGGCGGTTAGGGCATCCACTTTCTTGTCAAAGACACTGTCGACGGCCACAACGACGTCAGGTTCGAAAGGATAGGGTTTTTTGAACCCATCACTGGAGTATAGAAAGACAGGATTCTTTTTGAGGTGAGGTACGTCGGGACAGAAGAATGGAACGGTCACCATAAAGGCAGCATCCTGAACCAAAATCCCTGTATAGCGGTGGTCTGGATGATAATCCCAAGGACGGTGAGAAATCACAATGTCTGCATTCCATAATCGAATGATACGGCAGATCGTTTTGCGGTTTTCCAGAGTTGGTAATAATTCGCCGTCATGAATGTCGAGCACTTTCGAGTGGACGCCCAATCGCTTCGCCACTTCGGCGGATTCAGCGATGCGACGTTTTGCCAGAGCTCCTCCAGACATCTTCCAGTGACCGATGTCTCCGTTGGTGACCGAGACCAGGAGGACATGATGTCCCTGTTCAGCCCACATCGCAGCCGTTCCACCGGACTTATATTCGGCATCATCCGGATGAGCACCGAAGCAGACAATACGTAATTTGCCATCATCTTTAGGAACATCGAGTTCGATGGCATGAGCAAACTGAACGCAGAGTAAACCGGCTATTAAACTAAGATGGGTTTGGCGTGCAAAGGGATTCATGGCGTTGTCCTGCAGGTAATAGGATTTGAAAAGCTCAGAATTATTCGTTCACAAAACGACTGGCTGCTTGATAGGCTTTGTGACCTGTCGAGTTGCCAGGTAATACATCGGCTTGATTTGCTGGCAAGCGTTTGCGATGCTG
The DNA here is from genome assembly GCA_938082855.1 of uncultured Pirellulaceae bacterium. Lineage (GTDB taxonomy): Bacteria > Planctomycetota > Planctomycetia > Pirellulales > Pirellulaceae > UBA721. The sequence goes on along the minus strand of CALKCC010000026.1, from coordinate 28,492 downwards.
TTCGATGATTTCTGTAAGTTTCTTTTTATTGATGAGGTTATTCCATTCATGAGGATCATTGGCATGATCATAGAATTCCTCGGATCCATCCAGATATTGAATAAATCGATAACGCTCGGATCTGACAGCAAAGTTTCCCTTCCCAAATGATGACAAGGCGATGTGATTCCAATCTGCTTGAGGGTCTTTCATGAGTGGGACAAGTGACTTACCTTCCTGAGAATTATCGTTGGGTAAGTCGGCGAGTTCCAAAAGCGTCGGAAACACGTCAAGAAGCTGTGCAGGTTTGCTGGAGATTTGCTTGGGGGAGTACCTATTGTCCACGACGATAAGGGGAACGCGTGTACCATCTTCCCAGATTGTCCGTTTGGCCCAACGCTGCTTCTCGCCCAGATGAAATCCGTGATCGGCAAACAGAACGACGATGGTATTGTCTTTATGTGGGGATTGATCCAAGGCGTCCAAGACAATTCCCAGACAGTAATCTGCAAAAGCAACCGAAGCGAGATAGGATTGAACGGCGTGTTCCCATTGGCCGGCCGATTTAACCCATGCGTGCTCCGGTGAAACGTGTTTCTCATTGGTCAATGCGATGGCGTATTGACTCAGATCATTACGGTCTTTGTCGTTGACCAGAGGTAATTGAATTTGGTTTCGCGGAAAGAGGTCAAACCATTTCTTGGGAGCGAACATTGGAACGTGAGGTCGATAGAATCCAACTCCCATGAAAAACGGCTTGTCTGAATCGACAGGGATGGACTTCAGTTTGGTAGAGGCCCATTGTGCAATATTGAAGTCGGGCATGAGATCGTCCGATTCAGGGAAAGCCCCCCAGTCCCACAGTGGGTGACCATGTGGCTGCGAAATCTTCTCTTTAGGTCGCGGGCCAAAGCCCCCCATGTTTCCACCGTACTCCTGAAAGAATCGTTTGTCCCCGGTGTGGAATATTTTTCCGGCGGCCATCGTCTGATAACCATGCTTGGCAAATCGTTCAGGTAGCGTGTCCAGACCTTCTAACACTGGAGACTGTTTGAGATCCGGGCTGAGGAAGTAGATGCCGGATGTGTGTGGATGACGTCCAGTGAGCATGCTGGCGCGTGACGGATTGCAAACCGGGGATTGGCAGTGAGCATTGGAGAACAGAGTACCTCGGTCGGCTAGTCGGTCAATGTTGGGAGTTTTGGCCTGAGGGTGCCCCCCGAGTGAACTCGTCCAGTCATTGAGATCATCAATGGAGATGAGCAGGACGTTTGGTTTTTTGGATTCGGTTGCCTGAACTTGAGAAACCGCGAAACTCGCAACGAAGGTGCTCCCTAGGCAAAACAATGTGACTAGAGAAAGACGTTTGTGATGTAAGGGTAGTAGTCGCATGGCGTTTTCAATATAAGTTAGATTGAGTCGGGTGAAGAAACGGTTCGTTGATTGACCAGATTTCCAGTGTTGATTGTCCCTGCAGGTTCGAATAGCAGGACCTGACATTCTTCGGATGCTACGGGTTTGTGTTCGATACCCCGAGGGATGACACACATTTGCCCACGTGTTAGTTCGATTGTCCGATCACGAAAGTGAATGGTTAATTCTCCTTCGACGACCATGAAAAGTTCATCTTCGTCTTCATGAAAATGCCAGTCGAATTCCCCAAGCAGTTTAACCACTTTGACATGTTGTCCGTTTAAGGCTGCGATAACCTTGGGCGACCAGTGTTCGTCAAAGCTATCGAGTTTTTGTTGGATGTCGATCACTTGCATGGCAGAGCGTCCTGAGAAGAATTTAACTCAATCTTACTCTGAATGAAAAGCAGGGTGGAACTGATTGCTGGGAGAATTGCTTTGGTTCCAGACAAAGTGACGGGCACGATGGCATATCAAGGTAGATTAGATAATCTGAAATCGGCCAATCAAAACGAACAAGATGTCCAAGGCGAGTGAGATTGTTGCCATTCAGAATGGATTTAGGAGGCCTCTGTAAGCAATTAACTTAATATTTCTAGGGGCATTTTTCCGTTAATCTGATAGCTTGTGGAATACAAATCTTGCCGATTAAGAAGAGGTTATTCATATGTTCGTTTGGGCGCAATTGGACATGGAACTAGTTGGTTTAATCGGTATGGTACTTGCTGCTATTATTTTGAGGCTGGGATTAAGTGCATCGAGGAATCCTGAGTCGAAGTTGCATTAGGCTTTCTCTGTTGGTTTAGCAATTATCAGATATCCTCTTTGGATCTTCACTGCACTGGTTGGTGGAGGACTTGTGCTTGTTGGTGTAAACATACCCGGTGCCGGAGTACTCTGTATCTTGCTTGGATTGTTTTTGATATTTGCAGGCGTGATGGGGATTGTCCACGCCTTCAAGTCACACAAGGGTGACGAGGGTGAAGAGGATGAATAATCCCGTACGGGTTGGACGCTCGTTTTGTTAACGAGACCACGCTGGTTATAAGTCTTTGAGTTCTACCTGGAATTACAATCACTGCAGGCCATGGCCGGAGAGATGAACGGCTGTGTTGCGTAGAGTTCACAGAAATAAAAGAGCACGCCCAGCAGGATTCGAACCTGCGACCTACGGATTAGAAGTCCGTTGCTCTATCCAGCTGAGCTATGGGCGCGTCTTTAGAATGCCTAAGTATAACACCCCAGCAAAATTCGTCTAAGCCCTTGAATAGATTTCAAGAACGTATCTAAAGACTGTATCAAAAGAAGTTGTTAAGACCTTCTGTTATAGATTGTTCAAATCAAATTCAAGGCATATCTCTCATTCATCAATTCAATAGAAGCTGTAGCTTCCTGCAATCTTCGCTTTCTCTCCAATCTCATGGTTAACACTCGAATTGGCCATCGGTACAATCAACTGATAATAAGTAGTTTCCAACCAACCTCTGGCCAAAACAAAGCACTGCATGATTAACCTCAATGACGTTACGCAACTCATCGAATTTCGCCGGACGGTGAAACCAATCGACGCTGCCGGGCAACCAAACTACTCCGACAAACCGGTTTCTCGTGCCACAATTGAACAACTACTTAGTAACGCTAATTGGGCTCCGACGCATGGACTCACCGAACCGTGGCGATTTACGATTTATCAAGGTTCGACGTTACAAGACTTAGCCAGCTATTTACGCGAAGCCTATACGACACATACTCCTGAGGAACAATTCAAGGAAGCCAAACGCGATAAGATGGCGTCTTACGCCGAGAATACCCAGGTGGCGATAGTGCTGGGAATGGAACGCCATGCGGGAAAAATTCCTGCTGAAGAAGAAGTCATGGCCGTTGCTTGTGCTGTCCAAAACCTCCACCTCTCTGCGGCAGCCGAAGGATTGGGAGGATTCTGGTCCACCGCACCGGTCTACGATATTCCCGAAGTTCGATCCTTCTTTGGCTTTGCCGGTGAAGACGATCGCTGCCTCGGGATTTTTTATATTGGTTATCCGAAGAACGAATGGCCGGAACGAAAGAAAAGTGCTCCTCAGTCAGTCTTAGATAAAATCACCTGGAGATTAAAGTAGATGAAAATCGAAGCTATTCGAGTTTATCAAGTCGACTTGCCACTACACGAAACTACCTATAAATGGTCGGGTGGGAAGTCAGTTACCGTATTCGACAGTAATGTGGTAGAGGTGATCACCGATGCAGGACTGGCCGGTTACGGCGAATGTTGTCCACTTGGGCCCTTCTATCTCCCTGCCTATGCGGAAGGAGTTCGTAGCGGGATTCGTGAACTTGGACCACATCTAATTGGACAAGATCCTCTTAAACTCGGGCCTCTAAATCGTCTGATGGACCGAGCTCTTAAAGGCCATCCCTACGTGAAGTCTCCGATTGATATCGCCTGTTGGGATATTAAAGGACAAGTCGCCGGACTCCCGATCTGTGAATTACTCGGTGGCCGTTATGGAGACGACTTTGTTCTGTATCGCGCCATCTCCCAACAGGAACCAGAAGCGATGGCTGACAATGTTCAAAGCTATCGTGATGAAGGGTACCGCCGATTCCAACTCAAGGTAGGTGGTGATCCGGATGTGGATATCCAGCGGATCCACAAAGTAGCCGAACGACTTGAAACAGGTGATAAACTTGTGGCGGATGCCAATACTGGCTGGCTTATGCATGAAGCCGCTCGAGTTGTTCGCGGCGTGGCCGACGTGGATGTCTATATCGAACAGCCTTGCTTTAGCTATGAAGAATGCCTGTCGATTCGCAGACGAACCAATCACCCATTTGTGATGGATGAATGTATCGACTCATTAGATGTGCTGATGAAAGGGTACGCCGATCAGGCCATGGATGTAGTCAATATCAAGATTAGTAAATTCGGCGGCCTTACCAAAGCACATCAGGCTCGTGAACTATGTGCTTCGATCGGCGTCGCGATGACGATTGAAGATAGCTGGGGAGGGGATATTACCACCGCCGCGATCGCTCACCTCGCTCACAGTACGCCGACAGATTTACTGTTCACGTCGACCGACTTTAATAGTTATGGTCCCGTGAGTATTGCAGAAAATGCACCCCAGCGTGTGAACGGAAGGATGAGTGCTTCCACCGCCCCTGGAATGGGCTGCACACCTCGGATGGATGTGCTGGGCGAACCTGTGCTTGAGATAAAGTAATCCCATGACCAATCCAATTCGCGTCATTGATTCCCACACAGGTGGCGAACCGACACGTATCGTAATCTCGGGCGGACCTGACCTTGGTGGCGGCACTGTGCTGGAGCAGATGCAGGTCTTCAATGAGAAATATGATGAGTTTCGCCGGGCTATAGTCAATGAGCCGCGTGGTTGGGATGCCATGGTCGGAGCTTTACTCGTTCCTTCAGAACATCCGGATTGTGATCACGGAATCATCTTCTTCAATAATGTTGGCTCCTTATGGATGTGCGGCCATGGCACGATTGGGCTAGGCGTCACCCTGAAATATCTGGGCCAAGCTGATTATGGGAAGCAGAAAATTGAATCGCCGGTTGGCGTGATCGAATATTCATTGCTTGATGATCATACGGTCGAGTTAACCAACGTACCCAGTTATCGATTTAGAAAATCGGTTGAGATAGACGTCGCGGGTTACGGCCCAGCCACAGGCGACATTGCCTGGGGAGGGAATTGGTTTTTTCTGATGAGTGATCATGGTCAGGACCTCAATGTGCGCAACGTCCAACAGCTAACTCAGTATTGCACGGCAGTCACTGAGTCGTTGCGAGACAGTGGCATTGCCGGTGAGGACGGGAAAGAAATTGACCACATCGAGCTCTTTGCTCCGACAAACAATCCCGCAGCCGACTCGAAAAACTTTGTGTTGTGCCCAGGCCTACAATATGACCGCTCACCCTGTGGAACAGGAACGAGTGCCAAGGTTGCCTGTTTGCTTGCTGATGGTGTGATTGAACCGGGGCAGGTGTGGAGGCAGGAAAGCATCGTAGGTAGTGTCTTTGAAGGCTCTGCTGAGTGGACAGCAGACGGTACTCGCTGTATACCCACTATCCGTGGTACGGCCTTCGTTACTGCAGATGCGAACTTAATACTTCAGGATGCTGACCCTTTGCGATTTGGGATTGAGAAGTAGTGGTGAATACGAATCAATCGCATGTTGTCGTTATTGGCGGTGGAGTTATCGGAGCTTCGAGTGCCTACTTCTTGCGGCAAGCAGGTTATCGCGTCACGTTGCTGGAAAAAGATGCATTTGGAAGTGGATGCTCACACGGCAATTGTGGATTAGTGTGCCCTAGTGACGCATTGCCACTGGCCAGTCCAGGAGCCATAGGGAAAACGCTAAAGACACTTTTTAAGCGACATAATCCACTTTACATTAAGCCTCGGATTAGCCCGCGGTTGTGGCTTTGGTTAGCCAAATTTGCATTGCGTTGTAATGAACGTCATATGCTACAGGCTGCCTCGGCCAGAATGCCATTGCTTGAATCCTCGATGCATCTTTATCAGGAGTTACTTGAGAAGGAACGAGTTGAATGCGAGTGGCAAAAAAACGGCCTGCTTTACGTCTATAAAGATGCTGCGGCAATGGAAGGTTATCGAGCAACAGACGCCTTCTTATCAAAACATTTTGCGTTACCTGCGAAACGTCTGGAGACCTGTGGACTCTATGAACTCGAACCTGCCGTTGCGGATGATGTAGCGGGTGGTTGGTATTACGAAGATGATGCTCACCTTCGCCCGGATCGCCTGATGGCTGAATGGAAACGTATCTTACTGGAGTACGACGTTGACGTGCGAGATGGTACGGAAGTATTTAAATTCAAGCGAAAGGGAATCAACGCGATCGGCGTACTGACTCGGGATGGCGTAATCGAAGCGGATAAGTTTGTGCTGGCAGTTGGAGCGATTTCGCCGCGTTGGGAAAAGGAAATCGGAGCTGACATTCCAATCCAACCTGGCAAAGGATATTCCCTCACGTTTCCAAGACCTCAATATTCGCCTCGCATTCCAATGATCTTCCCACAGCACCGTGTTGTTATGACGCCAATGCAGACCGGATATCGACTCGGCTCCACCATGGAGTTTTCAGGTTACGACACGAAGATTAATCGACGGCGTATCGGTCTATTGAAGTCCGGAGCCGAACCCTACCTACGTGAACCTTATGGTGAAGAAGTTGTCGAAGAATGGTTCGGTTGGCGACCGATGATTTATCATGGTATTCCGATCATTGATACCAGTCCACGAATGGATAATGTCCTAGTTGCCACGGGGCACAATATGCTGGGGCTCTCCATGGGACCAGCCACAGGCAAACTTGTCAGTGAATTGCTTTCAGGTCAACCAACCCATGTTTCAGCTGACCCTTACCGTTTGTTCCATTCGAAATAATCCTATCTGTTTTTTCACTCTCCTAAGATTAAAAGAGCGAACGATCTCATGTCATTGCAATCTATAGCGGCCATCCCCGGAAATCAGGAACCACAGTTGGTCGCTCCCATTGAACCAGCTCGCCCCAAGGCAGGTGAAGTTGTCTGTGAAACGGTTTACCTGGGCGTCTGTGGGACAGACCGAGAGATTTTGCATGCGGCAACGCCCCACGTTCCGACTGGGCACGATCAATTGATATTGGGACACGAGTGTTTAGCGCGAGTACTGGAGGTTGGCGAAGGTGTGGAGTCAGTTAGTGCAGGGGACCTTGTCGTGCCCGCTGTCCGTCGCCCCACCACAGGTAGTACAACCGAGGGCATTGAAACGTTCAAATTGAAGCGGCGTCCGGACATGATGCCATGGGGAGCTTATGTCGAACGGGGGATTGTATGGGAACATGGTTTTTCTCTCCCTCAATGGATTGATCGCCCCGAGTTTCTATATGCAGTGCCAGACGGCATTGAGGATATTGCCATCTTATCCGAGCCGATCTCCGTTTCCGAAAAGGCAGTACGGGAAGCAGAACAGGCACAGGCCGCTCGTTTAGGTGCTAACGAATGGGTTGATAATCCACCGCGAGTATTGATCACAGGTATGGGCCCCATTGCTTTCGCAGCTATCATTTGCTGTCGAGCTCGTGGTTGGGATGTGACCGTATTTGGCCGTGATTCCGAAGATACATTTCGAGCGAATTTGGTACGACAGTTTGGTGCTCGTTACGCAAATGCGGATACCTTGGATTTTCAAACCGGTAATGTAGAGCAGGATGGATTTGAATTGATATTAGAGTGCACTGGTAATGATCGAGTCATGATGCAGTCAGCTCAGCTTTTGGCCGGATGCGGTATCATGGTTTGGCTCGGTGCATCACGATTACCTCAGGTGCGTGAATTCGATGTGAATCAAATTATGCGTAATGCAATCCTCGGCAATCACCTCTACCTAGGCACAGTCAATAATGCACCACAGGATATGCAGTCGGCAATTGACCATCTGTACCAATTAAAAAGTCAGTACGGAGAAGCGATTGCCAGCATGATTACTAACAAAGTGGCTCCGGCCGACAGCTTGTGGCACTATACCAACCGTGAACCGCAAGGGGTGAAGACGGTGGTGTGCTATGACATTTAACCATTTAACCAGTTGGCCAGTTAAACAGTTAGACAATTAAACAATTAGACAGTTGGACAATTAGACCCGACTACGTCCTTCGGACTACGACGGGTAAACTCGTGGTTTTGGAATTCAGGCTTGTCTTTTAACCCAATTGCCAAAAATGACAATTGCTTAACTGTCCCAATGACCATTGTCACTTGGCTAACTGGTTAAATGGCTAATTGGTTAAATGTAAAAAGGCCGAAGCGAGTTTCCCGATAGACATTTAAACAATTGGGGTTGGGGGAATTCGAGGTACAATTATCGAAAGAACTCCCAGACTTGATATTGGTAATATTTGATAGACGAGGATTGATATGAAATCGTTGCAACGCATTGTTTTGTCGTGGGCTGTTACCTGCCTAATGGTGGCGACTACATTCGCCGGAGAATTCAATCCTGTGTTGGATATCAAAGATGCTGCTCCGAAGTGGGCAAAGTTGCCAGCCACCGATGGAAAACACTATGCATTTGACGACTTTAAAGACAAAGAGACGTTGGTCGTCGTCTTCACTTGCAATAGCTGCCCTTATGCCGTGGATTACGAAGATCGTCTTGTTGCGTTCTCCAAAAAATATGCAGGCTCAAAAGTTGGCCTGGTTGCAATCAATGTAAACAAGATTGAAGAAGACCTGCTTCCGGCCATGAAGCAACGGGCCAAAGAAAAAGGGTTCAACTTCCCCTACCTGTTTGATGAAACTCAGGAAATTGCCAAGAAGTACGGAGCCGGATATACACCTGAGTGTTTCGTTCTCAATAAAGAACGACAGGTGGTATACATGGGAGCAATGGACGATAGTCCGGATGCTGAAAAGGTAAAAACTCAGTATGTCGAATTAGCCGTGGCGGCCGCTCAGGCTGGGAAGCTTCCAGCGAAACAGGAAACAGTTGCCATTGGCTGTCGGATTCGTATTGAACGCACTCGGCGTAACCGTAGCGGCGGAAAGTAACGAGCCGGTACTCTGCAGCTCAAGAGGTCAGTTTCTATACCAACGACGAAACAAAGGCTACGTAATAGAAGATCCAGCCGGTCACACTTGTGAGCACCATGCCGATCGTCGCCAGCCATCCCAAACGCTTATGCGTCTTACTATGCTCTCCAGGTACGGGAGGGTTGGGGAATTTCTTGAGCGCTTTGACAATTACAACAATCCACAACAACGGTGTTGGAATGGCGAACGCTAAATGCACGTAAAGAAACGTCATAATGGTCGATTTGACGTAGGCACTGCCATGCGTGTAATCGATCCAGCCGTTGAGTCGCATATCTACTTCAAATGCAAGCACAGCAATTAACAGAACAACGGCTGTGGCGATTTGGATTTTCTTATGCAGTGCGAATTTGCCCTGCTTCGCAAGGCGAATGCTCCAGAACATCACCGGCACAACCAGAAACATAGCCAGAAAAACGGCATCCAGCATGAAGGATGCGCGAGTTGGTAGAAAACCGGAGTTGGCTGTTACGTGAGCTAGAGGTGACATAGATCTGCTAGGAGAGGTGATTTGTATTTTTGTAAGTTTAGTTAGTGTTAACCAGTTAGCCAATTACCCATTTAACCAATTAACCAGTTAGACAATTAAACAATTAAACAATTAAACAATTGGCAAGCCTGAGTTGTAGAGTAATAGAAGCCGGATGGCCGAAGCTCATCTTCCATTTAACCCAATGGACCATGACCAATGAAAAAATGGCCAATGATACATGGCCAAATGGTTAAATGGCTAAGTGGTTAAATGGTTAAATGGTTAATTGTCTTGGTTTTCCACGAGTTCGTCATCCTTGAACTCCCCAGTGCTCATGCCGCCATTGTCGTACCAGAAGGTCCACGTACCTTCCTTTTGGCCATCGATAAATTCTCCGTACGCTGTTCGGTTTCCATCTTCGTTGAACATCGTCCAAAATCCATGCTCATGCCCTAGATCAAACTTACCTTCGGAAGCGAGTTGGCCGTTGGAGTGATAAAACTGCCACTTGCCATGCCGCAGACCATGTTCGTAAGGTCCTTTGGAATCAAGAGCTCCACTGTCACGATAATGTTCCCATGCCCCATGAGGTTGCCCAGCGAGATATCCTCCCTTGGCTCGGAAATCAACATGAGAGATCAAAAGCAGTGCAGACTCGGCTCGGATATCTCGAGTGCCCGCGGCACCGTGAAATACGACTTCTTTCACATCCAACTCTTCGGCAGTAGGCAAGTCGGCAGCGGCTGGGTTGTGTGACAGTAAATGGCGAATGGTATGTAACTGCTGATTCGCGTATTGAGTCGTACCCATCTGACGGTACAACAGCAGCCATCGGGAGGACTCGAAACGAATAGGCGGTTCCGGAATCTCCGGGCGATCATCAACGGTCGTGCGAGTTTGGTTGCCTCGGAGAAGGTCAATGAATTTCCCATCGGCAGTTCTACCTTCGAGCAAGTAGCGATAGCAGAGATTGCTGGGAATATGAAACATCGTCCAAGTTTGATCCATCCGAAGATGATGCACGATGCGGTTGATTTGCGGATTGAACTTCGCCTTGCCAGCGTGAATCAACATTTGCCAGACAGCAAAAAATAGCATCATGCTTAAGCCTAGTGCCGCTCCGGATTCCCGCAGAATGCTAGAAAACTTAAATGATCGTGTAGGCTGTAGAGCTTCGTCCGTTGGGAGTGAGTTCTGATCAGACTCTTGAAATGGATTGAACTTTCGGAGAGGCCTGAGATTCCAAGCGGTTGCTGGGATAAAGGCTAGGAGTCCAGCGATGCTAATCGGAGAAAACCCCAGTACTTCCATGGTGAAGAAGATGCCGGCATGAAGACCAACAAACGCGATCACAGCCACTCCTCGAAAACGATCAGTAGCTACAGGGCTTAGTAACAGGACAGGAGCGGCGAGCTCGAGAGCCAGTGTTCCCCAAGTTAGCAGTTTTAGAAATCCGGGGAATTGGGTAAGCCAAATGCCGAGTGGTTTAGTAAGGGCTTGATCATCCATGATGACAAACAAGGCCGTCCCGTCGTGCCACTCGGGATTCCATTTGTAAACTCCGGTGAGTGTGTACATCACCACAAACTGCAGCAGAATTCCCGCTGTAGCGAATCCGGTAATAATAACTTGCACGGGAGGTCCACGCTTTTTGAGGCTAAAGAAGTGACCTGATGGAATCCACATAAGCCAAAACAACATGGAAGACATCAGCATGTCTCCTCCGGTTAGCAGGACCGGTGCGCGGGCGATCATTGATGCAAACAGCAGCCAACAACCTATCGCTGCTTTCTGAGCATGGAAACCAAATAACAGAGCGACAGCTAGAAGGAGATGTAACCCAAACAGACAGTATTGATAGATGTCGCTTTCAATCAGCAAATGAAATGACCAGGTGGCCATGCCTGCATAGTATTCTTCAGATGATGAGAACGGGATCACACCGTCGATCGCGTAGAAGAATTGGAATTGAAGAAGACGGTCAATCAAATCCCAAATCAGAACGGTTGCAACTCCGATTCGCATCAAAGCGATCGAACGCAGATCAAGTTTGCAAATCCGCTTTAACTCGTTCATTTGTGATTTCCCTCAATGACATTGACCCATTTGGCATTGGCCATTGGGGTAAATGAGCTTCGGCCGGATGGCCTACGCTGTTTTGTTGTAATCACCTGATCCGACTTCGTCCTCCTTCGTCGGACTACGACGGACAAGCTCCTTGCTTCTATAGCAGAGGACGGAGTTTATCCGCCAAAGCCTGAAAGGCATAGGTGGAACGGACAAGCTCTTTTTTCTTTTAACCATTTAACCATTTAACCAGTTAGACAATTGAACAATTAGGCAATTTTCATTTAGCTCAATGGCCAATGCCTAATGAAAAAATGGCCAATGATACATGGCCAATTGGTTAACTGGCTAAGTGGTTAAATGGTCAAATGTTATTCGATTGTGATTTCACTAAACATCTGCCAGCCTGCTTCATGTAATTCCATTTTGCTTGAGAATTGAAGGCGAGGCTTTTTGCTCCAGGGATCAATGACGCCGATTCCCAGACGATATTTACCGGCGGAAATGTTAGCCGTCGGAGCGGTGAGCAGCGTGCGGAATTCGCCCGGTCGCCAGCGGCGAATATCCAGATCTGTCTTTGTCGTTACAACTTTCCCGCTGGCATCAATCAACGCAAGTTCGACCGACCAAGGGTAATAAAATGGTGCCACACCATGATTCGCTCCGATCAAAAACAACTGCAATGGCTCCCCATGTGAAACCACTCGCTTGTGTTGATAAGTGAGAATCCGAAAGTCATACCCCATGCGGCGTAAGAGCTCTGCACTGTTGCCCAGAAATCCCTTGTCCTGAGTTTCAATGAGTGCAGGGCAGTAGGGGCCGATCCAAGAGAAATGACCATCGAGCAAATTCTTCAATGTGACTCCGTACTCGTGGAGCATCCACTTCTCAGCCTGAAACGGTTCCATTTCTCCGCCGATCGGTGCAACAGCCCAGTTCTTGTCCTGCCCCGAGACCTTTAATTTGGTCAGAAATGCCCAGTCCGTTCCATTTTGGGTGTCTGCCGGAAACATGTCATCATGGAACCCTAACCACTTGGGAACAGAGGCATAACCGCGCGGGTATCTGGCCATAAGCATCTTGTTTGGAAAGGCCTTCCGATATGCGTCGACCACGATTTTGGTAGTTGTATTGTCAGCAAACAACTCAGGTTGAGGATAAGTATGCCACTCCCCCCAATGGCCCAGCAGCCCCAGTTGTATAAAGGCGACTCGAGGGTTTGAGTTATAACGAGCTCCCAATGCCGAGATGAACTTTGCTAAGGCCTTGCGCATTTCAGGATGATTGTAATTAGGAGTGATCCCTCCGCCATGTTGATCGTATTTTCTAGTCTCCACTCCTTTAGCAAGCAGCCAGTTTGGGATCCCACTTTCTTTCGTAGGGTAGTCCATGTAAATGCGAAAGATTACATGTTTGCCTTTCGCATTAGGGTGGGTCCAATCTGCTTGCTCCCACTGTTCAAATTTGTACTCTCCTTCAACAGGCTCCAGATCTTTCCAGGACTTGTAAAGAAATACCATGCTGTAGGGTTGGTGGATCGTCCCGGCATTGGTGTAAGGAGCCCACCCTTTGAGTGGTTGATCATAGGGTGCGTTACGTGGAAATAGATTTCCCTTCACAACGTCCTGGCCCTGTAGAGTAGTTGTCACAAATAACAACACTACAAGACTGAATGAACATATTGCTTTCATGATTGAATCCTAAGAGTGGCAGCCTCAATCGAGAGATTAAAAAACGCTCGATAAGCATATGCCCACCGAGCGTTTTGATCTATTTGGCTCTCAAGGTAATTCCTATTTTTTAGGAGGATATACCTTGTGAGGAGTGTGGCAGGCTTTGCAATTCATTGCTTTGGCAAGTGCTTCTGCACTTCCTTCTTTCCCAGCCAGATGGTTTTCGGTTGCTTTAGCCAAAGCACCGGTCAGCTTTTTCCAACTTTCAGCCGACCCTTTAGGTGGCTTATTGGTTGGGAGCGCTTTGACGTAAGCTGCAAACAGCTTAGTTTCTGCTTCGCTGGCTTCTCCCTTGATGACTTTAGTATGTAAGCCACCTGTTTTGACAGCTTGCATGAATTTCTTGGTGGTGTATTTGTTTTCTTTTTTGTCTTCTGCGGTCGAGACGCCCGAGATGATTGCTACAACAGCTAGAACACTGAAGAGCGTAGCCAGTTTACGAATCATGATGATGCTCCATCGGTAATAGATATATACGGTTCACTGTGGATTGTACCACTTTTTGGTATCGGAGAAAAACAAAGAAAACTCATGAGAAAGTGTTCAGCAAGAGAAAAGAACGAGCTGTTACTTGCTAGTTCGCTCTTTGTAATTCGGGTCAGGCTTCATAACCTCGAAGTCCGCATCCCCTAAAGCCGCGTTTAGTAAAAGCTGCATCACCTTAGATACAGTTTTAGCTGAGGCCATAAGAAGAACAATCCGACGATTGCAATGGTGAGTAAGACGAGGAAAATTATCAGCTGTTGTGACTCTAATCGAGAATTCCGATCGGCGTACTTCTTCCGGATTGCTCGTCGTTTCTCCCGTCTTTTATGGTATTTCTTTTCATCCATCGTTAGCTGCTGGTGAAGCTGCACTTCGTCACCAGGCACGCCAACTAAGTATTCGGCCCAAACCAATTCCTGATTGCAACTGACGCAATGAGGTGAGTTGTATTCACACTTCTCACCGCAGGTAGGGCAATTGGGTAACCGCGCAATCCGTCGTTTTTCAGTCAGCCGCCGCTGAATAGCATGGACTTTTTCGGCCTTGATTCGCCTTTTCGATTCCTCAACTGCTCGGTGATAAGCGTCCCAAGGATCTCGGTTTTGTCCCCACATGTTGCCCCCCCCCAGAAGGTCGAGATTTTATTGGAAGATATGACTAGTAAGCGGAAATAAGGTAAGGGAATCAGCAGTTTTGAGCGATTTGAGAGCAGGACGGGTAACTTGGAAATGCCTACCGCTGCGCATAGTTTAAAACATTTTGCGCAGAACCGATTCAAAAACTGCTATATGATTTACAAAAACCACATCCGCAATATCATTGGCGTTTCAACCATGGCACTGATTTTTTCAGTGTTGGTTGGTTGCGCGGATAGAAATTATTTGCGTGAAGCGGATCAGGAAGCTCTGAGTACCATTGCCGAACGTGCGGGCGATGAACGTTGGAAATTAGAAAACTACAGTGTCGCTGTGGATGAGCGTAGTCGTTTCTATGATGACGCTCAGGGGACTGAAATCGAGCGTCCCACCGATGATGAAGATTCCAATCGCTATATGCATCGAGTCGATGAATATGAAGGTTGGGAGTATTGGGATGAGGATGGTGTATCTTCGCAATACACCAATGAGCAATGTCTAATGAAAAAATGTCCAATGATGCATGGCTAAGTGGTTAAACGGTTAATTGGTTAAATGTAAAAAGAGCTTGTCCGTTCCACCTATGCCTTTCAGGCTTCGGCGGATAAACTCCGCCTTTTGCTATAGAACCAGGGAGCTTGTCCGTCGTAGTCCGACGAAGGAGGACGAAGTCGGATCCGAGGCTGCACAAAATAAATGCGTAGGCCGGACGGCCGAAGCTCCTTTATCCCTTAACTGGTTAAGCAGTTGTTAGAACAAACCAAGAATTGTGAATCGTGTAAGCAGGCAGTGCCAGTTGATTCAGAACGCTGTCCGGTCTGCACGGCTTCGCTAAAGCCTAAGCCAAGCGTCCATCCCCGGTTGGTTTACGCTCTGCTATTGCTCATCGCCATCCTGGCTCTGGGCATCCTGAATCTACTTGTTGACTGGTGGGTGAACGTTTGACCATTTAGCCATTTAGCCATTTAACCATTTAACCATTTAACCAGTTGGCCAATTAGACAGTTAAACAATTAAACAATTAGACAATTGTCATTTAGCTCAATGGACAATGTCTAATGAAAAAATGTCCAATGATACATGGTTAACTGGCTAATTGGCTAATTGGCTAAATGGTTAAATGTAAAAAAAGCTTGTCCGTCGTAGTCCGACGAAGGAGGACGAAGTCGGATCAGGTGGTTACAACAAAACGGCGTAGGCCGGACGGCCGAAGCTTGAGTGCCAAATCCGCTACTTGTCCTTTCTGAATTACAGACTTGATTTTCGTCATCATTGGTAACATAGTTGCTTAGTTGGAAGCCGCATTTCCGACAGTTATTGTTCAGGAACTTTTTCCAATAGCCTTCATAAATGGTGTCTTCAAAATAATTTAATCATGTCTATTGTGATCATCCTATTAGCGACGCTCGGCTTAGCCTACGCCAATGGATCAAATGACAACTTCAAAGGAGTTGCAACTCTGTTTGGTAGTGGCACGACGCACTACCGAAAGGCATTGGGTTGGGCGACGATCACGACGTTCTTGGGTTCCATCACAGCTGTCTTCTTAGCCGAGACTCTGCTTAAAAGCTTTTCCGGAAAAGGCCTGGTAAGTCCTGAACTGGCCGCGACCGCCGAATATGGAGCGGCAGTTGCTTTTGGGGCAGGGTTAACCGTGTTGCTGGCAACCAGAATTGGCATGCCGGTTTCCACAACACACAGCTTAGTTGGCGCACTTGTGGGAGCGGGCTGGATGGCGGATTCGGCGATCGAGTTTGAAGAATTGGGAAGCGGATTCGTGATACCGTTATTAGTAAGTCCGGTATTAGCATTTTTGGTTACCGCTTGGATGTATCCACTGTTTTCCTGGTGTAGACGTAAGGCAGGAATCCGGTCAGAAGGAGAAGCTAAAACTAAGTATGTAGGCCAGATAGCTGGACTAGAAGCGGGGCCATTGCTGAATCGCATGCACTTTCTATCAGCCGGAGCGGTTAGTTTCGCTCGAGGGTTAAATGACACGCCCAAGATTGCGGCTTTGTTCTTGTTAACCGGGTCGATAAGCCAGTTTACGAGTACAGCGCTAGTAGGGTTAGTGATCGCTGTTGGCGGAGTGATTAGTGCCAGGCGTGTAGCGGAAACAATGTCTAAGAAGATTACAGAAATGAATCACGGACAGGGTTTTACGGCTAATTTGACAACGAGTTTGATAGTAATCTTTGCCAGCCGCCTGGGGATGCCAGTATCGACGACACACGTAAGTTGTGGATCCTTATTCGGTATCGGAACGGTAACTCGACAGGGCCAATGGAAGGTGATTCAAAAGATCCTGGGATCATGGCTCGTCACGCTCCCAATCGGTGCTTTGCTCGGCGGCATCGCCTACCTGCTTGTGACCTTGCCTGTGCTAAATAAAGTCTGGGGATAGAAAAAGTATTCCATTTAACCATTTAACCAGTTGGCCAGTTAGCCAGTTGGCCAGTTAAACAATTAGACAGTTAGACAGTTAGACAGTTAAACAGTTAAACAATTGGCCAGCCTGAGTTGCAGAGTAAGGGAGCTTGTCCGTCGTAGTCCGACGAAGGAGGACGAAGTCGGAGCAGGTGGCTACAACAAAACAGCGTAGGCCGGACGGCCGAAGCTCGTCGCCAGTAGAAAAGATATCTAGATATGAAATGGTAGCCGAGGCGGGACTCGAACCCGCACGTCCTAACGGACACAGGATTTTAAATCCTGAGCGTCTGCCAATTCCGCCACTCGGCCCATTTCAATTGGCTTATTCAAAACGCTATCTTACCGCAACTCGAAGTTGCCTCCAAGAATAGCGCCCATGGTTTTCTCAAACCATTCCTTCCTATGACTTAGATTGGTTCTCGATACGGTTAACCGCATCTAAGATTGCCTGAATTGTCGACTCCACTGTATCGGTTGATGTCCCTCGTCCCCGATAGACATTCCCGCCATAGTCAACTTCCACAAGTACTTCACCAATCGCGTCGCGACCCAATGTGGCACTTCGTACCTGATAGTCCTTACAAGTAATCTCCAATCCGGTGATTTTTTCAATCGCCCAAAACGCTGCGTCGATCGGACCATCGCCAGCCGCCACTTCTTCCGTGACTTCCTGGCCGTCCCGAGCGAGTGTCAGCTTACACTCAGGAGTTGCTCCCGAGCTCGATTTCACATCAAACGAGACCAGAGTCCATCCTCCTTCAGCTTCTCCACCATGAATTCGCTGCTGGATTAATGCGTGAATATCACCGTCGTAGATTTCTTTCTTCTTATCGGCCAGTTTTTTGAATTCTTCAAAGACTTCCTGTAACTGTTCGCCAGTAAGATGATAACCCAGTTCACGGGCTCGATCTCCCAAAGCAGCTCGGCCTGAGTGTTTACCTAGAACCAAGTCGGTTTTCGATAATCCCACATCTTCCGGACGCATGATTTCATACGTCGTACGCTCCTTGAGCATTCCGTCCTGATGAATTCCAGCTTCGTGAGCAAACGCATTTTGCCCCACAATCGCTTTGTTACGCTGCACAGCCATCCCTGTGATCGAAGTCAGCAGTCGGCTAGTGGGAACCAGACGATGCGTATTTATGTTGGTTTCCAGATTATAGAAATCCTGACGCGTCTTCAGAGCCATCACGACTTCTTCGAGTGAACAGTTACCAGCTCGTTCACCAATGCCATTGACCGTACACTCAATTTGTCCGGCTCCGTTTTGTACGGCCGCCAGACTATTGGCAACGGCCAATCCCAAGTCGTTATGGCAATGAATGCTGATTACCGCCTGATCAATGTTGGGTACCCGATTGAAAAGCATCGAGATGGTCTCGCCCATTTGTTGCGGCGTGGCATAGCCCACAGTGTCCGGGATGTTGATGGTAGATGCGCCCGCTGCAATTGCGGCTTCCACCACCTCACATAGGAAATCATGTTCTGTTCGAGCAGCGTCTTCTGGAGAAAATTCGATGTCGTCACAGTAACTGTGAGCTCGTGAGACTCCCTCGACAGCCCGAGCAATAATTTGCTCGCGAGTCATTTTCAATTTGAATTCGCGATGAATAGCACTGGTAGCCAGAAATACGTGGATCCGACTACGTTCGGCGTGTTTTAACGCTTCCCAGGCGCGATCAATATCTTTATCACTACAGCGAGCCAGACCGCAGAAAGTCGTGCCTTGCATGGTGCTACTGATTTCTCTTACGGCTTCAAAGTCACCAGGAGAGGCAATTGGAAAACCGGCTTCCATGACGTCAACGCCCAAGTCAATTAAGGCCTGAGCAAGCTCCAGCTTTTCAGCCAGATTCATACTACAGCCAGGAGACTGTTCACCGTCACGAAGCGTGGTGTCAAAAATGGTTATATTTCGAGATTCACTCATTAGTCTATCTAGTTTCAAACAAGAAAAATTGGAATGCCGGTCTATAGGTAACCGGCTTGTCAGAGTTACCATTCTGCTAAGCAGATGTCGGCCTTAAACCGACTCGGTAAGCAGGAGGCCTGCATGCCGCTGACAAGCACCTTCTCCGCTATTTCTGATTGTGAACCTGTTTGAAAACATCTATCTGAAAACCATTAAAAAACCCGAGGATTGTCGGCCTCGGGTGCTTGCTGTGGAACTTATTCGGTTACTACATACACCCTACGTTCGTGCTAATAGCACGGCTAATAGGCTCGGTAAAAGTAATCGGCATGAATGCATTAAATTAGTTCCTTGAATTGCCGGACTTGTATTCTTTGACTCTAGTTCAGATCCCCGTATTGTGCAATAACGCAGTTGGGAATCATCCTAGCGAATTAAAAGGTCGCTGCTGTAGCGGGGCGAAGCTATACGGGATTGATTCGCACCGGGAACCGAAGCGGGAACGCGTTGTTGGATCGTCGGAGGTGAGTACTGACTCGCCTGCGGAGGATTCACTTTGGATAAGTCGATTTGTGGATACCCGTCATACTCGGGCATCGTCCAGATTTGACTGGCATCTCCGACGTTATTGTTGATTTGATAGCGAGGTACATCAATTTGGAATGCCATTTGGTATTCGCTACCCGGGAATAACTGGATTTGAACTCGGTGAGGTAAGGAGACTCCATGCCGTGGATAGAAACTATGTTCAGACGCTTTGACACTCGCCAAAATCTGTCCGTTGGCTTGGGTTAAATGCTGCTCCAGCACCCATCCAAATCGATTGTCTATAATCATCCTGCGAGTGACTTCTCCGGATGGCGTCTGGAGCCGCGTGCGGACCTCATAAGTGCCGTTTTGGTGCTCGAAGGGACCCTCATGAAAGCCAGCTGGATCCAGATAGACAAGCCCCATGGCTTCAGTAATCCAATTTAAGTCGATCGGGAAATAATGGCGAGCGGCAGTGGTTGCCAGTTGATCGTGGCGTACAAAAATAACCGCCGGATCTGCTTGTCGTTTGACCCATAACCAGGCCAGTTGTTCGTTGCTTCCAAAGTCAACTTCAGTCGCGGTGAAGTCAAACAGCCCAGCTGTGAGTCGAAACTTCTTCGGTTGCTCAACAACAAACTGAGCCTTCAGTGTGGGTGCTCCGGTAACGGAGATCTTGGCACCCTGAGATTGCAATTGTTTGACTAGCTGCGTTGTGTTGACCGCCGACATCAATTGTTCCAGAGACGGTTTGCCCTGAAATGCGACGGGAGGTAACCCCGAGTGTTTTTGTACGTATGATTGCCATGGACAACCGGTCAGTAATAGACAGAGCAATAGCAGACAAAGAGAAACGGTTGGTCGGGCTCGACGACCTGGACGACTGAAACGCATGCTGGGAAGTATGCTGGGAAGTAAGTTTGACACAGGCATCAGGCAGCCTCCTTGTAGAGCATGGAGGCAAGCTGGTCCTGAATCAGGTTGATTTCGTCAGCGGTAGGGGATGCCGTTGGTACTTTATATTCCTGCTCATTTTTCGAACAGCTTACGACCATCAATTCATTGCCGTTTTCATCCTGCTCGTTTCCCTCGAGTCTCATGATCCGTTTACGAATCATCAACAAGGCCAGAACAAACGCCATCTCTTGTTGCTCATTGGTTTCAATGAGTTGCTGGAAGTATTGTAAGACGACTTCGTCAGGAGCCAGGTTTACTTTAGAGCCTTCTTCGTCAGGTAATTCAGATTTCCACCAGGCTAGAGCGTCCTCGGGAGCTCCTTCCCATGCAGCCAGACTGTAGTCGTGACGTACAACTTCGTTTTCTTCGGTGACTAATACCGAGTAAAAGGCAGCACCAGGTGTGAGCCGTTCACCGGTCTTGTAGCACAGTCGAGTTGCTTTCTTGATGTGAAACTCGAGCATTGAAGAACCTGGATTCCTTTCCAGTGGACGATTCAGCTTCGGGAAATGAAAGGGAAATAGGAGTTAGTTCTAGTGCGTGTCAACGTACTTACGAAGACGTTGACGTGCTCGGCTAAGTGTTGGGCCAATGCTGTTTTCAGGGACGCCAGTGAGGCCACTGATTTCCTGATAACTGCGACCTTCCAAATGATATAGCCTCACAACCTCTCGCTCGTTTCCATCCAACACACCAAGTAGCTGCGTCACAATCTCCTGGTTAGTAAGCAATTGATCCGCTGGGGCCTGAGTGTCAGGAACCACTTCCGGGTGATCGAGTGAAAGGCGAAATGCATAAACCTGAGACGCCTCACCTTCTTCCGAATCGGGAGATTCGTGAGTCCCTGCTGTCTCGGTGGTTCGTGGATGCCTACGTTTTACAAATTCGCGAACAACGATACGCCGTACGATAACAGCTAAGTACGTCGCTAATGAACTGTTGCCTTTGAAGCGTCGTAGGACGGCAAAGTCGTCGTTGACAATTTGAAGAAATGCTTCAGCGGTATAGTCTTCAATATCCTGTTCGGTGACGAACAAGCTGCGTGCTTTGGCCGTGTGATTGATGGTGTGGATTACTAAACCGATGTAGCGATCCACGAACTCAGACCAGGCCTGAGGAGTTCTGGACAGACATCGCTGAATCAACTCGCGATCAAATTCTGAAAGTGCCACGCTGACAACGCTTATGCAAGACGATGATAAAATTCGAGGAAAGCAGACACTCCCCCCTCTCAAACTCACTGGATTCTAGAAATCTAGCCGTTCTGGGGCAATATGAATCGGACGTCTGGCTGCCCAATCGCCCTATTTCGTGGGGTGGTTTTTACCAGTTTAAAACAACGATTTATGTTTTAATCAGGGGGAATTCGGAGGGAAATGTAGACCAAATGGCTCGGAATCCGAACCGTGATGGAAAAAAACGGTTTTTCATGGAAAGACGGGCTTAAAGCTGTGGTCGAAGCTATAGTTTTTTGATTAAATTACCTTTGATTTGATCGAATTGGTGAAAAATTAGATTTGAAACGCCGATTTTGGTCATAGCCGTATATATCAATTCATCGCTGACGATGTAACGTTTTTCGCCGAACGCTACACCAAGTAGAGGAGAATCCTCATGACTCATGTTGTTTGCCAAGCGTGTTTCGCATGTAAATACACTGACTGTGTCGTTGTTTGCCCTGTAGAGTGTTTCTACGAAGGGGAACAAATGGTTTATATCCACCCTGAAGAATGCATTGACTGTGAAGCTTGCGTTCCGGAATGTCCTGTGGAAGCCATCTTCCACGAAGACAATATTCCTGCTGGTCAGGAAGCATTCCTGGAACTTAATGCTGAGCTTGCTCCAGGGCTGGAAGTCATCACAGAAAAGAAAGATCCGTTGGTTTAAGCAACGCGATCGATAGAATCATAAAGCTCAAGGCATGTGGAAGGATTTCTTCGACGTGCCTTTTTGCTGCGCGGTAGATTCGTCCCGTTCGCCGGCTAAGCAGATTCCAGCTGGTGCTTGAGAAAAGGTAGCCAGGCCTCTAAGTTCTGATTCGACGGAGTGAGATTCAGTGTATGAAATGGGTGTGGCTTGGCAGGCTGTGAGAGAAGCTGCATGTGAGCTTCTTTAGGAGTACGACAGCCTTTCTTGGTGTTACACTTGGTGCAACTGCAGACAATGTTTTCCCAGGAGGTTGCTCCTCCTTTACTGCGAGGTTGAATGTGGTCCAAACTCATCTGGCTGAAGTTGAGTTGTTTACCACAATACTGACACTGGCGATTGTCGCGCAGATATAAATTCTTCCTGTTAAAACGCACCGTCGTTTTAGGAATTTGATCATAGTCGATCAGTCGCAATACCTGAGGCACTTCAATGATTTGTCGCGGCGAGTGGATCCAGTTGGTGACCAGATTCTCTTCGGCCCTCAGCAGGCTTAGCTCCTGCCAGTTTTCAAACGAGTAGTTATAGAAATGGCCGTGATCGACATCGATCACTTCAGCGGACTCACGACAAAGCAGAGTAAATGCCTGTCTGGCCGATATGACCTGCATAGGCATATAGAACCGATTGAGCAATAGGACCTGAGAGTCTAACCCTCGCCTGTCGGACGCAATCATGCGTCAATTCCTTTCTCTGAGCTCGTACCCATTCTCAGCTGTGAGGCAGTCTCGTCAAATTCTCTCCCAACACCGAGGGGCAGTTGAACCAACATTGGGAAAGATGGATATGATCGTATCAATCCCGAATGGTTTCAGGCAAATGAATTCCTGAGAAAAGGCATTTTGAATTTCAGTTCACATTCTGTTGCAATCCAAGAGTCAGGATGATTACATTAAAAGAGGATGACATGGATGATCATCCGAACCTTTTCAAACCCTTGCGTTCGCAAGACCGCTTTCAATCTAGGAAATCATTGAAATGATTCATTACTCCTGTGATTGTTGTAGACGCCCGATCGATAGCACAACTGATTTGCGTTATGTCGTAAAACTCGAAGTTCAGGCCACGATGGATTTGCCTGATCTTGATTCTGCTGAAGATGAACGTGATCATCTGCTTGAGATCGAAGAGCTTCTGGATGAATTGGGCGAGCCCAATTTAGATTACGTTGACGAAGATTATCAGCGACGCCGTTATGATCTTTGTGCTCAATGTTATCAGGACTACATTAAGAACCCTCTTGGGGTCGAAAAAACACATCGAGTCGGTTTTAGTCAGAACTAGCAGACTCAATTTGTGAAACTAATTCACGTGCCTAGCTTAATCCTAGCTTAATCGAGTTTAATCGAGCTTTATTAGCTTTGTTAACTATGCATGCGAGGGAGTGTATCGCCGTGGTTGATGATGTCAGCTTCCGCTCGAGCTAACTCCTGAAGACGTAGCTCCACTTTTCTTCGAGGTGCGAAATCCTCCGCGAGCTGTACGTAGACCGAGTAATGACGGGCTTCCGATTCAAACAGCTCGTCATAGAAATCAGAAAGTTCGACATCGTCGATATGGTGTCGTAGTAAGTCAAAGCGTTCACAGCTACGAGCTTCGATGAGCGCCGCTACTAATAATCGGTCAACGGCTCTGTCCGGCTCCTGAGGGCGAATCAACTCTTTCATTTGGCGGCCGTAATTACTTTGGGTCAATCTGCGGAACGGTATCCCCCGTTTCTTGAGCATGCCCAAAACCTGATGGAAATGCTCAAGCTCTTCATTCACGATTTCGGTCATCTTGATCGTGAGCTCTTCGTTTTCCACATAAGACATCAGCAGATTTAATGCCGCTCGGGCCGCTTTGTTTTCACAATGAGCGTGATCAATAAGAATCTCATCCAGATGGTTATCCACCTGTGCAAGCCAGCGTTCCGGCGATTCGGTTTTGAGATTAAGCATCATGGTGAGATTTCCCGCTGATAGGGTCATGATCAATAAAAAACGCGGAAAGCCGGGTTAGCGACTTCCGCGTTTCTCTGTGATATAAATTCGTGAGTCTCTTCGGAAGCCTTAGAGGTTCTCACAAACGAGGTCGCCGACTTCTGTCGTGGAATATCCCATGCGTCCTGCTGACATGCTTTCCATTTTCGTTCCGGTGACGACTTTGATTGCTTCGGTAATCTTAGTACCTGATTCTTCATGGCCTGTCTGATCAAGCAGCATGCCCATGGCAGCAATTGCGGCAATCGGATTGATGACGTTTTGACCGGTGTACTTAGGAGCACTTCCGCCCATACATTCGAACATGCTCGTTCCACCCGGATCAGGGTTGATATTTCCACCCGCTGCAACGCCCATTCCACCTTGAATCATGGCGCCCAGGTCGGTGATGATATCGCCGAACATATTTGTCGTTACCACGACATCATAGTATTCAGGGTTTTTGACGAACCACATGCATGCTGCATCGATGTGATTGTAATCAGCTTCGACATCAGGGTAATCTTTGGCAACGTCCTGATAGGTTCTCCACAGAAGGTCATGGCCATAAGTTAAGACGTTGGTCTTTCCTACCAGCGTCAGACGCTTCCCTTTGGGGTTATTTCGTTTGCGAGTGTATTCAAAAGCATAGCGAATAATACGTTCGCAACCTTTACGGGTGTAGATCGCGGTTTGCGAAGCAACTTCATCCGGTGTTCCCTTTTTCAGGAACCCGCCGATACCGCAATACATATCTTCAGTGTTTTCGCGGATCACAACAAAGTCGATGTCTTCCGGGCCTTTGTTTGCCAGCGGGGTTTCGACTCCAGGGTAGAGTGTAACTGGTCGCAGGTTGACGTATTGGTCTAGTGCGAAACGCAGGCTCAGCAATAAGCCTTTTTCCAGAATACCTGGCTGCACGTCCGGGTGGCCGATGGCTCCCAGATAGATCGCATCCATTTCC
This sequence comes from uncultured Pirellulaceae bacterium, assembly GCA_938082855.1. Lineage (GTDB taxonomy): Bacteria > Planctomycetota > Planctomycetia > Pirellulales > Pirellulaceae > UBA721. Next base: position 3,412 of record CALKCC010000026.1, on the reverse strand, counting down.
TTCAATTCATCTACAGCGCCGTCAGGCAGGATTTCGCCTGTCTTAAGATAACGGTCACCACCGAAGTCATAGTGGGTCAATTCGTATTCAAAGCCTTCCTGTTCAGATGCTGCTTTCAGCACTTTCAGGGCTTCGTTGGTTACTTCAGGGCCGGTTCCATCACCAGGAATGACAGCAATTTTCATTGGTGTATTTCTTTCGTGAAAACAATGAATCTGTGCAAGGAGTTGTACTCTACAGTCTCGGCACAACCATCGTGCCGAAACGTCGATTCTATCATTGGATAGAAAAGTCGCCTAGTAGCTGAGAGGAGCTGAAAGTTGTTGAAAGTCGCTGCAAATGGCCGATTCGGGACTCAATGCACATCCAACTGGAGCTCTAGCTAAACCCGCTTACGCTCAGTATCAATTCCGCTCATAATGGTGAGCATGATTCAGCTAACTGTTGACAACATTGTGAAATACTTCTCCGAGGAAGCTGTCCTGGATGGAGTGTCGTTTGAGCTCTCCAAGGGCGACCATGTCGCATTGGTGGGGCCCAATGGTGCCGGCAAAAGCACGTTGGTGAATATCATTACGGGGGCTTTAGAGCCAGACAGCGGTCGAGTGGATTTACATCCGTCGATACGTGTTGGCGTACTCGAACAACAACCAGAATACGAAGCGGGCAAGACCGTCTGGGACGAAGCCGCGACCGCGTTGGAAGAGCTGGCCACGTTGACTGAACAAGCTCAACGAGTTGCCGAAGAAATGGCTCAGGCAACGGGGCAGGAGCAGGAAGCACTGGCTGAACGCTATGACCGTCTCCAGGAGAAACTCTTCCAACAGGATGCTTACAATTTGGACTACCGAATTGAACGCATCCTCAGTGGACTCGGATTTGTCGAATCCGAGTTTGAAAAACCGGTCGATCAGTTGTCCGGCGGACAAAAGAACCGACTGGCACTAGCCAAGCTACTGCTCGCAGAACCAGATTTAATGATCTTGGACGAGCCATCCAACCATCTCGATGTCGATGCAACCCAGTGGTTGGAAAAGTTTCTGGCAGCTAGCTCAGCCACGATTCTGCTGGTGAGCCATGATCGATTTTTAATCGACCAGGTTTCTCATAAAACGATCGAGTTGCATCAGGGAACGATTGAAGTCTATAAGGGGAATTACTCGGCCTATATGCGGCAAAAGGATGAACGCAATGCTGTGTTACGTCGGACATACGAGAAGCAGCAGGATGAGATCGCTCGCCTGGAAGAATTCGTTCGTCGACACATCGGGAGTCAAAAAACGACGCAGGCCGAAGATCGAAGAAAAAAACTCCAACGTATGGAGCTTGTGAATCCGCCACGTGAAATTATTGCTCCGGCGATGGGATTTCCCAAACCGGAACGCAGCGGCGATATCGTGATTCGAGCCGAACATGTTTCGAAAGCTTATGATTTCCCACTCTTTCAGGATCTGACGTTTGATATTCTGCGAGGGCAGAAGTGGGGAATTCTAGGCCCTAACGGTACCGGGAAATCCACGTTGATGAAAATCCTGAATGGTGAAGTGGAAGCCGATGAAGGCGAAATTCACATCGGAGCTAAAGTGAAGTCGGCCTATTTTGATCAACATCTGACTTGTGTCGATAGCGAGAAGGAGGTTGTCGAGGCAATTCGACCGGACCACAAAGAATTTGTTGAACGTGAACGCCGTGATGTGCTTGCTCGTTTTGGCATTACCAAAGAAATGGTGTGTAAGAAAGTAAGTCAACTCAGTGGTGGGGAACGGAATCGCACTGCATTGGCTTGGTTGTCGACGCGGGATGCGAATCTACTATACCTCGATGAACCCACCAACCATCTGGATTTGTGGGCTCGGGATTCCTTGGAAAAAACGCTCAACGACTATGAAGGCACGGTGGTGATTGTTAGTCATGATCGCTATTTTCTGGATCAGGTTTGTGACATGTTGTTGGTAGTAGAACCCAATCGCTTTCGCGTCATTGACGGGAATTACTCGACCTATCAGACCTTGATCGATAGTGGATTGGCACAGGAAGCCCGAGTTGGAAAAGAGAGTAAAACGGCTACGACTGCAGTCGTCGAGGTACCTACAGAGCCCAAGGCAAAACGAGCTAAGGGGACGAATTCCAAGCCTCGTCGTAAACGAAAATTTCCCTATCGGAAAGTAGACGAGTTGGAATCAGAAATCGCGACCATCGAAAATCGTATTGAAGCGATTTATGGTGAGATGGGACTGGAAGCGACGTTGCGAGACGGTGACTTAATAAAAAAACTAAATGCCGAATTGGAGTCACTGCAGAATTCACTCGAACCTCTTTATGAGCATCTGGAAGAAGCCATCGAAATGAATTAGCTTGCTCCGTCGAGCGGTCGATTTTGTAATTCTTCAATCCAAATTCGCCAGGTGAAAATGGTGATGGAAACTCCGAGCCACAATAGGTCTGTGGGCGACAAATGTTTCTTGAACAGTTTCCCGAATAGAGTGAGCAGGGCTGTCAGGAGTAAAGCTACAAACGTGGCCTGCCATCCTAGGTAGCTACCGGTGAGAGCAAGTAGTAATACAAACGACCAATGCTGGGCGTCGTTCTTTTGCATTATAAAACGGACGAACAGTAATCCTAAAATTCCTCCCGCGGCGATGCCAACGATCATTGGTAAAACACTGGCAAAGGATGTCTGGACAGTGACGATTTCTTGTTGCGTGTGAGAGTAGGGAAGTGCCAGTGGCCAGGCAATTGCCGAAGCAATCGAAATGGTAAAGCCAAAGAGGACGATACTACGTGGGATGCTTTGTTTTTGCAGATTGATCAATGCCGCTGTCATGAGCAGGAGGATGAGGCAGGAATGCAGCAGAAAGTATCCTATCAATTCGGGTTGAGGGTCCATGACAAAGCGTTCAAAGCTGAAAGACCAATCTGTGGCAGGTCGGGTCAGATTGAGTCCGGCCCCTACTAGTTCGAGTAGCGCGAGTGATCCAATAAGCAACGCTGCGACTAGTTCGACTAGAAAGTATCGAGCGGCAATAGGCATCTCGCAGGTGCGGCAGGAGCCACCGAGCCAGAGCCAGCCGAATAAGGGGAAGTTATCTCGCATTTTGAGTTTGGTATCGCATCCGGGGCAATAGGAGGCTCCTAGAAGCGTACGACCTCTTGGGAGTCGCCAGGCAACGACATTGAGGAAGCTGCCAAAGCTAGCGCCAAAGAAGAAGAACCAAAACACGCCGGCTGTCATCAGAAAGTGCTTTGCCAGAAGTTCGGCAAAGTAAGAAGGAGTGGCGATTAATCTGCTGGCGGCATTGAATTGATTGGTTGCCGCAAGCAGTGGAATGCCGAGGAAGATTAGTAGGGAGGCGAGGCAGACGATTTTCCGACCGTGTTTTCTGAAAAAACTGGGCGCCGCAACAGATGTTGC
>CALKCC010000025.1 GCA_938082855.1 uncultured Pirellulaceae bacterium | reverse complement strand
CGATGGTACCGGTCCCAGGAACCGATAACGTCCTTGTCTCTGCAGAAGACGATAATCGCTTCTCTTTGCGTTGCTTCGACAAATCCCTCAATCAATCCTGCTGGAGTCGGCAATTCACGCAAGCGATCCTCACGATCAGTTGTTCACGCGATGGGCAATCCATTGCGGCGCTCACCAAACCAAACAACGAGGGCCTATCAGAACTGGTGATCCTCGATGCTACGGATGGTTCAACGGTAGCCAACTCCCAAATTAAACTCGTAGCGCCACGTGCTCTTCACTTATTACACGATAAAATACTTGTCGTCGACCAGCGCTCTATCATCAGCTACACGCTAACTGATTTAGTCGAACAATACCGCACTCCGACCACCGATTTTCCGATCTACCATTCGGTAATTCCTCCAGATGGCTCGCAACTGCTGACCACTCACGGGCGTGTTATTGTTCGCGTCTGGGATGTCGAACATGGTATCGTCCAGGGCTTACCCATCAGATTGACCGTTCCAATTATTGAAATCGATTTCCAACCTGGGTCGCCCATTGTTGAATTGGTTACCACCTTAGACCAGCGTCCGGCAATCAACCTAGAACGGGTGCAACTTCTTGCCCGTCCCCCTATGACTGGTCCGGATCCCTTGGAGCGAGTTACCTGCGCTGATTTCCATTCCCATCGACTACTGACCGCCACCGGTACTAATCAGGGACGCGTGACGCTTAAAAACCGCACTAATTCTTTGTTTATTCCGCCGCTGGAATTCTCTAAACCTATCGATTCTGTCCAGTTCAGCTCGGATAGTCACTTCCTAATCATTGGATCGGGTGAACACTCTGTCAGCATATTCGACATAAGACAAAGACAATTTACCCACAAAGAGATCTATCATCCCGATACCATACAAGCCATCCACCTTTCTAACGACAATCGCATATTGAGCGTGCAGCAAACAAATGGAATCTTGCGACAATGGGATCTAGCCCGTAACGCAAGTCACCACCAAGCACTTGAAGCACAAGCGGCATATCTCTACACCACCGTCCTCGATGGAAATCTACTGTCGATTCAAACCGAAGGAAAACTAGAGTTACGAACCTTCGATTCCCTCCGCACAGTAGCCGCGTCAGCCAATTTAGGGTATTTGGATCCGGAAACGACTCGATTTGCTTCAACCAACGATCGTGTGTTCGTCATGACCCCCAAAACCGTCCATGCCATCTCGCTTACGGACAATCTGATAACGTTAGATTCAACCCAGCTAGCAGCAAATCTACAGGCATATGCAGTTAACGACAGGACTCACAACATTGCCCTGTCCTGTTCCGATCGCACATTACACATCTACGATTCTCAAAGGCATGACTGGCGACGAATTGACACGTTGAAAAAAGTGTTTCATCAGCTGGCTTGGTATTCACCTAACACCCTCGTTTGTCTAACCAATGAAGTTTCAGACGCTCAATCATTGTTAGAATTCGTCGATCTGACATCTCAACAAATCGTACATCGAACAACTATCGATCATTCGCAGTGCAAACTGCACGTTGACACCGAAGGAATAGTCCGAGTCGTGTTTGAAGACGGTAGGACACAATTGATTGCCGATGATTTCGAACTCGGCAAAGTGGCCTATTTGAGGAGTCAGCTAGCTGTCACCCAACCTAGATCCGATGTTTACTTAGTTGGCAACGACGGACGCACGTCTCTCTTCTCGAAAACAGGGCTTCAAAACTTCGCAACACTCTTTCCGAGCCAAATTACAGACATTACCGCAAACGGCCTTTTCGGCTGTGTATCCGAAGCAGGACTCTCGCTTTATGAGCTTGGGAATTCAGAGGCTGTGGCAAAACCATTTAGGCTCCCTCCAAACACCAACCACGTTGCACTGTTACAACTAGAAGGCATCCCCCAAATCATATCTGCCAGCGATAACGGTCTTCAAATCCTCCCCATTGCTCAACCTATCAACGCTCTCACCGAGTTAACAAATTACTCCTTAGCAATGTCAGGAATTCAGGTCGGGCCCGTCGGCGAATTATTCTCCGATCCGTTACAAGTGAAGCTCGTTAGCAAGCAAGTCGTCGACGATAACCCCCTCGTTACTCAATCTGTCCTACCATGGCTGCGTGCCAATAGTACTACCATCGCGTCTGCAGAATGGCTCCCCGCCCTACAACCCGCACTGGCAAGGTTTGACCGAGTGAAAAGGCTCTCAACCCAGGAGGCAACTCGAGCGTTGGAGGAACTCGTTCACATTCAAATGGGGCAACGCGATTGGGATAGTGCCATCACAACTTTACTAAAAGGTTACATCTTCACGAAACAGGCGCGTCACCTATATCAAGCTTGTATCCTAGCTGCATGGGCCGACAACAGAGACTTATACGAACAGTCACTAAGACATTTAACACAACATGTCCAACCCACTACTCTGCAAAACTACATCTACCTTGCAGTTGGATCAAGCCTCATTGAACATAACCTAGAGTTCCCCTCGCTTCAAAAGGCCTATGACAACATCAAGCTTCGCCCCCCCGTTCAGCCCGTACTCGACCGAGCCCTCCTAATTCAGGGATTTAGACTCAACGATTCAGTCACAGTCTCAAAGAAGCTAACCATCCTGAACGGAAAACGTGTCCCGCTACCTATCGCCTCATTTGCCGAGCTTGTACGCTTGTTGCAGACACAACCAGAGGATATCAACCCTGCAGACCTGCAGAGGCTCCAGCATACTCGCTCTTTGCTTCCACCAATCGACGGCGGCAATCCGGGCAATACCTGGACTGAGAGATGCCTCCTGGACATCTTGTTCCGTCAATTGGAGGAGCACAACAAACGGGAGGGGGATATCTAATGCAAGATCTCAAGAACCTACTCTCCCAACAAATTGCAAAGCCACTGGCACCGACAGAGTTTTATCGTGAGTTACTGGATTGCAATGCCTGCAATAGCATTGCCAAAGACTCCGAAAGCACACTCGACATCCCGGCAGAAATCCAGTCGATTCTGAGTTCACTCTATCGGAGCGGAATTGAATGCGACTTAATTGCTCAACTGCTCCCAGCTATTGGCGGTCAAACCATTGACCCCAATTCAACTAGACAGCCTACTACCCGAATTCCTCCCGCAGACATTCTGGAAGACACCCATCCACAGCTAACTTTAGGGTCCACCATCACGAGGCCGTCTCCCATTGAACGGCTAAACGAAGAATCCATTCACTTCAGTAACTCCATGTCAGGCAACACGCTCGTTTCAGGCGACGCTTGGTTAGCATCCGATGACGTGTTGCAACGGCACGTTTTACTCAAGGAACCAACGACACCCGAAGACGGAGTTTCCGATTCTCATCAGCAATTTGTCCGTGAGGCTCAGATCACCGGACAATTGGAACACCCAAATATCCTCCCCGTCTATTCACTCGCCTGGTCCGCCGACAACACACCCTATTACACAATGAAGCTGATCGATGGCACTAGCTTCTCCCAACATATCCGCCAACGCCATCACGATTCGCCAGATTTGAGTCGCAATACACTCAAACCGACCCTCGATGTGATTATTGCCGTGAGCAATGCGCTTCATTACGCGCACACACGTGGAGTCTATCACGGCCAGCTTAACTCAGAGTCCATCTCTCTCGGCAATTTTGGCGAGGTTATGGTTCTCAACTGGTCCGAGGCTATTGTCGACACCGAGCAAATGTCCGACCCTACCCACTTCCAAGGTGACCTCCGGTCTATCGCTGCACTACTATACGAGGTAATAACCGGTGCTCCACCGATCACTAATACACTTGAGGGCATAAACAACCTTCCCGCTTCTTGCCCGAAACCCCTTGCTTCCATCATTCGCCATTGTTATCTCGACGAGCCCTTCTACCCCACTCTTGCCGAGTTTATTCGTGATCTTCGCAACTACTCCGAGGATCTACCTGTACAAGCACATTCCTCCACGCTTTCCGAGCGAGTCGGCCGTTGGGTGCGTAAACATCCGCTTCACATTCTTTACATCACCACAGTCTCTGTCTTGGTACTGTTTACTTTAGTAACAGAGTTTTTCATCCTGAGTCAGGCCAATGAGGCTGCAGAACTATCGCTCGACAATACACGACGAATTACCACGATTCTGCTCAATGACAACCGTAGCATTGAAGAGCAACAAAAAAAGGAAATCGATGCCCGGGATACCGCGTTAGAGTCCCTTGCCATTGCTGAAACAGCGTTGCGAGAAGCGAACCAGCTCGCTGAACTGGCATTGGCCGAAAGTCGCGAAAC
>CALKCC010000024.1 GCA_938082855.1 uncultured Pirellulaceae bacterium | reverse complement strand
TAATCCCGGTACCGCCAAGCTGAATTCCGGATTGGGTCCGCACTCCGTTTACCTTCACTGTCCGCATATCCGGCGGCGTCCAGCCAGTACCGAGCCCATCGCTCGCCATAAGCAGGTGATGCTAACACTTGTTCAATCAGGTTTTCATAGGCGGCGGGATCAGAATCATTTACAAATGCCTCTACCTGACTTGGCGAGGGCGGCAAACCTGTCAGATCGAAATACACTCGACGAATCAGAGTCGCTCGAGACGCCTCACCGGCCATGGACAAACCCGCTTCTCTTTGTTTACGCAGTACGAATTCATCAATAGCGTTATAAGCCTGGCCCGCTTGACTCGACGGCACGTCAGGACGCTGTGGCTTTCGAAACGACCAATGCTGGCGATCCTCATCGGTCACCAGTGGATCGGGGCTGACAGAAGCGACGTCAGCAGCGATTTCCACTTCGGGTGCTCCGAGCTCGATCCAACGCTTTAATAACTCAACTTCATTACTCGGCATGACCTTGACTCCGGACCGTAATAGTTGGTCACGGGGAGGCATTTCCTCAGCAGCCATACGTTTTATGACAAGGCTCTCTTCCGGGTTCCCAAGGTTTATCGCGGGACCTGATTTCCCGCCTTTTAGCATCGATGCTTTTGTACGTAGATCCAACCCGCCTTCTTGTCGACGATTTCCGTGACAAACCGTGCATCGCAATAACATAATCGGCTGGATGTCATGTTGATTGACTTCCGACGCTGCTAAAAACGAGGCGGGATCTGTCCCGTCTGCAAATGGAGTCTTGTCCTTGATCCAACGCTCAATGGTATGAACTTCAGTGTCCGTTAACGGCTTGCCTTCACCTTCGGGTGGCATCATCTTTGTGTGGACTAGTTCGTAGAGATAGCTGGAGTCGAGATCGCCGGAAACCAACGTACTTTGGGATTCACCGCCTTTGAACAAGCCGAAGGGAGTGGTGAGATCCAATTCGCCTTTTTGATTCGAGGCATTATGACAGACCACACACTTCTTCTGAAAAATCGGAGCAATATCTTTTTCAAACGTTGGCGACTCTTCACCCAACAGGTGTGTCGTAGACGCAAAGACAAACAAACTTAAATAGGCTGTTAAACGCATGGAATGACACTTAAACCGAGACACAAAGACTTCTTTCAATTCAACTTTAATTATAGACTAAGCGGCGGATGCCTCACGACATCGATTACTTCTTCCGGGTGGCAGCCAACTGCTTTTCATAAAGCTTGATGTACTTTTCTACGGAACATCGACGTGTCAGTTTGGCCAAAACATCAAGTGGGACATCTTCAAGTTTTTTAAATCGCACACAGGACTTGCCCATGTCTAACTTCTTTCCGGTTTTCTTCCATTCTTTGACAAACCACTCCTGCTGCTTCTCATCGATATAGATATTGAAACCATAGAATGCCATGTGATTTTTCTGATTCGCCAGAGATGCAAATGGAAGCGGTTGTTCTTTGTCACAATGATAGCCGTCCGGATAGAGACTGTGCGGGACGTAATATCCTATCATTCCCCACTGCATCCCCTCCTCAAGACCTTCCGGTAAGTTGTCCAGAATGACCTGGCGTACTGCCGAAATCGCCTCACGTCTATCCGGTGGGAGTTCTGCTAGGTAGGCCTTTACCGTTTTCGCTTTACTTTGGACCATGTCCCTCTCCCTATTGATTCTTTCTAGATCAGTCTATTCCTAGATCAATCTATTCGTGGCGTAACGCTTCGATTGGATCCATTTTAGCAGCTCGAATGGCTGGATATATACCAAACAATATCCCGACAACAATCGAAATCCCACCTCCCAGCGGTAAGGACCACGGCACGACAACCGGAGTGACATTACGGACAGACGTAGGTAATGTTTCCATGACTTCAGGCATTGTTTGTAATAGCACATCCTGTAGATATCCAATCATCGCTGGACACATTAATCCTCCCAGAATCCCCGTCAGTCCCCCTGTTACGCTCAGCACGACCGTTTCCGTAAGGAATTGTCGCGTAATGTCGGCCTGGCGAGCTCCCAATGCCCTGCGAATGCCGATCTCACGTGTTCGCTCGGTGACCGTCGCCAGCATGATATTCATAATTCCGATCCCGCCAACGACCAGCGTTACTGCAGCGATGATTCCCATAAACGCCATAAACATCATCCTTGTCGTCCGAGCTTGTTCCAGTAATTCAAGTGGAACTACGACCGCGTAGTCTTTTGATCGATGGAGCTTTTGCATGGTGCGTTCAACAGCATCGGCTGTTGTCACCACATCTTCAATCCTGCTGACCTGAAATGTAATCTGACTTAACTGGACTTCTTCACCACTTCGAGTCCCCGCACTACGAAACATGACGGTATCCCCAATACGCTGCCAAAACGTCTCCAATGGGATGTAGATATCAGTCGCGAAGTCTTGAGCGGCCAACGAGCTACCAATACCAGCCATCGCCTGACGAGGCTCCATCACTCCGATAACGACATAAGGGATTTCACGTATCCGTATGGTTTTACCGATGGGTTCTTCAATGGGAAAGAAACGCTGAGCCACTTCACTCGCTAACACGCAGACATTCGAACGCTTGTCCACATGGATGTCAGATATAAAGTCACCCGACTGCAAAGTAAGATGCATCATTTCGGAATATTCCGGAGTACAGGCAACAATATGAGCCTCTACCATTTGCGCTCCATAGTGAGCTTCCCGAAGTGTCTCCCGAATGAGCAGATGATCTTTGATCGTTGGGATCTCGAGTAATGCGGCTACATCATCTCTTCTGATTCCATACTTTACAAAGAAGGTCTCCATATCTCCGACATAGTCTTCTGCCGGCATGCGGCTCCGCAAAATGACGTTGCGTGCACCCAGCTCTTCAATCTGACGCTGAACTTCGCGACTAATGCCTTCACTAATAGCAAGTAACCAGATGACACTCGCTACTCCTACGAAGATCCCCAGAATAGTGAGCATCGAACGGAGTGGGTGCAAAAACAGACTATTAACGCCGACCCGTAGAGTTCGGACGTTCAAAAGACTCATGACCCAGAAGCACCTTTACCCTGTGCAACTTCAGTGGCATCGGCAGAACCT
>CALKCC010000023.1 GCA_938082855.1 uncultured Pirellulaceae bacterium | reverse complement strand
AATCAACTTGTAATTCTCCGAAGGAACAGGGGAATATTTCGCGGTTGCTATAGTGAAAAGAGGTATACCGTGTGTAGTCTATTTTAGGTAGAGGCCTAACAATACACCAACACATGTAGATAAACTTCCCAATGCGATTTCTCAAAATAATAGGGCGAAGCCTAAAGCTGAAATGCTGCCTCTGTGGCAAGGGACGCATGTTTCGAAATTGGTTCATCATGCATGAGCAATGCCCTGAATGCGGATGCCTCTTTGAACGCGAACCAGGTTTTTTTCTGGGAAGCATCTATTTCAACTATGGCATTACTGCTATCACGATGACGGCTCTTTATATGACCGCTTACTTTCTCCAATGGGCAGAAAATAAGACTCTACTGATGTATGCCATCGGGTATGTCATCCTGGTTCCTGCTTTCCTGCATCCATTCGCCCGAAGCTTATGGGCCAATTTTGATCAAATGTGGGACCCTCGAGATCACTAACCCCACTTACCAACTACCTAATTGCATCCAGCTTGCCCGTCGTAGTCCGCAGGACGTAGTCGGGTCCAACTGCCCAACTGTCTAATTGTCTAAATGGCTAAATGTCTAACTGTCTAACTGTCTAACCGTTCACCCTTTTTCTTTTTACGTACTAAGAGATAAAAGTACGTGCTGATGCCTGTGAGAATACTAAACGGCATCGCCATCATAAACATGATGCTCCAGAAATACCCTTGAATCAGTTCTTTGTTGTTTTCCGAAAGGCTTTCCTTACAGGTAGGACAGGCTTCCAGAAAATCGACGATCAATAGCGCAAAGGTGAACGCTAAAAAGACGGTCAGGCGTTTGTATCGCTTTGAATTATTCATGACATTACTATCCTAGCCCGTCACAGGCATTTGGTACAGCATCAAGTAAACGACCACGCCGGTAACCGACACGTAAAGCCAAATCGGAAAGGTAATTTTGGCCCACTTTAGATGTTTGGCTCGGTTGTCCTTCAATCCATGACGAATTGTAAGAATCGCTCCGACAGGCACATAGACCGCCAGCACAATATGGCTGATTAGAATCACAAAGTAGGTGATCCGGAGCCAGCCAGGGTGAGCTTCGGGGAATTTAGTCCCTCCACCTTTTTGATAATGGTAAATCAGATAGCAAACCAAAAAGATGGTCGAAACCAGAAAGCAAGCGAGCATCGTCCACTTATGAGCTACTTCTTTCTTTTGCTTAATCAGAACAAAACCCACCATCAAAAGAACGGTGGCCAGTGCATTAAGCGATGCGTTGACTGCTGGGAAATCCATTCTTAATCTACCGCCTCGTTTGTCACTGGATTAGTTTCCTGTTCGCTCTCACCATCTGAGGTATCGGACGAATCACTCGCGTCCTCCTCACTGTTTTCTTGTTGCTCCACAAATTGCTTAATCTGTGCTTCCAGTTGCTCGCGTTTCTCAGCCCACTCTGCCGGTTCCTGCTCTTCCTGCAGCAGCGTCACAAACTGTTGATTGAGCTCCTTCATTTCTTCCGTTTCGTGCCAGTTGTACTTGCCTCGCACATTCCCCCATTTGTCCACTAAGAGAAATGAATCGCTGTGAGTCCGTGGCCCTACCGGAACGAGGAATCGATCTGAACCGATACGGTTTATGTATCCACCATCCCCAGTAAGGAATTTCCAGTTCTCTACATCCGTGGTGAAATTCTGAGCGTATTCATGCAGACGGCTCGGAGTGTCATTCTCGGCGTCGCAGGTAATACTGACAAATTTAATACCCTTTCGGGCCCAGATTTCATAGAGCGACTGGATCTCTCGATTTTGCTGGACGCACGTTGACGGACAGGATGAGAAAAAGAAGCTGGTCATCCAGACCTTGCCTTTCAAATCCTCCGATTTGAATAACTCTCCCTGCTGATCGACCAGTTCAAATTCCCGAATCCACGGTTCTCCTTCCCCGGTTTTATAGTCTGCTGGCTTCACTTGAGGAGTCCAATTCGGATCCACAGTCGAGGCCTCGTGCCCGGATTGGCTTTCGCCACTGCCACCGCTCTGCAGCTTAACCAGCAGTAACCCACCGGCCACTACCAACATCAAACTTAAAAAGAACCCTGCTGCTTTACTCATTTTAAATCGCCCGAAGTACTACGCTGACATACCCTGATTGCCCAACCATAAAACAAGGCTGTGGCCACCAACATTACTACTATACTCACTCGTAAAGACGGCTCCCAGAAGCCTTCTGCCAAGCGATCACTACCATACAAAAATTGACGTACAAGTGAAACAACATGGGTCAATGGATTCACTTTCATAACCCAATGCAAAACGTCCTGGGTCCATTGCCCCGTTCCCATCTGAGGAACAGGAAAGAACGCTCCGGACAATAACCACATCGGCATCAACACAAGATTCATAATGGCATGAAATCCCTGAGTTGATTCCATCTTCCAGGCAAACGAAAATCCTACACAGGTCATCATCATGGAAGCAACAAAGAGTATCGCAACCAGAGATACTACCTGCATGACAGTCCAGTCCACATCCAAAAACAAAGCGGCAAGTAAGAATAACACACCCTGAATCATCGCGATGATACTGCCACCGAGCACCTTACCGGCGACCATAGCCTGACGAGAAACAGGAGCCACGAGGACGCCTTGCAAAAAACCCGCCTGTCGATCCTCAATCACAGAAATCGTGGTGTAGATTGCCGTGAACATTAGGATCAGCACCAAGGATCCTGGGAAATAGTATTCTAGAAAACTAGTCTCTGTCTCCGGTGAATTCCCCACGGAGAAACTCTGATCGAGCCCAAAGCCAAACAGCAGCCACATAAACAGAGGCGTACCAATGGCACCAACCACCCGATTTCGTTGCCGAAAGAATCTCGCCAATTCACGCCAGGCGAGACTTTGTGTGACCTGAACAAATGAACTTCCAGGGGTCTGATCTGCCATTTAAGAAGCCCCCCAGAATTGATGCCCGGTCCGAGCGATAAAGACATCTTCGAGACTCGGCTTCCCAACGGAAATCTGCTGCACTTCGTCGTGGTAGCGAGTATGCAAATCGGAAATCAATTGGCTGTCGACCGTTCCTGAGATACGAATCACTCCATCAATGAGGCGAGGGGACAATTCGTCATCCTCTTCCAGCTTCTTCAGCAACACTTCAGGATCACTGGCAGTAATCGTAATAACGTCTCCTCCCAATTCCCGCCGCAATGCTTCCGGTTTGTCCAAAGCTACCAACTCGCCTTCGTGCAAAATAGCAATCCGATCAGCGTGGTCCGCCTCCTCCAGTAAATGAGTCGTCATGAAGACGGTCATACCAGTCGTCTGCTGTAACTGACGAATGTAATTCCAAACATCACTGCGGGCAGATGGGTCTAACCCCGTGGTGGGTTCATCCATAATCAAAAGACGTGGACGGTGAAGTAAACTCTTTGCCAATTCCACTCGCCTTCGCAGACCACCGGACAGCTCGTCAACTTGATCGTTGAGTCGATCGGTGATTCCCAATTGTCCACAGACTTCGTCGATTCGAACGCGAGTGTCTGTCTTGCTCAACCCGTACAGTACTGCTTGCACCGCCAGATTCTCCCGTACCGACAGTTTTCCGTCGACTCCGGGGGCCTGAAAAACGACTCCCAAATCATGACGCACTTGATGAGCCTGATTGATTACATCCTTACCAAAGACAGCAAGAGAACCCTGCTGTGGAGTTATCAGAGTAGACAGCAAACGGAATAAGGTGGTCTTACCACTACCGTTAGGCCCCAATAGGCTGAAGAGCTCTCCAACGCCAACATCGAACGAGACGTCGTTTAATGCCTGACGGTCACCATAGCTGAATGACAAGGCCTGAAATTCAATCGCCCGTTGGTCCGACATAACGGAATACTCCGATACCGTGGCCATCCGTTGGCTCGTGGCAGAATTAGTTTTTAGTGACCTTCAGCATTGTCCGAGTGATCATCACTGGACTCTTCGTGGTGGCCCACTGCTGGTGAAGCGGGGATTGGGCTCTCGACATCATACGCGGCGCGGTCACTTCGTTCGTCGGTATAGTGGTGCGTTCTTAATCCAACATCGGGAACCAGCATTAAGATTAAAAACAAGCTCATGATCGAGGCTGGAATGGTTAGCACCCATTTCCAGGTTCCCACTTCCCACTTCAAGTGCATAAAGAATGTGATGACCAAAAAAGCCTTCACGCAGGAAACCGTAATCATGATTCCCCAACCACTTAACTCATTCCCATCGAACACTCCATTGGAAATCATCATACCAATGGCTGTTGAAATGGCTGTGCATACCATTAAACCAAAGAACACTTTCCAGTACGTGGCACTATGATCGTGGTCTTCATGATCATCGTGATGTTCGGCGTTTATGTCGTGGTCGCTCATCGTATTACTTTCACTCAGCAATATTTATTAGTGGGCTTATTTAACAGGTTGGGAAGTTGAAAAAACGCAACTAGAACAGGTAGAACAACGGGAACAGGAAGATCCACACGAGGTCGACAAAGTGCCAGTACAGACCAATATTCTCGATGTAATTAGCACGGCTCCGATCCAATGTCCAGAACATTGGGAAGGCGAACAAAATCAACCCGACAATCACGTGCAATGCATGGAATCCAGTCAGCAGAAAATAAGTAGCCGAAAACATATTGCCACTCGGAATATGCATTGGCAGAATGATCTTACTTTCACTTTCCCTCAACTCAGCGTTGACGCCGCTCGAATGTCCGTGCTCATCCCCTTCGCCATGGGCATGGGCTGTAAGGTGGGCTAGGTGAGCTTGGCGAGCCTCCAAAATCTTCTTTTCAAAGGCAAGTAGACTCTGAACATCTTTATCGTCACCGGCTGCTTCCTGCTCGGCAGGTAACTCAGCCAATCGAATTTCAATGAAGGCCTTTTCAGCAACATGAGTCGCCTTCGTTAAATTCCCATATCGCCGTTCAATCGGGTAGACTTCCTGCGAAACAGCGATCAGGACGTCTCGGTGATTCAAACCATGTGCTGTCGGGTCGACATGAGTATTAGGCACTCGTCCCACGACATATTCAGCCCACTGTACCGAGTTCTGCAGGAAGTCAGTAATGAGCTTCGATTCGCCAGATTGCGCCCCCGATGTATCGGTGACATCAGGAACCTGAGCCGCCGCTTCCTCGGCCATGGCATCAGTCGCCGCGGCTGCAAGCGGTATTGCACCGGAAGACGTCAGCTTAGCTCGCAGATCTTTCAAGTAATAGACATCAGCCTGCTCGTATAACAGACTGCGGGCACCCGGATTCGGGTGAATACCATATGCGAATTTCCCCGAGTATTCAACGAGTTTGATACCCAAAAAGGCACAACCACAGAGGAAAGTAAACGCAAGAAACATTTTCGCTCGCGTTGCGTTATTTCTCTTCGTCGCTTCGTATGTCAGGACGACCGTGAAGCTGGAGAGGATCAGGATGAATGTATTAATCGTCCCGAGTATTTCACTAACATGAACATCATGCGGGCGTGGCCAGGTATCTCCCGGTGAACCAAATCGAAGTACGATGTAGGTTCCAATCAGTCCGGCAAAGAACATAATTTCGGTCGAGAGGAATAGCCACAGGCAAACCTTGCCATTATTAATCGGCAACGCCTCTTCGTACTCCAACTGCAAATGTCCATGATGATCGTCATGGCCATGTTCGTCGTGATGATCTTCGTGTTCGCTCATTTTTACTTTTTCGACTGTGAGGTCTTTATCTTGGGAATCGGACGACGCCGATCCTTAACAATTGTGTCTTAACCGGCCGTTGGTAAACTCATCAAAGTAAACAATACCAATGGCAAATAAATAAGGCTGGCACGCAAAAGCGTACGAGCGGTTGTTTCGTTCGCATTCATGCAATAGCGGATCGCACACACCAACTGCATGACCCCCAGGGTAAATATCAGCACAAGCTGTATTCGACTATCCGGCACACCGCCAATGGTAGCCAGACTAACCGGTAAAACGGCTAATGCGCCAATGACAGCCTCGATCCCTGAACGGCGTTGTGTCGAATCTACGACCGTCCACATCTTCATCCCCGCTTCACCGTATTGTTTACGATAAATGTGAGCAATCGCCATAAAGTGAGGGAACTGCCAGAAAAATACTAGCAGAAACAAAGCCATCCAACGTGCATCTACCCAACTACCCTCGACCGCTGCCCAACCCATCAGGACCGGTAACGCCCCTGATACTGCTCCGACTGCTGTATTTAATGGAGTGCGGGTTTTCATCGGAGTGTAAGCTGCTACGTAAATCACCCAGGTGGCAACCGACAATGCCGCTGTGAGCGGGTTCACCATGATCGCCAGATACAGAGCACCGAGAACGAGTGTGGAGGCTACGATGATTTTGACCTGCTGACCACCAATTCTCCCTGCTGGGATCGGTCGATTTTTAGTACGTGGCATCCGAGCGTCTAAATCTCGCTCTAACCACTGATTCATCGCACTGGCACTGCCAGCTGTCAGCAACGTCCCAATCAACGCATGCACAATCACGACGAAATCAGGTTGCCCCCAGCGAGCCACATAGGCTGTAATCGCAACGGTTACCATCACCATGACTGAGATTCGTGGTTTGGTTAACTCCACATAGTCAGCAATACGCGCACGCTGGCTCTCGGCCTGCTCGTCGTATCTCAGAACACTTACGCTCATCTGACTTGATTCCTGTTAACCAAAATTCTTGTATCGCTTTTGAGTTATCAACTGATTATTCATCAGTGACAGCGTCATCAGCTACGTCGTGCCCAGCCTGCTCAAGGACATGTTTAAGTCGCTTAAGCCGAGTGGTTAACACAACGCCAAATATTAAAAGGAGTGAGCCGGTCGCGACATGGGCTGTCGTGACATGGGATTGAGTCCAGCTGTAGGTAACCACCAGGTGGTTTGCAAACAGCTTGTTTTCTCCAAGCCCCATCGGCCATCCGTATTTCAAAATCCAAGTACCGATTCCCAGTCCCACTTGAAGTAGAACTCCGATCATCAACCATTTTGCAGGTCGATAAATCGCCGGACTCAGTCCTTTCCGTTTTCTCAGGCTAATCGCAACTGCAATCACGTGTCCGGTTACTGCCAAGGCCATAATCAGGTGAAAAATCACCAGCATGGAAAAGGTTTGCGTGGATGCCGTCACGGGAATGTGACGAATCGACGCTCCCAATACCAATTGGAAGTACACCAGCACGGTCGTCGTCGTAACGAGCCGCAACGGCTTTACTAGTAGTGCCTGTAATTCTTCCGATTCTGCTTTGCAGTGCTTCAGCGGATCATTCCAAAACACCGTAAAGGCATTGGCAATCAC
The DNA here is from genome assembly GCA_938082855.1 of uncultured Pirellulaceae bacterium. GTDB lineage: Bacteria > Planctomycetota > Planctomycetia > Pirellulales > Pirellulaceae > UBA721. Next base: position 479 of record CALKCC010000023.1, on the reverse strand, counting down.
CACGGACAATGCAAAAAAAACAGGACCAGTACAGCCATGCACCATTGCTATCAGGACTTCGTTTTCACGAACTCGCACACCGCCCAGGATTCCCTGAGCAATCACTGCTAACAGTGCAATCACTACCAGTTTTCGCATCCATAGTCGTTGGTCTTTTTTCAAAACCACGATCACCAATGCGATCGATACCATCCCAACCACAGATCCTAAAAGCCGGTGACCGTGTTCAATAAACAGGTCCCAAGGCCCCAGAATCCAGGTATACCAAGGATACAAAAACATGTTGTATCCATAGGTTGTTGGCCAGTCTGGCACGGCCATTCCCGCATCGGTTGTGGTGACCAGGCCACCCACCCAAATCAGCGGAAATGTAAGGCAAACAACAAGCCAGGAAACCCGTTTAGGCCAGCGACTCTTAAGCCCCTGCTGGCTGACCGGCTCATCGATTAGCTCGACATGCGTAGTCATTTGTTCTTTAC
>CALKCC010000022.1 GCA_938082855.1 uncultured Pirellulaceae bacterium | reverse complement strand
GTGTTGACATTTCAAAAGAAACCTTGGCATCCGCTAAGGCCTGGAGGAATGTATCATGACCAATTTTGTCGATTTGCAGGCGTTGGTCGCCGTGACTCGGAGGCCAGAGGTCAATTGTGGTTGCACCTATTTCGGAAACTTGTTTTACACATTCCAGTACATCTATCTTTCCGTACATGGAGGAAGCGAGCATGTACCGAAGCTTAAATGAGTCTGCTGTTGCCGCGCGACTAAACGCGGGTGTCGTAAGCACGGCGCCAGCTGCTAAGGATTGTGTGAGAAACTGTCTTCTACTAGGTAGATTATGCATTAGGTCAGATACCTTACTCGCTTGGAGATTTGTATGTTTACACTCTTATAACTATGATACAGATTTCCGGAGTCGAAAAGTGATTGACGGATATATTCCGTATCATCAGATCCTATGGCGTTGGTGAAAATAGGAAGTAAGTACTCGCGCCCGGTAGGAGTGAGTTGATAGAGTCCGTGGTCATAGAAACTCTCGTGTACAGTGCGAGCGTGTATTTCCCCATATTTGTCGCGGAATAGGGCTGCCGGATGGGATCCAACGGAAAAGCCATCAGAAGGCGACCACTGTAACGTTGAGACTTCATTGTTGGCGCCGTTAAGAAGCATTCTCACAGCGTTTCCACCGAGTTGACTAGCATAGAAACGATCGAACGCGAGTGGCCGCCCACCGCGCTGAGTATGCCCAACCTTCCGAGTGAAAAACGCAGCTTTTCCTGAACTAAAATATCCTGTCGAGGTGAAATAGTCATCTCCCAGACGTTGGTGTAGGCTAGACGCGAGCTTCGATGCTGCACCTGATAACAAAACGTTTCCCGATGGATCCGTACTGCCACTTGCTGCACCGTATTCCAATCCCGCATCATCAATGATCCCTTCGCCGCAGACGATGACCACATGTTGTTGATGGTCGTAAATGGTCCGGACTTTTTCAGTCAATTCATCAATGTTGAATGGACTTTCTGGGATAAGAATAATGTCGGGTTGCCCATAACTTGCACCAAGGGCGATGTATCCGGAATGACGGCCCATAACCTCGATGATGGCAATTCGGCGGTGACTTTCAGCAGTAGTTCGAACGCGTCGTACTCCTTCAGCGGCCTCGTAAACGGCGGTTGCGTAACCAGGTGTCGCGTAATTTATCATCTTGTCAATTGAGTAATCAGCATCTTTGCCTGTCGGGTGCGCGCACCTGATATAGGTTGCATTTCCGCCTTGCTCTTCAAGTTCCCATGTGTCGGCCTCGCCTGCATAGTTTAGGCCGAGGTCGTTGTCGATTGTTTTCGGTGCCAAGACAGTGGGGATGATATCGCATAGCGGTTGAAGGCCGTTCATTGTGCCGTCACCACCGATACAGATTAGACCATCAAGCTGAAGCCGTGCAATTCGATTAGCAATTTGTTTTAGTAGATCAAGATCACTTGAGTCCACGTAGGTGCGTGAAGATCCTAAAATAGTTCCACCGCGGGTCGCGTCCAATTCGGGGATGGCTTGGAAAAGCGGGTTTAAGGGGACATGAGGAGCGTTAGGTTCAAAAAAGGAAGCGAACCCATTGAGTAAACCCAGCATCTCAATTCCTGCAGCGTTTGCAGCCTGAACAGCGCCTAGGATCGTCGCATTTAATGCTGGCGTATCCCCGCCGGCGGTGAGTATACCAATACGTTTCATGAAGGTGAGTCGTCCAATCCAAACAGGTAGTTGAGAGTTAGGTTAACCCGTTCTCTTCTAGAGTCTCAGCAATTGCAAGGGAACTCGATGGATCGATCGTTTCCAATGCTGATTGAAGCGATTCGAGTTCAGGTGTACCGAAAATTGTGCGTGCCTGGACAATGGTGCGATTTGGGATTTCAATTCCTTCAACCATCTCTAAGTGACCCTCGATAACTACCGTCTGGTTATTGAGTTCACTGGCACGATCGTGAAGATAATCCGCATTCCCAAAGTCAACCTCAACGATTCCACCTTGATTGAGGACGATGACAGAGCCAGTCGTTTCGCCTCCGATAGCGCTGATATCGTTGTAAATTAATTCACCAACGTACGCACTATTGAATGCATCGTTGATTAAATCCCCCAGTTGGATATCTGGTCCATAGGGCGCTACGACGTCCTCGATGGTTGTGATACCTTCCTCTGCGCCCTCTTCAATATCCTGGAATAGATCACTGAGGTTGCCACCATTTAGAACGAAGTCCTCGTAGTCGTTGACATTGATCATTTCGTCGACGTATTCGTCGATTTCATACTCGGATTCTTCGTAGGTTTGATAAATTTCGTCGTAATTATCAATCACATCGCCATAGGTTGGAAGCTCGATGTCGTCGATACCTTCATCAAGTTCGTCGAATAGGTCGGGAAGAGCCGCAGCCGGATCTTCATAATCGGCAGGGTCAAACTCGTAAGGAGGTTCCGCGTCACTCGAATCTGTCGTCGGGCTATTTCCAAAGGAGGCGACTGACACATCGTGTATTTCATCGCCAATTGCGTGAACCTCCCGTTGAAGATTGTCATCGTTTAAGAGGGTCGCAGAATGTATTTGTTCATAAAATGCATCAAGTTCATTTGCATTTGCAATCGAGTATTGTGAAAAGTTGCGTAGTGAATCGTAAATTGCGTCGGTTGTGGACTCATGGTTATTTACGATCTCTGTGAACTGATCGACGACGACTCTTGCCTCCGTTGGTAACGCCTCGAATTGCTCAACGAAATAATCACGAGCTGTATATAGGCCCTCGAGTTGGGTCGGGTTGGATGTGCTGTTATTAAGACCATTAATAATGCTCAAGGCATCATTAGGAGCAAGAATATGGTCACCTGATGAATCGAGCAGGGCACCGACGGTTTGCTGTTGCGTTTGAGTCGAATTAAGCTGATTGATAATTGCTAATGCATCGACTGGAGAAACATACTGATCAAGATTTACGTCCAAGGGATCCACGGGATTTTGGAAAACCAATAGATCAGCGGCAAGCAAGCGGCGCTGCTCGAGAGATTCAATACGCAATTTTGTTTTACATAAAGAATTTACGTAAGATCGACGATTCGGTTTCATAACTGGCCCTTCCTGACGAAGAGTAGACTTGGAATCTACCAATGTAAGGTTAATGTCGGGTTGGCATGGTGCGATATCGGTGGTGACGACCAACTGACTATAAAACGTATCACGTCTTTAATGAAAGGCGTATATTTACGTGTCTTTTTTGAATAAGTTAGCGTTTAATGTCTGAGAATCAAAATCATCTGCTTGGAATAACGGTATTACCGGAATATTTTCAATACGAAGGTGTCGATGCGGTTTTGGATAATTGTCAAAACCTAGCAGGTGCAACGGCAATCACGACCTCACCGTATGTCATGGAACCTACGACGTCCGAGCAAGGCCAACGCGAACCACCTATTGATGCTGGCGCAGGAGCTGTACGCCTCTTAGATCGCAATTTATGGGGAAAGCATGAGCTCTTCGTGAAGACAGCGCCGTCCTTTTGCGCCAACGTCTCTCTATACGGTAATACGTGCTATTCTCCTCCTCCTGCCACAGACCTTACCAATTCTGATAAGAATGTTGTTTCCTCTGTTCTAAAGGAGATTAAGCATCGAGGGATGGATGCGTATTTTCAAATACAGGCAGCCATTCCCCCTGGCTACCGCGTCCAGTTTAGTGGTGTCGCGGAAAAAGATATCCCGCGACTTCCAAATGGACAGATGGTCGAGAACCGTGTCGCGCTAAATGCATCTTTGGCAAGTGAAGATATTTTTCAGTACCAGTTAGCCTTGATGATTGACTTGTTCCAGCAATACCCATCGCTAGACGGAATCAGAATCGATTGGCCCGAATATCCACCGTACAAATTGGATAGCGTCTTTTTGGACTTTAATTGCGCAGTCGCAACTCATGAAGCACTGGATGGGCAGTACGATTTTGATTCCATTCGGCAGTCGATCAATGAGGTTTACACTTGGTTGCACGGAAACGTGAGTTCGGCGGAGCTAGTCAAGATGTCAAGTCTTGAAGGGGCTTGCGAAGTGTTGGCTTCCAACGGTTGGTTAGAGGCGGTGCAGGCATGGTTACAGATGAAGAAGGCATTGGTAACGTCATATATTCGTAGATTGAGAGAAGGAGTCAATGCGGCAGGCTTTGAATCCCGGAAGCTAGTTCCACACGCTTTTCCGCCACCCTTCAATCATTTGAGTGGATTGGATTATGGTGAAGTGGGCGCATACTCCGATCATATACCGGTCAAAATGTACACGATGCATTGGGCGATGATCGCCAGATTCTATCTCGATCAATTATCATCGAGCTCGCCTAAGATACCACAGAAGCAGTGGATCGATGCGGTGTTTAATCTGTTAGAGATCTCAGACGACGCCAATCCCGCGGACATCGATGATGTCCGTTATCCAGGACCTGATGATCCACATCTCAACACAAAACTAGCCCAAACTCGTAAATTCAACACGGCACAGCAAGACGCCAAAGAGACTCCGATCGCAGCGTTGATACACGGTTACGGTCCTGTTGATGATTTTGCTGATAGGTTCGAACATGCATTTCATGCTGCAAATCGTTTCGGTTGGATTAACCGATATTGTTACCTTAGTAACGAGAAGCTCCAAAAAATCGGTGAATTGAAGAATCGGTCATGAATCAAGACGCCATGATGACAGAATCCGATTTGGATGCCGGCATAAGTAAAGCCAATGCCGTGCGCTGGTGGGCATTTTTTGTGGTGTCGATAATTGGGGTGTTTCTTAGTGGATGCTATTGGATGGTCAATGGCGATATCTGGTGGCACCTGAAGGCCGGAGAGTTGATTCGCGAAACGGGTGCCGTTCCAGACGTCAATCAGTTTACCTTTACCAATCCTGATACTCCCTGGATCGATTTGCATTGGTTATTCCAGGTTGGCGTATCGTGGATTTATGATTTGTTTGGGACTCCCGGTTTGATACTGGTTAAGTCGGGTATAGGTAGCGCTGTATTTGCCGTCCTGATGTTAATACATCGCCATAAAGTCCCAGGTTGGGTTATGGCGAGTGTTTGGGCGCCCTTTATTTCCATCTACTGCGGGCGATTTCATGTCCGCCCAGAAATGATTAGTCATCTCTTATTATCGTTGGTGCTGGCGATACTTTATTTGCACTCAAAAGGAAAGACGAGGTGGATATGGTGCCTCATTCCAATTCAGGTACTGTGGGTTAACAGCCAAGGATTGTTTGTTTTACAGTTGGCTGTCCTAGGCGCCTATGCTCTCCAGTGCCAATGGTGGCAATGGCGAGAAAGCAAGGAAATCAATTCAAGGACGGTATGGGGAGTTGTGGCCTTATGTTTTGTCGCTACCCTGGCAAATCCCTATGGAATAGCAGGTGCCATTTTTCCACTTGAATTACTAGGAAAGGTAGGGGGCGAGCATCGAGAATTCTTTCAACGCCTGGCCGGTGAAACCATCGGTATGTCTTCATTCATCGATCGTTATGGGTTTGATGCAGTGTTTTTCACTCCGACACCGCGATTACTGCTCTTCACGGCATTGCCGGTAGTCATCGTACTTGCCGTCACCAGTCTGCGTTTCAAAGACGATAGCTGGCTTTATAAGTCGTTGCTTTTACTGGGATTCGGATATCTGGCTTGGAATATGAATCGCAATGCATCGCTGTACGCAATTGTATGGGGATACGTAGGGTTTGATTGTTTGGAGAAGATATTCGCACGCTACAGAGGCAGAGTGTTGGCAAGAGATAGTGAACCGTTCCAAGTAACGGGTTTTGTTGCCGGCATCGTCTTTCTATTTCTTGGGTTTAGCACAGTTTCTTTGACGATCGATGTACTTCAAAAGGCTGAACTGGATGGTTCGTACTCACTAAATCGTCGAGCTGGGCTTGGGGAGCACCCCTGGTATCACCACGACGCGGCTAAGTTCATTGCTGCGATTGAAGAAGAAGCAACTGTTTTTGCGTCTTATAATGGGACAGGGTTTGCTGGACTTGTTATTTACCATGGCTATCGACCGGACGCCCCTTTTAGTAAACGTGTCTTTGCAGACGCACGACTCGAAGCAAATAGCATACCCGTGCTTGTAGACTTCCTCGAATTTATGCCAAAAGGTAACGTCGACCTTAAAGACGCAGAGGCAATATTGGATAAATACAACTCGAAGGAAACGATTCTTGCATTCAAAAACGGCGAATTGTTATCGCACCCAGGTTTTAAAGACGCTTTGATTGACAGCACACGTTGGCGAAGTGTTTACTTCAGTGATGCTCCAAATCTCCACGATGGAATGACGATTTTCGTTCCTGAATCAATGGCAGACAGACTAAATCTTAAAATCGTACCGGTGACGATGCTCCGCTTGACGCAGTAACGCGAACGATAGTAAATGCTCAGGACACGAGATTCGGGTATGATACACGGTTAGAAAACTCCTCCTAGAATCGTAAGCGATGG
>CALKCC010000021.1 GCA_938082855.1 uncultured Pirellulaceae bacterium | reverse complement strand
CACAGGCTGTTTTTTGTTCGAGTCTAAGCTATCCGCTTATGCTCCCCAAGGATTTTGACCTTGGCAAACAACGAGTGCGAAGAAGGTGAAACCTTCGATCAAAGCAGCAGCAATAATCATCGCAATCTGGATATCTTTGGCTTTTTCTGGTTGGCGAGCCATGCTTTCAAAAGCAGCGGAAGCAAGCTTACCGATACCAGCAGCGGCACCGAGTGTTACAAGACCAGCACCAAAAGCGCCTGAAAAAGCGATGGATGTTCCACCGTCTTGGGCCAACGCTGGCGTGGCCATAATGAGCAGAGCACCTAGGCTCCACATAGCTAGTTTAGCTAATTTGTTCACGGAATTATCTCCTACATTTCTAACGTCTAGACGTGACTTTTTGCGTGGCGGATCAGGCCACAAGTCAACTTTTACGAATATTCTCGATTTCAGTTCAACCCACGAATTCAGGTGGAATATCTTCCCCCTCAACCCTTCAAATATGGGTTAAAAACAATAGGCTAATATCACAGACCTAAAGCGTCAACCTGCCGTAATTAGAATATCTGACAGATTTGCCAAAAACTATCGATATCCCCTGTTTTGGCTAACTTGACGCTGGTTTAACCACTTTTTTCTTCAATTGATCGATCAAAACGGCCACTAAAATGAGGGCTCCGTAGATCACCATTTGACTGTAAGAGTCAACTCCAGCCATATTCAGTCCGTTTTGGATGACACCTAAAATCAACGCTCCTATAAAGGTACCGAAGATTTTACCTTCTCCCCCCATTAGGCTCGTGCCCCCCACTACAACAGCTGCAATCACCTGCAATTCATAGAATTCACCCGCTTTTGGCCGGCCTGTACCGAAATGAGAGGCATCTAGTACGCCTGCAAGTCCCGCGGCCAAACCACAAATGGCATAAACGGCGATAAGCACAGCGACTACTGGAACTCCGGATAGACGCGCTGCAGTCTCATTCCCTCCAACCGCGTAAACATACCTGCCGAAGGCCGTGTGATTCATCACAATATGGGCCACGATGAATAGCACGACCATCAACACAATCTGGCTCGGAATACCTAATACCGAGGACGAATACAATGTCCCTATCGACTCGGCTTCGATCTTCACGGCGTCAGCACCTCCGGCGAGAATATAAGACATACCGCGAGCTACCATCATCAGTCCCAACGTCACCACAAACGGTGGCACTTTAAACGCCGTCACAATCACACCGGCAAATACCCCGGCCAAAGCGCAAACCCCCATGGCTATCAAGAAGGCAAACGCCACACTGAGGCCACTTGCCTCTTCTCCACCCAGATAGCTTTCAAGCGACTTCGCCGTGACCACCGCGGCCAACGCCATTAAACTGCCCACCGACAGATCAATCCCGGCTGTAATAATCACCAAGGTCATCCCAATGGCCATAATCGCGATGGGGGCATTCTGATTCAGAATACCGATGAGATTATTCGCTGTTAAAAATGTCGGCCAACGGTAACTCGGGGGCTTGGCAATTTTCAATTTGCTCAAGGCTGGATAAAGAGACGCCATCTCCTGACGGGACTCAGAACTAAGCACTCGCCATTTCGACGAAAAGTCATGAGTCGCGACAAAGTCAACTCGTTCGTCTTGTTGACCTAGCAATTCCAGTCGGGTGCGCAACGTCGCGGGAGTACCGAGCTCGACGGCAACTACATGTGCTCCGCCAGCCTCTAACTCGTCCTGCAATGCGGTTGCGTAAGCCTCGTCGGCTGAGGTTTTTCTGGCGACCACAAGTACATTGATGTCGCTCCCGACTTCCTTCACAAGACTACGGGCCAAACTTCTAGCCGCTGCCGGGTCTTCCGGGTGCATATCACTAATGGTCAGCACACTGATCAAAATGCACAACGCCATCAGGACAAAGACCATCCCGTAGTCGACCAGAAAGACGCGGATATACTTTTGCTTCTTCATTAAACCGATACTGTGTCTTTCGTTCCTGTGGCCAGTTTCATTACATCTTCCTGTGATACTTCGTCGTTCACAAGACAGCCTGCGACTTTCCCTTCGTGCATCACCAGTATTCTATCGCTCATGCCCAGTACTTCGGGCAGCTCGGAGCTGATCATTATTATTGCTTTGCCCTGACGAGCAAGTTCATTCATAAGTAGATAGATTTCGTATTTTGCACCAACATCAATTCCGCGGGTTGGTTCATCAAAGATAATGACTTCGGCATTTCTCTGCAGCCACTTGGCCAGCACCACTTTTTGTTGATTGCCACCAGACAGGGTTTCGGCTACCTGGCCTCCGCCAGTGACTTTAATCTGCATCTGTTCTATATATCGATCAAAGGCTGCCGTTTCCGTACTCTTACGAATCAAACCCCCGGAAACAAAATCCCTCAAGTTGGGCAGCCCAAAATTCTCTTGCACGGTTTGGCCCAGTATCAATCCTTGACCTTTACGGTCTTCGGTTAACAAGCAGATTCCTTTAGCAATCGCCTGGCGTGGTGTCCAAATTTGGAGCTGCTCTCCATCAAGAAAGACTGACCCCGAATCGGGCCTGTCCGCGCCAAAGAGCAAACGAACTGCTTCGGTCCGACCTGCCCCGACCAATCCAGCCACACCCAGTATTTCACCACCGTGCACCTTGAACGAAACATCCTGAACGGCTTTCCCGCGGCTCAGATTTGTTACTTCGAGACGAACCTCCCCAACAGGCCGTGTTTCATCGGGAAATTCATTGTCCAGGCTACGGCCGACCATCAATTCGATGACTTCGTCACGGGTCAAAGAATTTGCATCACGAGTACCGATATCCTGCCCATCTCGGAGCACCATAATTCGATCGGCCAAGCGATCAATTTCATCGAGTCGATGACTGATATAAATGATCCCGATACCCTGCCGTCTAAGCTCGTCGACAATTTGATATAAGCCTTCAACTTCTCGGGGAGTCAACGCTGCACTTGGCTCGTCCATCACCACAATTCGAGCTTTCAGTGCTAGTGCTTTGGCGATCTCCACCACCTGTTGTTGAGCTATCGTTAAATCCCTACACAAAGCATCTGGATTTACCGGCACACCAATACGGCTGAATAATTCTTCTGCTTGCTCATGCTCCTGCTTCTTGCCAATCCAACTAAATGCCGAGGCCTCCTGACCAAGGAAGATATTCTCACGAGCCGTGAGCCCAGGGATCAGATTGAATTCCTGATAGATAATCCCAACACCCGCCTGTTGCGAGGCCGTGGGTGAATCGATTTGAATAGGCTGACCTTCGATACTGATTGTGCCAGCATCGGGAGTATGCACGCCACCAAGGGTTTTAATCAGTGTGCTTTTCCCGGCGCCATTTTCACCAAGCAGCGCTAGTACTTCACCTGGGTAGAGTGTCAGACTGACGTCGGCCAGGGCGCGGACACCCGGAAACGACTTGGAAACGTTAGACATTTCCAACAGCGGCTGAGGGCGGTTCGGACCGTCCAAATTATCCAGACTCGAATCTTCCGCCATAGGTTCTATTTATTCAGCAGCTTGTAACTCAGGATCCTTTTCCGCATCTTCCTTCTTATAGAGTGCAGTCGGGATGAGTGTAGTCTTTTCGTATGATTCGCCGGCCTGATACGCAATCAGCTTTTCCACGATCCCTTGGCCCATTTGCTTTGGAAACTGAATTGGATCGGCATAGATCTTTCCATCGAGAATGGCCTGTTTACCGGCCAGTTCACCATCGAATCCAACAATCTGAATGACATCCAATCGATCTGCTTCTTTCACTGCTTGCCAAGCTCCCAAAGCCGATGGGTCATTGATAGCAAAAATACCACGGATATTAGGATGCGCTTTTAAGCTATCTGCAGCAGCCTTGTAGCCGATGTCCTGATCACCACCACCATTGATTTCGGAAACGACTGTAATTTTTCCTGTCTCAGTCGATTCGTTATGGGCATCGATAACCTTCTTAAAACCATCGACTCTCAATACACAGGAATTGGCCTGTTTGAAATCGAGAATTAATACCTCACCACCTTCATCACCAAGTACTTCGACCATGGCATTTCCGGCTAGTTCGCCACCCTGAAAGTTGTCTGTGCCGATGTGACCCGCAATTTCAATACCTTCGGCGACACACTGTAAGTCACAGGTAAAAACTGGAATGCCTGCTTCATTGGCCTTTTTGATTGCCGGTCCGATTGCCTCTTTATCGGTTGGGTTAATGACGATGGCGTCGACACCTTGACTAATAAAGTCTTCAATTTGATTGGCTTGTTTGTTTACGTCCGAATCAGCATCTGTTGTCACCACGGAGAATCCATGGGCGGCCCCTGCTTCCGTCAGGCTGTCGGAAATAATGACAAAGAACGGATTCTTCAGCGACATCGCAGAATAGCCGATCTTCCCGTCTGCCGAGTCAGTATTCTGATCGTCATTAACCTGGTCTTCGCCTGTCACCGAGTTATTGTTGTCATCCTGAATGACCGAGCTCTCTTCGCTGGAACAGCCAAGTACAAATATTGCTAACAAAAGTGAAAGCCAAGTGGTTTTAAACATCTAGACAATTCCTCGACAGCTTCAATTTAGAAAAGGGGGTCTTAGGGGTACAAATATAGGTGCCGGGCAAACAACTTCCTAGTGGCAAGACTGCTTCGTTCACCCAGAGCATAGTTTTCAGTATATTAAAGAATCAAGTAAAACTGAGAGCTGACCGAGCCAATATTTGGAATTTACAACGAGCTCATTAGGCCCTGCCACCTCACTAATCGCGAATTCAAAGAGAGAAACCATGAAACGTACATTGGTCGCAATGCTATTGATTACCATGTTGGCCGGAGTCAGTCAGGCTGAAAACTGGCCCAATTGGCGTGGCCCCGGATTTAACGGCGTGGCCCCCAAAGGAGACTTTCCCACGACATGGAATGTTGATCAAAACATCTCTTGGAAACTGGAGCTTCCTGGTGTGGGCTCCTCGACACCCGCTATTTGGGAAGACAACATCCTGATTACCGCAAACGATGGGGGGTTCAATCTTGTCATTTGTCTGGACCGATCCGGAAAAGAAAAGTGGCGTACTCAAATCGGTTCTTCCCGCGACGGCAAACATCGCAAAGCCAGCGGCAGTAACCCTTCGCCAATCACAGACGGTGAATCAATTTTCGTTTACTACAAAAGTGGCGACCTGGCCTGCCTGAATTTCGACGGTAAATTGAACTGGCTCACCAACCTGCAGAAAGAGCATGGCGAAGACACTTTATGGTGGGACCTCGGTACTTCTCCAGTACTGACCAGAGATTCGGTTGTGATCGCTGTGATGCAAACCGGCCCCAGCTTCCTTCTCGGTATCGATAAAAAGACCGGGAAACAAATCTGGAAGTCGGATCGAAATCTGGACGCACCTCTGGAGGCTGCACAAAGCTACTCAACACCGATCGTCGTCAATGATGACGGCAACGAATCACTGTTAGTACTGGGAGCGGATTACGTTACTGGCCATGATGCGTCCAACGGGAAAGAACTCTGGCGAGTCGGAACTCTCAACCCAAACGGAGAAAAATACTGGCGCAGTATCGCCTCGCCTGTTTTAAGTGACGGGATTTTACTCGCTCCTTACGCTCGTGGGCGAACGTTGACTGCCATCAATCTGGGAGCTGCCAAACCCTCGGTTGCCTGGACGGTGGACGGCATTTGTGCAGACGTGCCTACTCCGATCGCTAGTAACGGAACGGCGATCTGCATAACAGATAAAGGCCTCGTTACAAAAATCGACGTGAAGACCGGGAAACAAATCTGGCAAACAGAACTGGAAAAAGCTCGGATGGGCTTTTCGGCCTCACCGATTCTTGCCGGCAATCACGTCTACCTAACCCGTGAAGACGGAGTGACTTTCGTGGTCAAGGCGGATGATGGCGAGATCGTATCCAAAAATACACTGGCCGAAGAATTCACGGTCTCAACTCCAGTATTTGCAGATGGACAGATTCTCGTACGAACCATGCAGGCGTTGTACTGTATTGGTAAATAGGCCAATCTTTGCCCATGCCAAAACCTGTTACCGGACCGGCCGCCTGGATTGGCGACGAACTATTAGAGCGTGACGACTGGACTCTGACACTGGTCCCACAAGCCATCGATGAGCTTGATGCTGCGCTCGCTGACACACTTGAGCTCGAGCTTACTGAGATCAACTCTGAAAATTTCAAGCTACCCACCTTGGGCCCGATGTTGGTGAAAATTCAGCACCAATTGGAATTCGGTTCCGGAGCGACACTCATCCAGGGCTTTCCTGCCGAGCGTTTTTCGGAAACGCAGATTGAACGTATCTTCTGGGGGCTGACAACGTACCTTGGAACAGCCGTTTCGCAAAGTGCCAAAGGTGAACGCATCTTCCATGTAAGGGACGAGGGGTTTCGAGTCGGGCAACCGCAGGCCCGAGGCCCGAATACTCGTAAACGCCTTAGCTTCCATACCGATCGCTGTGATGTCATTGGCTTTATGTGCCTGCAACAGGCTAAGTCTGGAGGTGTGAATCAATTGGTCAGTAGCGTCTCGGTCTACAACCAAATCCTGGCAGAGCGGCCGGATCTACTGCAGGAACTCTTAACGCCCTATTACTACAAACGCCACAATGTGGACACCGGTAACGAGCTTCCTTACTGCCAGCAACCAATCTTCTCCTTCCATCAGGATGTGTTTGCATCGGCTTACCTGCGAGTACTTATCGACCGAGCCTATCAGGACAATGACGTGCCGCCTCTTACCTCGTTGCAGCTTGAAGCCTTAGATTTTGTCGATGAAGTCGCGGCTCGCCCTCAAATGCATATTGAATTCCGCCAAGAGCCCGGCGATATCGTGCTGCTAAACAACTGGATCACCTACCATCGACGCACTGAATTTACTGACTACGAAGAACTGGCACGTCGAAGGCACTTGTTGCGCGTCTGGTTGGCCGTGCCCAACAGTCGTGCGCTGGACGAAATGTTTCGTGCTAATTACGGTGCCGTGGAAGCCGGAGCAATTCGCGGCGGCATGAATGCGCAATAAGCGGAATAAAACAGCTCCCGCAGAATTCTATTGCCAAAACTAGTGGTAAAGACACGGCCTCTTAGTCAGAATGATATGGTATTACCTTCGGGCACCTGCTCTGTCAGATACTCCCGTTTTGCATTTGATTTTTAATTTCAGTACTGGGATAAATTCACCATGCGTATCGCTTCTTTGTTAGGCCTGTTTTTGGTTTTCACTGCCGCCGTATCTGCCAACGCCGATGATCAATGGATCACCTTCGAAGGAAAAGATGGCCCAGGCAAAGGAAAACATATCGTCTTCGTCAGTGGCGACGATGAATACCGTAGTGAAGAAGCATTGCCATTGCTGGCTAAGATTATGGCGGAGCATCATGGATTCAAATGCACCGTGCTGTTTGCGATCGACCCGGCTACCGGAGCGATTACACCCAGTCATCAAACCAATATCCCTGGATTGGAAGCTCTGGAAGACGCAGACCTAGCTGTCTTTCTCTTACGCTTCCGTAATCTGCCAGATGACCAAATGAAGTACATTGCCGACTATACCAATTCCGGCAAACCCATTATTGGTATGCGTACTTCGACTCATGCCTTCAATATTCCTGGTGACCGCAAATACCATGAATACTCCTTCAACCACAACGGTGAATACAAAAAGGGATGGGGACGTCAGGTGCTGGGTGAAACCTGGATTAATCACCATGGACATCACGGACGTGAAAGCACTGGTGGAGTGCCTGTTAAGGGTAAAGAAGGCCATCCTATTTTGCGAGGCTGTAAAAACATCTGGGGCGACACTGACGTTTATGGCGTTACGAAGCTCGAAGGAGATTCCGATCCGATCCTGCTAGGTGCAGTACTAGATGGGATGACACCGGATGCAAAGCCTGTTGAAGGTAAGAAGAATGAACCAATGATGCCTGTCGCCTGGGTGAAGAGCTACAAAGGGACCAGCGGAAAGACCTCTACCGTGTTTAACACGACCATGGGCGCCGCGACGGATTTGGTTTCCGAGGGAACTCGCCGCATGCTGGTCAATTCGATGTTTTGGTGCCTCGGAATGGAAGATACCATTACAGAGGATTTGGATGTAAGCATTGTCGGTGACTATAAACCCACCAAGTTTGGCTTCGGTGGATTCAGAAAAGGGCTGAAACCGTCCGACTATAAATAATGTAGTCTTGGACAAAACAGCGGGGAATAAACATGCTTTCCTTTAATGACGGACTTTCGAGAAGATCCTTCCTGCAGGTTGGAGCCTGCGGGCTTTCCGGTCTTGGGCTGTCACAGCTCATGGCTGCGTCCGGCGAGAAGGATCCCTGGAAACTCTTCTCTGGCAAGACCGTTATTTTCCTGTTTCAACACGGCGGCCCCAGTCAGTTTGAAACCTTTGATCCAAAAATGAGTGCGCCGGGGAGTATTCGAAGCATGACCGGAGCAACGTCGACGAGCGTTGCTGGGACTGAATTCGGCGGGACCATGACTAAACTCGCCAAGCATGCTGACAAATTTACGGTTGTGCGATCGTACCAAACTGGATCCAGTGCCCATAAAATCCAACCGATCGTCTCGGCTGACACGTTTGGAGCCAATATTGGCAGCTACCTTTCACGGATCATTGGAACGAACAATCCAAAAAATGGGATGCCTCTCAATGTGGCTGCCTTCCCTAATGCCGTTGTCGAAGACGAGCCCGGACCATTTGATACCTTCGGCCGCTTCGCGGATGCCGGACCGTTTAGTAAAGGGTTTGAACCATTCGTTCCTGGTACAGGCGGAAATTTCCAAGAAGATCTGAAGCTACACATTGACCGCCTGCGGTTAGACGATCGAAAGGCACTACTAAAAAATCTGGACAAGATTAAACGTCAGGTGGATTCCGATGGGTCGCTCGAAGGTCTCGACAAATTCCAATCGCAGGCTTTCGATGTCGTCATGGGCGGAGTTTCGGATGCCTTTGATCTTTCTCATGAAGATCAAAAGACCATTGATCGTTACGATACCGGCCACCTAACGCGTTTCGATGAGTGGAAAGATAAAAACAACAAGAATCATTACAAGGCAAATTCGAATTCGCTAGGTAAGCTCTTGTTGCTGGCACGTCGATTGGCAGAACGTGGTTGCGGATTCATCACGATCACCACTTCATTTGTCTGGGATATGCATGCCGACCAAAACAATCTTGGTATGGTTCGTGGAATGGATTATGTCGGTAATCCCTTCGACCACGCAGTGGCTGCATTTATTGAAGACGTCGAAGCAAGGGGTCTACAGGACGATATCCTGCTAGTTGCCACCGGTGAAATGGGCCGAACGCCGTCGATTAATGCTCGGGCCGGTCGCGACCACTGGGGTGGTCTGACGCCACTGCTACTTTATGGGACCGGAATTCCTCGTGGCCACATCATCGGCCAATCGGCAAAAGACGGCGGCACTCCAGCCACCACGCCGGTTCGGACTCCTAATCTCATTGCAACCTGTCTTGATACGCTGTTAGACATCCCGCAACTTCGGCTACGCGTCGACGTGCCGCCTGAAGCCTTAAAGGTCATTACCGGAGCCGAGCCGATCGCCGGACTTGGCTAAGCGTTTTTACCCGCTCCACTTTCTCTCTACCCTCCCTATTCCATCATGCGCAATCCCTTCGTTCTGTTTCTCTTCCTCCTGCTGGCTACAACACCTTCCTTCTTATTGGCTCAGCCACCTGAGCAATACAAAGGTGCGAAGGCGTATAAATATAAGACGGTTGGCGACACCGAACTCTATCTGTACGTGTTCTCACCCGAAGGCCACCAACCTTCTGATTCACGACCAGCGGCAGTCTTCTTCTTTGGGGGTGGTTGGAATGGTGGAACCCCTTCCCAATTCGTTCCTCATAGCCGCCATTTAATTAGCCGCGGTATGATTTCGGTGGTGGCGGATTACCGAGTGAAGTCTCGGCAGGGAACAACGCCTCGGGAATGTGTAAAGGATGGCAAATCAGCCGTACGCTGGTTACGTGCAAATGCCGAAAAGCTTGGCATCGATGCAAATCGTCTGGCTGCTGGCGGCGGATCCGCCGGTGGGCACGTTGCTGCAGCGACCGGCAATGTGCTGGGCTTAGAGGAAAAAGGGGAAGACCTTCGCATCAGTAGTAAACCAAACGCACTGCTACTCTTTAATCCCGTCTACGATAATGGGCCGAATGGGTATGGTTACGATCGTGTTAAAGAATACTACGAAGAGATTTCACCGATTGATAATATTCGCAAAGGTGCACCGCCAACGATCGTTTTCCTTGGTACTGAAGACAAGCTCATTCCTGTCTCAACAGCCAAGCGGTATCAATCACTGATGGACGGCGTAGATGCCGATTGTGAGCATCACTTTTACGACGGCCAGCCTCATGGTTTTTTTAACTACGCCAAAAAAGAAAACTTCTTGGACACCGTGCACAAAATGGACCAGTTCCTGCAAAAGCTCGACTGGATTCAAGGGTCAGCCCAAGTCAATTACGAGGCCGTGAAACCATAATGAATGTTGACGAATTAATTCAGGCCAAGCTGAAACGCATTGATGAATCCCATCGAGTGCAGGCAGGTACGACTGCGTTGCTAGTCATTGACATGCAGCATGGATTTGTGGACGAAGGAGCGTCGCTGGAAATTCCTAAGGCTCGTGACATCACGCCCAATATCCAGGCACTCGTTCAAGCATTTCGCGATGCTGGATTGCCTGTAATCTTCACCGAGTTTGTTTACGCTGACACCATTCCCTGTCTACGAGGAGACCCATTTGGCCCAGAGCACTTAGCCGCTCCTGCAGATGCCACCACCGGATTTGGCTATCCTTCGAATAACTGCAAGGTAGGTCTTGAGCCCGGGGTCGGAGTCGAATCGGCCGCCACGATCGACGCGCCTCAGCCACTCAATTCAGAGCTAGTCATTCAGGGCCATACATACGACAAGTTTTATGGCACTCATTTAGACTTGGCTTTGCGCAGTCTAGGGATTGATCGCTTTGTCATTACAGGCGTTACTACCGATTGCTGTGTCAACAGTACGATTGTTTCAGGTTCGACCAGGAATTATCGCGTTACTGCTGTAAGTGATGGCATGGCGACCATTCACGATCACATCCATGAAGCTTGCTTACAGATTTGGGAAAACAAATTCGCCCGCATCCGAACCACTGAACAAGTGCTACAAGAGGTTTAAGGAATTCGTTCCTCGTGAATGACGCTCTAGACGAACGATCTAGTAATAAGCCTCTTCTGGGATATCGTCTGGGTTAGACAGGGTGTTACTTAACCACTCGAATCGGCCGAAGTCCTTGATAGACCGCACCATTGGGCTGCTTGGCCTGAAATTCGATGGTGTACATCCCGGCTGGCAATCCTGTCGGTAGTTTAACTTTCCACTGGTGGCCTGCTTCGACTGGCGCCGACATTTCAACCCAGTCGATTTTGCCGCCTAGTTTCTCTTTGAGCGCCTGCTCCTGATCGTAGAGTTTTTTATAGTCCTGATCGACCTCGGTGTGCGCCGGTATCACCTCAAGCTTCACGCCTTTCCCCTTGCGATTTCTCAACAAGGCTGTCACTTCGGTCTTCTCTGATCCTGAAAACACATTCGTATAGGCAAAGGCTGCTTGTTCATCACTGTATTGCACAGGCGCCGAAATGTGCATTTGGTAATCTGCCGGACGGTTCGCCGCCTGGAATTGAAATGCATATTGATTCCCATCGAACGTAACGATGGAGTAGCCATTGGGAACACCATCTCGGGAATAGGCGTGAGGTGTGTCTCCAAATTTCTTCATGCCTCGCCACCAACTTCCACTGGCTGTCACATTAATCACATGATGATGAGGTTTTTCTCCTTCCCAACCATCCTCCTGATCCAGATATA
>CALKCC010000020.1 GCA_938082855.1 uncultured Pirellulaceae bacterium | reverse complement strand
TTCGGTTTCCACGGAGCGGCCTTTCTTGGAGTTAATCATAATCCATTTCGTATTGGCGACTACAGCTACGGAAATGAAGCAGGGCGATTACCCACCGGTAGCGATAAGAGTTTTAGTCTGGTCGACGGTTTATCTGAAAATCGTGTAATCAATCGAGTGTCCCTATTAAAGCAGTTCGATCAGTTGCGGCGCGATTCGGATAGTACAGGAACATTTGAAGGCATTGACGACATGAATGCCCAAGCACAGGAGATTATCCTGTCTGGTCGAGCCCGGAAAGCATTTGATCTAGCGGACGAAGATCCGAAACTGGTTGAAGCGTATGGCCCGGGATGGGGCGAACAAGCCCTGCTCGCGCGTCGTTTTATCGAAGCAGGCGTTAGGTTCGTGACGCTCAATACTGGGTATTGGGATGATCATGGAAATATTAAAAACGCGTTGAACGATAAGATGGTGCGACATGATCGTGCGGTTGGAGTGTTGATCCAGGACTTAGCCAATCGAGGCATGCTCGACGATACCCTCGTAATCACGGCTGGTGAATTTGGCCGAACACCTCGGATCAACGCCAATGCTGGGCGAGATCATTGGCCACAGGCACAAAGCATTATGATTGCTGGAGGTGGTTATCGCCACGGACAGTTTATCGGGGCAACCAATTCAAAAGCGGAGCATCCGATCGATCGACCGATCAAACCAGCTGACTTAAATGCGATTGTTTATCATGCATTGGGGCTTCGAGCGGAAGATACCTATCCCAATCTAGCTGGAAGACCGATCCATCTATATGAAAAAGGGACAGTCCCTCGAGAATTACTCTAATTCCATCTGAGGCAATTCCTCGGACTCGTCATCGAGAATCCTTTGCATCGTTGCTGCGGTCATTTCCGTTGCGAGTAAACTGTGAAGCGGAATAAATTCACGCTTAGGAAGAGCAGTCTGAATTTGTAAGAATAGGTCGTCATTGGTTGCGGCAGGCATGCCCAGAGCTAGTTCGAGTAATGGACTCAGTGGTCTCAGGCTGTCGGCATCTACGATGAGACATTCTTTAATGTTTTGGATAAGCAACAGATTACGTTTGGTGTCCAGATGCATGTCGGTGATGACTGGGCAATTGGAGTAAGTCCCCGTGATTTCGTTCGTTTGGATTGAGTAGTTCACGAGTCGGTGATCACTAGTTGCAAGTGTCAGTGTTTGTGTGGCCGCGTTGAAAAGATGACGATTGATGCCAACCGGAAGATCAACGGCATGCATGTTCAGTGCCTCATTCAAAGACACCAACTGATGTCGATTCGTAAACTGAGAATTCGTGGTGAGCAGGTGGTATTTGCTGTTGGCGGGATTCCAAAAGCCGTCGCGTACAAAACCGGAAACGGTAATCGGCTTCCCGTATTTCATGCCGTCAAGTGTTATTTCCTGGACGATCGACTTTACGTTGCTTGATGTAAGAAGCAGGCTGGAGTCGTCGCGTCCAAGTGTGAGATTTAAGAATCCCAATAATGGGAATGGGTGTGAGTAGGAATAGGAAGTACCGCGATTCCATTCAAAGAGAGTTTCGTTGTTACAGGCGTAGATCTGTTTGCGGTCCAAAGTCAACTGCACGGTATTGAGGTTGGTGCCATTCGGAAGTTGCAGCGTCGGGAGTAATTGCTCTCCATCGTATAGCAGGACGGTATACCCATCGCGATCTTTGACGGCGAGAAGGGCGCCCTTGTGTAGAGATGTAAGCTCGGTGATTTCAGTTGAATGCTTGTAGTCCAAGCTGGCGCGTTTGGGAGATGAAACTTGATTGCTGCCTGAAATCTGAACCGGCGTCTGGTCATAAAGTAGAACGAGTTGGTCGTGCTTTGATAATTCACCCTCAGACGCTAGGGAAACCATGGGGGGGGAATAAGTCGAAAGTTGCCCGCGGTTAGTGCAAACGTGTAGGGACTCGGAGTTTAGCCTTGCCGCAATGATCGCCCCATCTTTGCGTATTGGATTGGCGAGCGGAGTAAGTGTAGAGCGATTCAATATGAGCAAAGTGCCTTTGTGGTCGGCGAGCAGGAGCCGTGTAGGCCCGATAAAGAGGAGTTTGCCGTCACGGAAATTCGGTAATCGTACAAGTGTTGGATTGAAGTTCCTATCGCATCTTGTGAGAGTGCCATCGTCAAACAGCAGGAAATGATCGGAATCATCGTGTGTCTGGCTTGTTAAACGTTTCACAGTAGTGGGGGGTCTAAAACGAATTCTGCGTTCAGTCCTTTCTCCCAATACGAATTCGTTGATGTAGTATTGATTCGACAATACCGCTAATCCGTTGTCCCCGTTAAACCAAAGTTCCTCAGCCTCAGAAGGTAAGTCAATCTCATGTTCTATCTCTCCCGAAGCCAGAGATAGTATGCGTGCTTTGGTTTCAAATGCCACGGCTAGTTGATCATGTCGATTGGAAATGTCAATTTGGTTCGCAGCTGCAGGGAGTCGGTGAATAGGGGAAGTCTGCGTAAGTTGCTCGGTGGAAAAGATCGTGATCTGACCATCGTCGAGTCCGACATATAACAACTTGTCTGCCAGACAGGCGGCAGTGCAGGGATGGCTCAAACGACCATAGGTTGGTTCAAGCCCGTCGCTGATGATCGTGACCGTG
The DNA here is from genome assembly GCA_938082855.1 of uncultured Pirellulaceae bacterium. Classification (GTDB taxonomy): domain Bacteria; phylum Planctomycetota; class Planctomycetia; order Pirellulales; family Pirellulaceae; genus UBA721. The sequence continues at coordinate 448 of CALKCC010000020.1, read as the reverse complement.
CAACCATCGGATTCGTTCGAAAGAAGGACGATTGCATCGTTAGTGGTGAAATGGAAATCGATCCGCCCGTCTATCTCAATCACTCGGGGTCGCAATGTGTCAATAATTACCGTTAGCTGGGTCTTGTCTGTGCTTCGGGAATACGTCTGAAGGACGATCCTCCGTCCTGTTGTATCATCAAGTTGTTTTAGGTTTACATCCAGTCCGTCGTCAGAGAAATTCAAGTGGTGTTTCGGTATATAAGAATGGCCGAGTAGGTTTCGGAGAAACGATTGGTGCGTGGGTGCTTCTTCGGGCATCAATGGGGTCAACTGACTGAGTTGGGACGCTTCGGCCAAGGCCAGCTCGCGTTGCCCACGGGCTCCATAGTGGACAATTTGTTGTTGGTGCGTGGCGATGGTTAGGGTCGTGATTTGGTCTTTGGCCTGATTCGCAAACGCTTCATCCT
>CALKCC010000019.1 GCA_938082855.1 uncultured Pirellulaceae bacterium | reverse complement strand
ATTACGGATTCCCCGCTCTCTGGAGTGAAGACTTCGAAGCGCAAATTCTGGATGAGACTCGACGTCAGTTAAACAGCAAATAGTCTTAATACAACGATGACGAAAATTGGCTGGGCCACGGACATTCATCTAAGCGTTTGTGATGACAAGACGCGCCATCGGTTCTATCAGGAAATCTGTTATGCCAAGCTGGATCAGTTGTGGCTCGGTGGCGATATCGGCGAAGCGGATAATATTGAAGCCTTGTTGATTGAGTTATTAGAAGCTGTGGAGATTCCTACCTATTTCGTGCTGGGAAATCACGACTTCTATTTCGGTAGCATCGCAGATGTCCGAGCGTTGGCCGACAGGATTTGTAAGCAACATCAGTCTGCGGTGTATTTGAGTCATGCCCGAGTGCAGGAGGTGACACCCCAGGTGGGATTGGTGGGTCATGATGGCTGGTCAGATGGTCGGATTGGGAATTATGAGACCAGTATGGTGATGATGCATGACTACCGGCATATTCAAGAGTTAGCCGAATTTGGAAAACTCGAACGCTGGGAGATGATGAAAGAGCAGGGCGATGTTGCGGCACGACATCTCTATGACGTATTGCCTGAAGCCCTGCAGCGATTCAAAGAAGTATTTCTCGTCACTCATGTGCCACCGCTGCGGGAAGCTTGTTGGTACGACGGCCAGACAGCCGACGATGAATGGGCGCCGCACTTTACCTGTAAAGCCGTTGGTGACGCTATCCTGGATATCGCTTCCCAATACGGTGACACCCACTTAACGGTGCTTTGCGGGCATACGCATAGCCCTGGAACTTGCCATCCAGCACCCAATGTGACCATTCATACCGACGGCGCCGAATACGAAAACCCCCGCCTCGCCCGGATCATCAATAGGTGACACCCACTCTTTGTCCCCGCAAATCTTCCAGAATCAAACATCAATCGGTACCACCCACTCTTGGGGTTGGCTATTTAGAAAAAATAGGAAGACGGCGCAGAATTGATGCTCGCAGGAATAAGTGGGTGTCACTTATTTAAGTGGAAGAATGAGTGGGTGGCACTGGGTTTGGCACTGGGTTTGGTAGTGAGCAGTTAGGCGCGGTCGAAGGGGAAGGGAATCACCTGATCGATAGAGGACTTATCCAGAGCAAGCATTGCCAGTCGGTCGAAGCCTAAAGCGACGCCACAACAATCAGGTAAGCCATGTCGCATGGCTGACAATAAATAGCTATCGGATGGTAGCTGTGGCCTGTCGTCCAACTGACGCAACGCATTGGTTTTCAGGTTTCGTTTTTGCAGTTCGCTAGCATCTAGTAATTCATGATATCCATTGGCCAACTCGATACCCTGCACAAATAACTCGAACCGCTCGGCAACTCGCTCGTCCTCAGGGTGTAGCCGCGCCAAAGCGGACTGGCTGGCCGGATAGTTATAGAGAATACATGGCCGTTCTAAACCGAGCCTTGGCTGTATGAATTCAGTCAGCAAGAGATCCAACCAATCATCTTTGCCCAGCCCACGCCAATCGACGGGAGTTTCGAAATCCAGTGAGGCGATCGCCTCGACCAATTCCTGCTCTGTGATCGACAGGGGATCAATTTGTAAAATAGTTTGAAATGCGGTTTGATAAGACAGCTTGTCAAACTCTTCATACCCAAGCATGGACATTGCAAGTTGCCCCAGAAAGTCCATCGCCTGCTCGGTCGAGTCTCCGATCCGATACCACTCGACCATAGTGAATTCCAGATTATGAAATTGCCCGGCTTCTTCATCTCGGAAGGCATGGCATATCTGAAAAATGGCATCCATTCCTGAGCTCAACAAACGCTTCATGGCAAATTCGGGCGACGTCTGTAGCCAGTACTTTTGAGAAGCCAGGTGCACTGGAATCGGGTGTAGATATCGGTCGACGACGGTGTCGGCGGATAACATCGGCGTTTCCACTTCGTGAAACCCGGCGTCGTAAAAGCAAGTGCGTAGTTGCTTCATTAAGTCGCTTCGTGCTTTCAACGTCTCCACAGAAGCTGTCGACTGGAAATGACTTAGATTTTTCGTCTTAGCATCAGCCTCGTGCGGCTTGGCTGACGCGAAAAACTGAAGTACCAAATCAGCTATCTGGATGGTGTCTCCATCAATCAGTTCAAGACTGTCCGAGACGGGCGAGTCGTTGACCAACGTACCGTTGGAACTCTCAAGATCTCGAATTACCGTTCGTGTACCTGAAACTTCAAAGCTGGCATGCTTTCGGCTGACAGCACTCAGATCGATGTGGATTTCTGCATTTTCATCACGTCCCAGAATATGCTTACCTTCGGGCAACTCATAAAGCTGGCCTTGGTCGAGTCCGTTTGTGATGATCAGATAGGCCATGGGTTCGGCCTCACAGACGAGTTATTTTATATTCACTCGTTCGACATAATCGCCGGTACGAGTATCCACTTTGATGACATTGCCCATTTCAATAAATGCCGGACAGATGATTTCCGCACCGGTTTCTACTTTGACAGGCTTGGTCACGTTAGTTGCGGTGTCCCCTTTGGCCCCAGGTTCACAGAATTCAACAGTAAGTTCGACGTGGTTTGGAGGCGTGATGGTAATTGGATTTCCGTTCCAAAGTACTGCGTGGCATTTCATGCCTTCCTTCAGGTACTTCCAAAAATCACCGACTTGTTCTTCAGAAAGCTCATATTGATCATAGTCGGTGTTATTCATGAAATAGAATGTGTCCGTCTGGCGATACAGGAACTGGCAATCAATTTCTTCGACGTCAGCGGCTTCGAGTGAATCACCACCTTTATAGGTACGATCCAAGACAGTACCTCGGATTAGGTTCCGTAGCTTGCATTTGTAAAGTGCATTACCTTTACCCGGCTTCACAAAATTCATTTCGATCATCAGGTATGGCTCATTATCGATCTCGACTCGTAGACCCTTGCGAAAATCGTTTGTTTTATAGCTTGCCACGGCGTATTTTTTCCTTGTTGATTGTCAGTTGTTTTACTTTTTGATTGGTACAATCGAGTGATTCATCACTTCGTTAATCAGTGTTTACTATAACCATGACATCCCACTTATCACAGACCAAACCGACGACCGAACAGGCATCGTCCGGCCGGGTTTCATGGCAGCAGGAGTTGAAAGAGGCTATCCGTTCGGCCGCCGAGTTATGTCAATTCCTGCACATTGATCCAGCTGCGATCCATGCAGAAGAAGTGGATTTTCCCGTCCTCGTACCTCGTGCTTTTGCTCGCCGTATCGAGCGAGGAAACCCGGCGGATCCGCTCCTAAAGCAGGTACTGGCCACTGCGTCCGAGAGAGACGAAGTCGACGGGTTTGTGACGGATCCAATTGGAGAAGAACAGGCTCAACTGGCCCCAGGAATTCTCAGAAAATATTCGTCCCGCGCGTTGATGATCACGACCGGTGGTTGTGCGGTTCATTGTCGATACTGTTTTAGACGTCACTTCCCCTACTCGGAGAGCCCCTCAGGCCTGGAACAGTGGCAACCGTCGTTAGATGCCATTCGGGCGGACGAACAAATCGAAGAGGTACTGTTAAGTGGCGGCGATCCACTGGTTCTTCCGGACCAAAGGCTTGCTCAGTTGCTGGCTGCTTTAGCCGACATTCCTCACTTGAAGCATGTACGTATTCACACTCGCACACCCGTAGTAATCCCGTCGAGGATCACGGACTCATTGGTCGACTTGTTAAAATCCAGTCGACTTAAAGTTTGGTTCGTGATTCACGCCAACCATGCCAATGAATTGGATGGTGAAGTTTTTGCAAGTTTATCCCGTTTGCAGAGTGTCGGCATTCCAGTCCTCAATCAGGCTGTTTTACTAAAAGGGGTTAACGATGATGAAGAAACTCTATTCGAGTTGTGCAAACGGTTGATGGATGCACAAATCTTGCCGTACTATCTTCACCAATTAGATTCTGTGGCTGGAGCGTCGCACTTCCATGTCCCGGTTGAAAAGGGGCGAGCGTTGATAGCCCAAATTAGAAAGCGGCTTCCTGGCTATGCTGTTCCGCGGTATGTGCAGGAAATTGCCGGCGAACAATCCAAGACAGTCCTAGCATAAGGAATTCGTAAAGATGTCATTAGAGCGAGTGCTGGAACCCGAGGTCATGGATACCTACGAGGAAGCCCGGGATTATGACAGCATGGATCATCAGGCGGTCAACAAGCTATTTGTCGATGATCTACTGGCCGCTGGGAACATCGGTACTGACATCCTGGATGTTGGTACCGGAACGGCCCAAATTCCGGTGGAACTATGTCGTCAGTCAGAGGATTGTCGGATTATCGCCATTGATATGGCTGTCCATATGCTCGACCTCGCTCGGTTTAACATCGAAGTGGATGGTTTTACTCAACGCATTTTTCTTCAGCAGATAGATGCAAAGGACATGCTGTTTGAATCGGAGATGTTTGATTGTGTCATGTCCAACAGCATCATTCATCACATTCCCGAACCGCTAGCCGTGCTGGCCGAGTCAATCAGAGTGACACGTCCCGGGGGTCTGTTGTTCTTTCGTGATTTGTTACGGCCGGAGTCGGGAGAAGAAGTGGCACAATTGGTATCAACCTATGCTGGAGACGAAAATGAGCACCAGCGGAAAATGTTTGATGATTCCTTGCGAGCGGCCTTAAGTCTGTCGGAGATTCGTGCAATGGTTTTGAGTCTGGGATTCGAAGCGGAGACGGTTCAAGCGACTAGCGATCGTCATTGGACCTGGGTTGCCAACAAGCGCTAAGACGATAAGGGTAGAAACCGCATCGTAGACTTGGAGATGCCTAAACAATTCGGCCAATCATGGTACACTACACGTCATGAATTTGCAGGAACCCAGTGACGGCTCCTAATGACTTGCCCGCTCAGAGGATGGATTACCGACGATGCAGCAATATCTAGATTTAATGCGACGTATTCTGAATGAAGGTGCGGAAAAGACCGACCGCACAGGAACCGGTACGAAAAGCGTCTTTGGACACCAAATGCGTTTTGATTTGTCCGAGTCGTTTCCGATGGTCACCACAAAGAAGCTTCACCTCCGGTCGATCATTCACGAGCTCCTATGGTTCCTCACCGGCGACACCAATGTCAAATATCTCCATGACAACAAAGTCACCATTTGGGATGAATGGGCAGACGAGCAGGGAAATCTCGGTCCCGTCTATGGCCATCAGTGGAGAAACTGGGAAGCGGCTGATGGACGCGTGATCGACCAGGTCACTCAGGTCATTGAACAAATTAAGACCAACCCAGATTCGCGGCGTCTGATCGTTAGCGCCTGGAATGTTGGTGATATTGATCGCATGGCATTGCCACCGTGCCACTTGCTGTTTCAGTTTTACGTTGCCGACGGCAAGTTATCGTGCCAACTTTATCAACGTAGCGCGGACGTATTTCTGGGAGTTCCATTCAACATCGCATCCTACTCGCTGTTGTGCATGATGATGGCTCAGGTGTGCGGATTGCAGGCGGGCGAATTTGTCCATACGCTTGGCGACGCTCATCTATACAGTAACCATCTTGAGCAAACCGAATTGCAACTTTCCCGCGAACCAAAGAGTCCGCCACGGATGATCATCAATCCAGAGGTAAAGTGTTTATTCGATTTTAAATTTGAGGATTTTGAGTTAGTCGACTACGACCCCCATCCTCACATCAAAGCACCGGTGGCAGTATAGCGATGACAGTTTCCATCATTGTGGCAATGGCTGAAAATGGAGTCATTGGTCGTGACATGGATTTGCCCTGGCATATCTCTGCCGACCTCAAGCGATTCAAGGCGCTGACGATGGGCCATCACATTGTGATGGGGCGTAAAACATATGAGTCCATCGGACGGTTACTGCCTGGTCGAACGACCGTGATCGTCACTCGGCAATCGGATTATCAGGTAGAAGGCGCCGTCATCGTGAATTCCCTGGAAGCGGCTCAGGCTGCAGCGACAGGTGATAGTGAGCTCTTTATCATCGGCGGCGGTCAGATTTATGAAATCGCATTGCCCTTAGCTGATCGATTGCATGTGACACGCGTGCATACGGAAGTTGATGGCGACACGAGTTTTCCGGCGGTTGATTGGGATCAATGGGAGTTGGTGAGTGCCGAGCGTCATGGCGCAGATGAAAAAAATGACCATGATTTCACCTTCGAGTCTTACCAGCGAAAGCCTAATTAGATTCGCTCGTGACCTGGGAATCTCGTAGTTTCCTCCATAAGCCCCGGGCCGCGGCTTCTTACTCTGTACCCTGTAAATCCAGTGATTTCGCTTCCGGATGGTGGGGCGTAGCTTCACCTCGATTGCTTTTTTCGATCGATTTTGAACCAATGTGGTTATCATGCGTATATCTATACATACTCATGCATGAAACACCGGTGACGCCCATGACGGGTAACGATTACTCAGACGAGCAGATACTCGCGATCTATAAACGAAAAGGAGATCGGCAGCTGTTTGCGCACTTAGTGCGTCGTTATGAGCGTGAGCTTTACAGCTATTTGCGTCGCTATGTCGGCAATGCGGAAATGGCTGAAGATGTGTTTCAAGCCACCTTCTTACAGATTCATTTGAAGTGTGAACAGTTTGATGAAGGTCGGCGCTTTCGCCCCTGGCTTTATACGATTGCCACCAACCAGGCAATTGATGCCCAGCGGCGAAACAAACGCCATCGGATGGCGAGTTTAGATCGGACGACCAAGTCGGATGATTCTGTTGATATCGGTGCTCTAGTGAATTTGCTGGAGGGCAATGAGGGTGATCCCCTTGATCATGTCGCTCAATTGGAGCGAGGACAGTGGGTTCAACAGGCCATTAGCGAATTGTCTGAACAGATGCGAAGCGTCATTAATCTGATCTATTATCAGGGCATGAAATATCGTGAAGCGGCAGAAGTATTGGACATCCCGGTAGGGACAGTCAAGAGTCGATTGCATGCCGCAGTGATGAAACTCCATGAAGTGTGGCAACGCACTCATCAGGAAGAAAACGAAACGTAGGTAAGAATAGACAATGGAATATGATTTAGTTGGCTTTGTTATGGGTGCGCTCGATGATGACGAGCACGCACAAGTAACAGAAGCCATTGAAAACAGCATGGAATTACAAGAGCAGGTTGCGTTGATCCAAAGTGCATTGGGTCCGCTCGAATCCTATCGCTATTGTGAACCTCCGGCTGGCCTGGCGAATTCGACGTTGGATTATGTATTCGAACAGGTGGATTCACACAAAGTTCAGCCAGTCAGTTTACAGCCTCTGTCCACACTCTCCTCAGCAGAACGAGTAGCAGGCCGTGCGACTCGCTGGCGAATGACAGACTTTCTGGTACTGAGCGTAGTCTTGCTTTGTATGGCAATGCTGGTTTCTCCAGCCTTATACAACAGTCGGTTTGTTGCTGGTAAGTTAGCTTGTCAAAACAATCTACAGCATCTCTATCAGGGGATGTATCGTTATTCAGAGACGAATAACGGCGTGTTCCCAACAACCCCTGTTTCCACCGTTTCAGTCTCGGGCCTTCAGGCTCCAATCCTGCGAGACCAAAGTTTTGTGGAGGAGGAACATTTCTTCTGCCCAACGGCGACAGAATCGCTGGCTTGGCGAAATCAGGGAATTCCCGCCGTGCAGACTGTTGTCGATGTTGTCGACGCCACTCCGGATTCATTAGATCAACTCTCACATATGGGTGGCACCTATGGATATAACGTTGGATATCAGGAAAGCGGACAGCTGCGTCCTGTCCAAAACCAGGGTCGCCCGCACTTCGCCTTAGTGGCAGATCGACCCGCGGGTGAGAGTGTTGGACGCCGAAGCCTTAATCATGACGGGATTGGCCAAAATGTGTTGTTCGAAGATGGGCACGTAGCCTTTTTACGGGAAACGAAAGAACGGACGCTTGGCGATCTTTACTTCGTTAGCGATCGTGGACGGGTTGAACCAGGATTGCACAGGAACGATGCTGTCATCATGGAAAGCGGTGTTAAACTGCTCTCCGATTAGGCATCCCCAAAACATAGTTGGATCATCAAGAATCCCCTCAACGCATTAAACACAGCGTTGAGGGGATTTTTTCTTTGAGAATTTTCCGTCAGATAGGGAATTGCGCGCGAATAATTCCTTACCTCCAAAGTGCCCCTTATTTAAGAACGGACGTTTCTTTTTCCGTGTTTTGTTACGAACAAGTACGACTCGCTGGTTGGATTGCCTTTTCCAGTGACGAATTATTGGGTTGCTTGCAATCGTTACATTCTGTCCATGCGCGGCAGTACCATCTGGCACAACGCCGACGGCACAATTGGTACTTACGACAGTTTTTGGAATCCGACGCAGACCAGCAAGTCCATATAACCAAGAGCGTCATGATGTCCGAAATTCTGACCAGAGTTTGGTCCACCATGATCAACAGCTGGTACTTATCGTCTCCGGATATGACGATCGGCTTAGAAGCAGAGTCCAATAGGAATCTCTATGTCGCGATGCAGGCTGACCATCATGCTTTGAAGCAAAGAATGGTCGCTGAAACGCCTGGCGCTAGAAACCAGTTTCTGCTACGTGAGTACAATCGTCAGTGTGAACGTTGGACCGACCTGTTACTTGCATATATGGGGAACTTAGATGGTTCACAGGCCTTTGGCTATCGCCGTGATCGAATCGACAATCACATCGAGGACCTTCAAGTTCAAATGGAGACAGGGCAGGCTCTGGCCGCACGTAAATTTACGAATCTCTCTCTGAAACAGGCATACCATAAGAGTCAACAACCGAATATGTCTGACTATGAGTCACTCTATGATTTGAACAGTCGATACGTGACTTCCATTCTCTCGAGTGTGGAGCGTCATCTGATTCAGATTCCTGATCGCTGGCAGGGTTACTGGCAACCACGGGTGAAGCAGGATATTACGTTAGCTGAAAGGCTGCTGAATCAATGGCAGCGAGTTGAACGGGGCGACCAGTATTACTGGAATTAAGTGCTGCGAAGTTGCTTGCGATGTTCGATGAGCCGACGAATATTCTCGAGATCATCACAAGGTGTTGCTTCAATGAGCGTACGAGTATATTCCTCTTTCGGGTTTCGATAGATCGCCTCTGACGGACCATATTCGACAATGTGTCCCTCTTTCATCACCGCCATCATATCGGCCATGAATTTGACCACTGACAGGTCATGACTGATGAAGATGTACGTCAATCCACGACTCTCTTGCAGGTCGTTAAGCAGGTTGAGTACTTGAGCCTGGACTGAAACGTCGAGTGCTGAAACGGATTCATCACAGATGATAAATTCTGGTTCCACTGCCAGTGCTCGGGCAATACAGATTCGTTGACGTTGTCCGCCAGAGAACTCATGTGGATATCGCTTCAGATGCTCTGGCAACATGCCGACTTCCTCCAGCAATGCCGCCGCTAGATCCACTCGATCTTGCTTGGACTGTCCGAAACCCTGAATCATCATAGGCTCGGTAATCATCGACTCAATCGTCATCCGCGGGTTCATGGAACCGAAGGGATCTTGAAAGATGATCTGCATTTTCTTTCGGAGTTCATGAATCGAACGTGCATCGACATCCACACCATCGAATTTCACGATACCCATCGTCGGTTTGACTAGCTGTAGGATCGCACGCCCAGTCGTAGTCTTACCACAACCGGATTCTCCGACGAGCCCCAGGGTTTGGCCTTTATAGACATTGAACGAGACTCCATCCACTGCTTTGACAAACCCGACAGTACGCTGCAGTAGGCCTCTTCGAACCGGGAAGTGTACCTTCAGGTTATTCACCGACAGTAAAGGCTTTGCGTTTTCATCAATACAGGTTGCTTCACGACCGTAAGTGGATGGATCTTCATCAAAGCCATATCCATAGAGTTCGGATGGTTTACTAAGTAACCGGCCGCGCCCATGATTTTCAAAGTAGTCGATTCGGTCCGGACCAACCTCTTTTTCTGTGATGGACGCAGACCCGTCTTCATGGACTACTGAATCCATGAAGTCCGAAACGGTTGGCAGGCGTTTGAAGGTTGTGTCCAGACGAGGCCGACAGTTTAACAACCCTTTGGTGTATGGATGCTGAGGATTCTCATAGATATCGAGAACATCACCTTGTTCAACGACTTTGCCTCGGTACATGACAAGCACTTCGTCAGCAATTTCAGCGATTACGCCTAAGTCATGTGTAATGAATAAAACCGCCATCTGACGTTGGTCACGCAGTTCCCGAATCAAATCGAGAATTTGTTTTTGAATGGTTACATCCAGTGCGGTGGTTGGTTCGTCAGCAATCAGCAACTTCGGATTACAGGCCAATGCCATGGCGATCATGACTCTTTGCTTTTGGCCGCCGGACATCTGGTGAGGGTAATATCGAGTTCGTTGTTCCGGCTCCGGAATGCCGACTTCGTCAAACAGGTTGACGACTCGCTCCATTGCTTCCGCTTTTGAAACGTCCTCATGCTGCAGAATGGCTTCAGCAACCTGATCGCCAACACGGTGTACTGGATTGAGCGAAGACATTGGTTCCTGGAAGATCATGCTGACATCGCTACCGCGAAGCGCTCGCATGTCTTTGGCAGAGATATTGACTAGATCCTTGCCGAGGAATGAAATCGACCCGTCATAAATCTCAGCACTGGCGGCTAACAGATTCATAATGGTAAGCGAAGTAACTGATTTCCCCGAACCGGATTCTCCAACCACCCCCAATGTGTGCCCTGGTTTGATCGACAAAGACAAATCGTCCACGGCCTTTACAACACCATCCTCGGTGTTGAAATAGGTCTTGAGATTTTCGATTTTGATTACGTCGTTCATGATTAGTCTTTAGGATCAGCAAGACGCGGGTCTGTCGCTTCCTGCAGGCCTTCCCCGATTAAGTTGTAAGCGAGGATAGTGATAAAAATGGCGATGCCCGGAAATACAATTTGCCACCATTCGGTATAGTTGGTCATCCCGGCATTGAGTGTTGTTCCCCAGCTGGGGTTAGGTGGCGGTGCACCGAACCCTAACAGGCTTAAGCCAGCTTCGACTTTGATCGCTGCTGCAATTCCGAAAACGATTGGCACCATGATGGGAGCAAGTGCATTGGGAAGAATGTGGCGGAACATGATTCTGAACCTTCCTGCTCCGATGCTTTTAGCCGCTGCTACGAATTCAGATTCTTTAAGTTTCAGGAATTCGGCTCGAGTTAATCGTGCCATACCTGTCCAACTCGTCAAACCAAGAATGGCCATCATGATCCAGATGTTGGGTTTTTCAATCAGAGCCATCAGTGCCAGGATTAATACGATACTGGGCACACACATAACTAGCTCAATGATACGGCTGATAATGATGTCGACCCAACCGCCAAAGTACCCGGCGATCGCGCCGACCATAATACCAATGGCTGCCGCGATCCCCGTGGAAACAAAACCGACGAGCAATGCGATTCGAGTTCCATGAACCATGCTGGCAAAGACATCGACGCCTTTGGATGTTCCAAACAAATTGAGCCGTGAAGGAGCTCCTTCAGAGTAGGGATTCCCAGGCCGTTCTTCCCACTCGTTATCGCGTACCGGACGGTAAGGGTCCTGGAAGACTAAAGGCCAGATCGCCCAGCTTTCGGGATCCTTTTCTTTAAGATTCTTAGGGTATCGTTTGCGGAACTTGTCCTTATGAAAGACTGGGTTCTCCCAATCCGCATTGAAGTAGGAAAGGCAAGGGAAGTAGAGATTACCTTTGTATTTACAGACGATTGGTTTTGTCCCGGCAATCATCGGAGAACATACGGCAATGATGCTCAGCAGCAGGACGATTCCAAGAGCACACATTGATAATTTCTTCCGACGGAAGCGCAACCAGGCCTGCCGCCAGAAGCCTGGCGATTTCTTAGTCTCTTGATTGGCTTTAGAAGATTTCAATGTATTGTGACGAGTTACTTATATGAGATTCTTGGATCGACAAAAGCGTAAAGCATGTCGGCGAACAGTTGGCCGAGTAATGTTAATACGGAGAGGGCGAGTGTGAGCCCCATGATGACCGGATAGTCACGAGTTAAGATGCTGCGAAAATATAGTTGCCCCATCCCAGGCCAGTTAAATACCTGCTCAAGAATGATCGCTCCGCCCAATAAGGCAGGTAATGATAGCCCCAGCAATGTGACAAAAGGAATTAATGTGTTTCGAAACGCGTGGTGAATCATTATTCTCACCGGCCCAAGCCCTTTCGCTTTGGCCGTGCGAATGTAATCCTGGCGAATCACTTCTTCCATGTTGGCCTTAATAAAGCGACTGTAGTAAGCAAGGCTGACGTAGGTGAAGCTAATCACCGGTAAAATCATGTGCGAAAGTTGATCCCACGCCTTTTGTACATCAGTGAGTGATTCGTATTCATCCCCTTTGATGCCCATGAGCGGCAATTCGAATGCAGTCCCCTCGAGCTTGACGGCGAACAAGAGCTGCAAAAACAATGCCGCGATGAAGGAAGGAACGGCGTAGAGCATATAAAGCACGACGCCTACGAGACGTTCATCCGCTTTACCACTTCGCGCCGTTGAAAAGAGCCCAATCGGTATGGCAAACAAATAAGCCAGTACGAGCGACGGGACTGTCAGCTTTAAGGTGTTAACGACTCGCGATCCGATGACATCGAGGACGGGTTTTTTTTCAGCAAAGCTAGAACCAAAGTCGCCCTTAAACATGTTTCCGAGCCAATGGACGTACGCTTCAGGAACGGATTTATCCAGTCCATACACCGCCTTCATACGCTGCAGATCTTCTTCGCTGGGCATTTTCTCCGGGTTCATCATCGCGGCATCAGTGGCCAGCGGATTCCCCGGCATCATACGGATTAGTCCGTAGACCGCCATGGTTATGAGTAGCAGCGTCAAAAGTCCCAGTAGGACTCGACGTATCAAATAGCCAACCACATAAACGCCTTATGGAAGAGTGTATTCAATTTCAAGAATTGGAGCTTACTGCATTGCGGCAGGTTTGAAAATAGTCGATTCACCCGGGCCGTAATTATAGGGACCTCGTGGACTGTAGTTATAGCCACGAAGCGACTTGTTAAAGCCATAATACGCGTTTCTGAAGTAGAGCCACGTGTAAGGTTGGTCTTCCCATAGTGTGAGATGAATCTGTTGGTAGACTTTGCGACGCTCATCCAAATTCAATTCACGCTTCCCTTGTTCAAACAACTTGTCGATTTCGGGGTTGGAGTAGCAGCCATAGTTGCGACCGTTATCAATCGCTTTGGTTGTCCAAAGATTTTCCGAGGTGTCAGGGTCAGCACCGGTCCCCCAGCCAGCAAAGACGGCATGGAATTTGTGTTCCAGCATGGTTGCTTGGAGGGTCGTGAATTCAACAGGCTTTACATTACAACGAATACCGATTTGATCAAGGTTTTCCTGAAGCAAAGTACAGATAGCGATTCGATCCGGGCGGTTACTAGTCAGAATGGTAAACTCAAACGGCCGTCGGGCCTTGCCTTCCGGAGTTCCGTCAAAGTCGTTATCAAATTCGACAATATTATCGAGGATTCCATCACTGTCGGTGTCTTCCCAACCCGCCTCAGCCAAAAGTTCTTCGGCCTTATCTAAATCCTGTTGATAAGCCTCTAGAGCTGTCTCAGGAGCCCAGGGTGATGTGCGGTGAAAGATTCCAGTGGAGGCTTCGTCCATCCCGAATCGATGCTTTTCAAGCAATTCCTGGTGGTTAAAGGCATAGCCCATTGCCTGACGAACTCGCTTGTCTTTAAAGAACGGTGAGCGGAAATTCCAACCGAAGTAGTAGTAAACCCACTCCAGAGCATACGACTTCGTATTGAATTTATAAAACTCGTCGTCATTTGTTTGTGACTTCCATTGCTCAGGTGTGAGCATCATTTCTTCGAGGTCACCTTTTTTCATTGAGAGTAGAGCGGTATTTGGGTTTTCAATGATCTTGAATCGTACGGTTTCAAAGTGTGGTTTTTGGCGAACCTGTTCTCCATTAACGGTATGGTACGAGTCACGACGTTTGAGCACGATTTCCTGACCACGTTCTCGTTTTGAGATTGTGTAGGCACCGGCTGTTACAGGATTCAAATCCAGCTCGACATGAGCTGGGCTGCTTGCCAGCGTTGGATCGTCTGGGATGGTATCAACAAACTTATGTTTTGGAATGAATGGGAACAACGTATTCCAAACATTGGTTGCCAATGGTTCATTGTGGAAGAAGACGACCGTATGATCGTCATATGCTTTCACACCTTTGAGCTGGTCAGTACCCGAGCGCACTGCGGGAATGGGAATAGCAGAACTCATGATCACTTGATAAGAATATTCAATGTCGTGAGCTGTGATTTTGGTGCCGTCCGACCAGGTCAGGTCATTACGCATAATGACCATGTCCATGAGTCCATCGCTTGATGTTTGCCAGGAAGCAACGGAATCGGCATTTGCATAGGGTGTGAAATTCCAGTCAAACGTAAACAGGGAGAGGTTGATCAATCCGCCAACGTCGAATTCGGCGGTGGAACTGGCCATGAGTGGATTCGTGCTCTTAATGTCTCCGGCCGTATGACGTGTCCACGATGCTGAATAATCGACTTCACCATCAACAGGAAGCGTGCCCATGCCGGATACAATTTTGTCGTTATCCTCGGGTGTGTTATTTCTTAGTGCCAGGGCTTCGCCAGCCGTAAGCAGGGCAGGCTCATTCTCTTTACGGTCAGCCATGAGTTGGTAAACGTCAACAACTGGCTTATCAATCCACTCGGTATCACCACGTAGTTCTTCCAAGGTCGGTGCATCGAATGATTCCACCAAGTCCCCGAGCACAAACTGTTGTGTCGTATCGGAACTATCAACGTCGGTGGAGTTCACTCCAGCGATATCTGTGGAGTTTGTGTTCGTTTGAACCGTTTCGTCGTCTGAAGAACAGCCCGCTAACGCCAGTACACCAATGGAGCACAAGCAGATAAAGGAATCACGCAATGAATTCGTCATAACTGGGAGGACCTTAGTTGAAGTGATGAAGGCGTCTATGAACAGCCTTGCTATTAAACGCAACAGGTATTCTAAAACATTCCGCTTTACGGGGTCTAGCCAAAGGTGATGTGATTTATAGAAGGAATGGAAATGTCTACAATCTATTTTAAGAATCGCCACGCAAGTTTTTTTGACATGTGGAGACTGGATGTCCCAAGCACCTTTGAATGAACGAAGCAACCAAGACCGTCAGGCTTGGATTGATAATGAGCTTTCGGCAATTGAACAGGCCGGCTTGTTACGAGCCCAACGTGTTCGTTCTCTCCAAAGCCAAGCGAATATCATTGAACTCGATGGACAATCACTGGTTGATTTCTCGAGCAACGACTATTTGGGACTCGCAGGTGAACTTTCCAAAGAACTTCATCAGGATCCGATTTGGAATACCAATTGGGGTAGCGGAGCCAGCCCGCTAATAACAGGTCGAACCGAAGCTCATCAGGAGCTGGAACAAGAATTGGCGTCTTTCAAACAAGCCGAAGCTGCTTTGGCATTCTCGACTGGGTATGCCGCCAATGTAGGAGCGATTACGGCTTTGACAGGTGCCGGGGATGTTATCTTTAGTGACGCAAAAAATCACGCCAGTATCATCGATGGCTGTCGCCTTTCGAAAGCCAAGGTAGTGATCTATCGCCACAACGATATAGATCATCTTTCGGAAATGCTGGTGGGGGTTACGGATGTCCGGCGTCGGCTCATCGTGACCGACACGCTGTTTAGTATGGATGGTGACTTCGCGAAGTTACCGCAATTGGCTGAATTGGCAGAGACGCACGATGCCATGCTGATGGTGGATGAGGCACATGCGACCGGCGTGTTTGGGCAAAATGGCCGAGGTTTGGCAGAGCATTTTGGATGCGAAGCAGCGATCGACGTTTCTGTCGGTACTTTGAGTAAAGCACTCGGTTCAATTGGAGGATTTGTTACCGGCAGCCGGTCATTGATTGATCTATTAATCAATAAAGCCAGGCCATATATCTACTCGACCGCGATGCCTGCCGTGTGTGCTCGAGCAGGAGTCCTAGCGTTGAAACGTGTGGCAGCCGAGCCGCAGCGTAGAGAACTTCTGTTATCTAATGTCGGGCATCTGGTTAGTGCATTGCGAGAAGCTGGATTAATATCAAACGGCGATGTTGGTGCGGAGGATGGGAATAGCCAAATCATACCGATCATGCTCGGGCACCCGGAGAAAGCACTACAGCTTTCGTTGAGTCTTCGTGAAGCAGGAATCAACGTCCCGGCGATTCGGCCACCGACCGTGCCGCAGCAAGAGAGTCTGCTACGTATTAGTCTTAGTAGCCAACATACCTCAGTACAATTAGATCAACTCGTTACCGAGCTGGTACAAAATTACTCGTGACGTAAGGCTTCGATAGGATCCATCTTTGCCGCACGGATCGCGGGATAGACGCCGAATATCGTCCCGACCACGACGGCGATTCCAAATGAAATGGGAATCGAAGCTTCTACGATTTGAGGCGTCATGGATTGGATTTCAGGAGGAAGCCCCGACATTTGTTCAGGAAAGTATTTGTAGAGAATTTGACGTCCCCAGATGACTATCGTGGGGCCAAGGAATCCGGCAACAATACCAACGAGCCCACCGACGATCGAGAGAGTAATCGTCTCGACTAAGAATTGGCGGATGATGGCAGACTGACGAGCACCAAGTGCGCGACGAATACCGATTTCACGTGTGCGTTCTGTGACGGTAGCCAACATGATATTCATAATTCCAATGCCTCCAACCAACAACGAGACACCGGCGATGAGACCCATAAAGACCATAAACATAAGTCGAGTATTCTTGGCTTGCTCGAGCAACTCGAGAGGCACCACAATACTGATGTCCTGATCTTCGTCATGATGCCGTAGTGCATCTTTGATGAGATTGTAAGCAGGCATGACTTGCTCGATGGATGACACCTGAAAAGTTGCCTGATGGAGCTCAACTTTTTCACCACCAAAGGAGCCGCCGACTGCAGCAAAAATTTCACGGCCCATACGAGTATTAAACGTCGTAAACGGAATGTAGACGTCCTTCGTAAAGTCTTCGGCTGCTAAGGAGCCACCGATTCCTGCCGAGGTTCCTCTTTGTTTTAGAACGCCAACCACTTCAAATAAGTCCGTTCGGTCCTGCAGGCGGATCGACTTTCCAATAGGGTCCTGATAGGGGAATAATTCATTGGCGATGTCATGAGAAAGCACACAGAAATCTTTGTGCTTTGCCAAGTCACTTCCTGAGAGAAAGCGTCCGCGATCCAATTCCAGCTTAGTAGCTTCGTAATAAGCAGGCGTTGAGCCGACAATTCGGCCGTCGACTTCTTTGTCTTCATAACTGAAACCAAAAGCAACTTCGCGAATTGGTACGGCGCTAACCACAGAAGGGACGGTTTCCTTAATCATGTTGAATTCAGTAACCGTTAATCCGTATTCGGCAAGAATACCGTCTACGTTTTGAGGCTTGATCGACCGGACAATGACATTTTGGGCGCCCAGCGATTCAATCTGTCGCTGTGCTTCTTGGCTAATGCCTTCACCAATTGCCAGCAGCCAGATTACCGATGCGACACCGATGAAAATCCCGAGTACGGTCAGCATGGACCGCATTGGGTGTAGCAACAAGCTTTTGATACCCAGCTGAATGGTACGCATCCAGCTCTTGAGATATGCCATTAACCGTTGCCTCCCAGTGTGAGGTGTTCATCATCGCTTTCTTCATCGATGGAGTCGTCGAGCCCTTCGACTTCTGATGCGGTTACTGGTGCAGGAGTTGCCTGGGATTTGTTGGCATTGAGTTCAAGAATCTCCCAGCTGTTTTCAGGGATGATTTCACCCGTTTCTTTGTCGGTGAATCGCAGTCGGTCGTGATTCAATTCATCGGAGACAATCAAACCATCCCGTAGCCGAATGACTCGCTTGGTTCGCATCGCAACGTCATCTTCGTGCGTCACCATGATGATGGTCTTGCCTTCATCATTCAGGCGTTCGTAAAGGGTGAGAATTTCTTCGGTTGTCTTTGTGTCGAGGTTCCCTGTCGATTCGTCAGCTAGGACATAGTAGGGGTCGTTAACAAGGCTACGGGCGATGGCCACACGTTGTTGCTGACCACCGGATAATTGAGTAGGTCGGTGATCGAGACGATCTCCAAGTCCGACTAATCCGGCGAGTTCCACACAGCGGCGATAGGTTTGCCGATTTAGCTTGCCCTGGTAATAGAGCGGTACCTGAATGTTCTCCACTACACTCAACTGGGCGATCAGGTTGTAACTTTGGAAAACAAATCCAATACGGCTCGCGCGGATGTCTGACAATTGATTGTCATTCATGTAGAAGATGTTGTCTTGGCCGAGTAACAGATCCCCAGTTGTTGGCTTGTCCAAGCACCCGATCAGGTTAAGCAGTGTACTCTTACCTGACCCAGACGGGCCCATAATTGCTACGTAATCACCTTCGGGAACTTCAAAAGAGACACCTCGCAACGCATGGACAGTTTCGGACTTGGTAATGTAGTCTTTTGTTAAATCTTTAACAGTCAGTGCCGTTGTGGGCATCTATTTTCCCCCTCCACCGCCAGCGGGTTTTTTGTCTGCAGCGGCTGCTTTTGCTTCTGCTTCTTTAGCTTGTTTAATGCCACCTGCAATGAGCTCATCTTTGGAGACACTGCCATCTTTATTCTTGTCAGCTAATTTGAGGTAATTCCCGACCGGTCCAGCTTTCGTTAATTCGTCAGCGTCAAGAATATCGTCAGCATTGGTGTCATACGTGTCTAGGGCTTTGGTCGCGTTTGTTTCAGCAACCTTCTTATAACGAGCTTCCTTTTCTTCTTTGGTCTCGGGAGCTTGCTTGCCATTGGCTTCAATCACGGATTGATCTTCAAGCGGAATAAGCAGATCTTGTGTCTTGGTGATGAAGGCAGTTAACTCTTGAATGTCGAGCACGCTGTCTTCGTTACTGTCAGCACTTCCAATGTTACTAATACCTTCGTAACCCAATTCGAGATTCATACGCTCGACGTCCGCTTTGGTCAGTCGACCGTATTCGCTTTTGTCAGGCGAAAATCGTTTCATAGCAACTCGAGCGCGATGATGTGAGACCAGATTTCTTAGGAATTCAGAGTTGTCTCGAGGGTTCTGTACGATTTGATCACCTTTTTTAATCCCGGAGTTATCGGCCACGACCAGCATCTTATCGTTACTTGCTTCGTATGCGATCATTCGAGCTTCGATCGAGTATTCGTCTCCTTCATCTCCAAGCTTTCGACCGTAGGTTTCGTCGTGGAGTGGATTATTTGCATCATAGGGTACACGGACTAATACAAATTGCTGTCCGTTATCCTCGTGCAGACATTGCACAGGGATCTGGAGTTTATCAGGCTGTTGGCTAACAGTGATTTCGACATCGGCGGAGAGACCGACTCGAGCTCCCTCACTGTCACCATCAATCTTAATGAAGGTGGCAAAGCGTTTAACCTTTTGCGACCAGTGTTGGCGTTCGGCATAACGATTAATGCTTGTGACCGAACCTTCGAATTCACGGTCCTCCAACGCACCCACTTTGATCTTCACAGGCAGGCCTTCACGGACACTAGCGATTTTCCCTTCGGCAATAGGCGTTTTAACTTGAAGCTGATCCAGGTCAGGGAGGCGGATAATGGCTTGGCGTTCTCGAACAGTTGCTCCGGGTTCAACCGTAAAGGACTGATCACCGTATTGGTAATTAGCGTGGACGACGGTTCCAGCTTTTGGAGCCACAATCGTACACTTCTTGATCATCTCGTTAATTTCTTCAAGCTTCTTCAGCTCCTCGTCGTAGTTTTTGGTTGCTGCTTCCAGGGCGGCTTTACGAGTCTCGATATCGGCATCAAACCCGACAAGCATTTTTTCCCGAGTGATTTCCCGGAGAGTTTTAAGTTGAGTCTCCTGAAGAGCAAGGTCCAATTGGGATCGCTGTACGGCAAAACGGTCCGCTGACAACTGCTGCTGAGTCACGAAGCCTTTGGCGGCCAGACGTTCACTGAAGGCAGCCTGATCCTGTGCCTGTGAAAGGTTCTGCTTTGCAATCAGGATGTTGGACTCAATCGTCTGCTCGTTGGTTTTGAATGTACCTTCGGTGTATTCCTGTTTGCTAATCTCAGCCTGCCGTAGAGCCGCGGAAGTTGACGTCTTGGTGGACTCGGCCCCGTTTACCACAACCTGCTGTGCCTGTTGTTGGTCTTCCAAAGTGGATGTGTCGAGCTCGACTAATAGGTCGCCTTCCTTAACGACGACTCCTTCATCCACGACCGAGATGATCTCTACTCCGCCAGGTGAACGAACTTCACACTTGATTTCCTCATTCTGAGCCGACTCAATATCGCCGGTTTCTCGAATGGTGTGAGTGAACAGTTCTCGCTTGGCTTCACTGAACTGAAAGTTCAATACTTCTTCGGGCTCAATCGCACTTTGCAGCATGCTCCAGGCATAGTACCCGACGCCACCAATGGCACCGAGAATGAGAACAAAGATCAGATTGGTATTACCAAGGGTTTTCGATTTACGTAGAGCAGACATGATTCTTTGGAGGGGGTTAGTTTAGGAGGGGAGCAAGGCACGTATTTTGTCCGTCAGTCCGTGCATCTTGATTATCTATCTTGTGGCATTTTTTTGTAAGGCGAAAAACTACAAGATTGCCGTTTGTTTGAGTTCCACCCAACTCATTTAAACCCCAAAGCGACGAGAAAGTTCCTCGATTAATTCGACGGAATTCGATTGTATGGCTCGAAATTCTTCGGGGAGAGGCAGGCTTATTAGCACGATTTAAGCCTCTTTATCGACTTCGCCTTCGGATTCCTCTGCATTAGCGTCATCTGCGTCATCCTCGTTTTCATCCTCAGGAGCAGGTGGATAGCCGTGAATGGGCCCAATAGCACCCGGATCTATCCAGGCTCCTTCTTCATCGAGCGTCATGGTGCCGAGCAAAAAGTCGAGTTGTCCACGATTCATTTCGTAACCAACCCAGACTCCGAGCAAATCATTTTGAGTGCCCTGTAGTCCACGCAGCGAATTAATTAATCGATTCGCGGTTTCTGGCGAGAGTGTGTTCCCGGCTTGTCCCGGTGGTTGTTGAATCTGAGTTTTCTGAAAGAGAACGTTTCGAAGAGCAACCTGAAGTTGCTTTCGATTCGCTTCGAAATTGATTTTCTGGAGCATGATATCTCGTAATGCTCGCTTCATCGCCAGGAACTGGCCATCTTCATACTTGTAATATTGACGAAGAGCATTCTGATATTCGAGTAATGACTGGCGATAATAATTCCGTTCTCGCAATCGAGTGATAGGAGCGTCCCAGGACAATCCTGCACGTAATGAGCCTGTTGTATCACGGAAGCGGAACGGGTCATCTTCGGTATTGCCGATGCTTCCTTGGAGCTGGAGACTTAAGTCACTTTCCAGACGGTCCGCGTTGTAAGCGATTAACCGCCATTGGTCCATCAGTTGAGCTCGTTGATTCATCCAGTCCAGTCGGTTCTTTTCGGCAATGCTGTAGGCTTCCGGCACTGTTAGATCGATCGGTATCAGGTTGATTGATTCTGCTCGGGCACTGGTAAGTACCAAGCCAAGTTCAAGGGCGTCGTTGCCCAGCCTCAATAGTAGCTCTGGAATACGAGAGATGACTCGTTCTTCTAAAGCCTGATACAATTCTTCATCATTCATCTGTGGCCCGTCTTTGAGCATGGAGTCGATTCGAGCGACAAAGCCAGTAATGGCTTCTCGCTTGGACTCCAGCCGAGTATCCAGATCGTCTAAGTCTGCCGTCAGACGATCTGGCAATGTGTCTAGATAGGAACCATCGAGCAAATCAGATTCCAGTGCTGATGGCGGCACAAGAGGATGATCAGTCACTTCGGCTCGTAAGTTCTCGATTGCTTCTTGTCGTGTCGGCACGATTTCTTGTAGCTTGGCTACATCTGTCCGAGCCTTGATCGTTTCTGCTCTTACTTTTGTAAACAATTCGTTTACGATGACGGCTTCTTTGCGGAGTTCTTTGAGCCCGGCTTCTACTTCAGGACTCCAGTCGATTGCCATGAGTTGCGGCTCGTCTGCACGCAGTGAGCTGTTAATAATCTCCCCTACGTTATCCTGGTGATTGAATATATCGTCTTGCAGCTTTTGAACATTTTCATCGATGAGATTGAAATGAGACAATTCGCCTCCGTCGATTACGACTTCAACATCCGGAGGTAAACCAAGCTGGTTGATGAAACCATCTCGTTGACCGTCGTAGCCGGCCTCACTAGCAATCAACTGAGTGATAGCGCCATAGAACGTTGCTTTCGTCTGCTGGACATTGTTAAAGTCGACAAAACCAGCCTCAAAGTAGGATTCAAAGAGTTTCAGTGAACCTTTTAAGGCAACGATGTTAGAGCGTTGATTGATTAGAGATTTCTGTGTTTGTAATAAACCGAGATAGCCTTGGGCGTTCCCGGTTCCAAGTCCTCCTCCTCGGAATCCTCCTCCGAGGCCACCGAAACCACCACTTCCAACGCCTGTAAATCCGGAAAGTCCTGCGCCACCAAACAAGCCACCGATTCGGCGGACGCCACCGGCGCTTTGGCCGGTTTTGATGTCCATGTAAAAGCCTTTGCGGAACCGTTGATACTCACGAATGTTATAGAGCAGGCTTCGTTCTGTTCGTGTGAGTCGTTCGAGCACCAGGTCCTTTCCTCCTTGCCGGAGGAGAGGTTGGGTGATATTGACGCCCAGCAGTGTGCTCGTGCCAAAGTTATCGTCGCCACTGAATTGCCACATCAGACTATTGGCAAAGCTGACCAATGCCGTTGCACCGGTTGCATATTTCTGCCGCATTTGAATACTGCGTGTTGCTAGCGAAAGGTTACTTGAGTCGTCTCCCGTGTATGCCGGGCCCGTACTGCGATAGTCGCCTCCGTAACCGCCGTAGAATTGCGTATCAAATTCAAATCGCTCGGCACTCACGTCTAACGCGGAGAGATACATTGACTGAGCCTGATCCTGATAGGCGGTTGAGTGTAACAGTGCAAGCTCGAATGCTTTCTCAGCGTTTAAGTGCAGTTTCCCGTCTTCGCTTAAAGGAAGGTGCTTTCGCCATTCAGGATTTTCAAACGATTGCACTTTTTCGTGGTCGTCCCAACCCTCAAACCCGTCCATACCGTCTACTTTCTTCATGTAGACGGCGGCGGCTTCATCATCGGGTGGCATGGGTGGATTATCGGGATCGTAATCCACGTACATTCGACTCTTGGGATCGATCTCAATGGTGAAATCGTCCATTCGCCAACGATCGTCCGTACCCTTTTCCTTGAGTATGAATACTGCTTCGTGGTCGGCTTGTTTTCGGTAGAAGGAGCGGGTGCAGCCTGTAAGATTCACCAATACGAGTGACGAGGCTAAAACACTGAGTGTGAAAGCTTTATGCCAATCTTTGAATCGAGTGAGGGAATTCACTTGTTGTACCTGTTATATAACGAGGGAGTTTTGGGAGGGGAACAGTCTGTCTACCACCTGTGGGCGGAGATTATGTCCATTTAGCCAGTCGTATTTGGCAGAGTAGGCAAAGTGGGTAATGCTTACTGCGTGCGCAGACTTTATGGCCATGGGCTTCCAATCGCCCAAGTCAGCCAATTACTTGAAGAATTCGGGTGATTAATTAGAAGACCGTTCTTTGCTAACGAGGCTTGGGGAAAAGCCTCGATAAACCCGCTAAATACAGGGTCATTGTGAAATTGCTTGCTTTTGCCGAGCATGACCCCTACCATCGAAATATGCCCATGAACGGCTGACTATAAGATCCAGGACAGACGGCCACGGGCCATTGGTATTCCAAAATAGTGATAAAAACTATTGGATTTACTGATAAGACGACCTAAAAGGTGGTAAATGCTAGGGCCATTGGTGGTCGATACTAGAGGGTGAGTGCAGATGTTTGTTTGTACTACAGGCACCTTATAAATCGCCCTTCTATATATAGATGTATACAGAAGAGTGAAAAGCCTCGACTCGAGCCTATATCAGGGAAAACCATGTCAACAGCAGATATCTTTTTCATCGGATACGGTTTTGTATTTACCGTAATGCTGTTCCTGTCCATCAAGCAGTGGCGTTGGTTTCATGTATTCATTTCATTCTTGCTTTTGATGTCAGCCCTACTGTTCACTCAGATCAGTTCCTATGTGGTTGATTTTCGCAATAATGCAACGCGAGACTACTTGAACGCAGTGCAGACCAGAAACCAGAGTCAGGACGCAGTTAACTTGATCCTTCATGGTCTGGATGACGAAAGCGCTCGAGCGGATGGCGAGTCACTAGTGTCATTGCGTAAACAGCTTGAGCGGGCACTAGAAGGCCGGGGTCGAGTCTGGGAACAGGCCGCGCTGAGTGATGTTCAGGGTAACCCTGCGATTGTGGGGACGACAGCAACCGTAACGCTTGCAGATGATACGCATGGAATCGAGGCCGGAAGCCGACTGTTCGTATTTGCAGAACGAGAAATTGATGTGGTGATTGCCGCCCCAGCGGCTCCGGCAGACGATGCCAATGCTGGCGCTCCGGGTGCTCCGGGAGTACCACCTGCAGCAGCACCTGCCGCTCCAGAGAAAATGAAAGTCCCAGCGGTTTATCTTGGCGAGTATGACGTTGATACGGTCAATGGCGGAGCCATTACGATCAAGTGTGCCTTCGCTCCACGAATTTTCAACGCGGGTATCCTGGTTAATGGATTGACCGTGTCTATGTATGAGACCATGCCGGCTGATTCACATTTCAAATTCGCATCGCGATCGCCAGACAAATACGACGAATTAGCTCAGGGTGGCTTGGATAATTCGTCTCCGTTGTTTGGAGAGATGAACAGCGACAATATATCCCAGCTGTTTAGAACGGTTGTTGAACCACTTGCTCAAAATCAGCACGTGATTGCTAACAACAACGAGATTCTGGCCAGAAACCAGATCAATCTCATCCCATTAGGAAACAAGTTGGTCGAAGAATTCGTTGCTGACGGAAGTCCACTCAATAATCGCGAAGTGGACCCTAAAAACATTTGGTACAAACTGCAATTCACTCAAGATACGACGTTATCTCAAAAGGTAAATGGAGATGATGCACAGGCGGCGCTAACAGAAGCAGGCGTGTTCCAGGCTGGCGAAGCGATCATTCCCTTGTATTACCACAAGACGCCTAGTACGGTTGAATACAATCAGGCCGATGGAACGACCGCGGTTAATACGGGTAACGACAAAGAAACGATCGATTTCAAAGAAAACGATATTGCTTACATCGCAGCGGCAGAGAAGATTGTTCAGGACAATCGAATCGTTCCGGTGGAAGTACTCGTTTCCGGTGCTGAAGGCGTAGACCCTGTTGCTCGTAAAATTCTGGAGTACTTTGTTCGCCCGCTGCATGATTACAATCACGTCTTCCATGCTTATGAAGCCCGTTTGGAGACTCTTGCCTTCAGTGATGACAATGCAAGACATGACATTGTGGCGACGACTGCAGCCCGAAACGATGCTTCAGTACAGATAGCGTATCGGAAGCAGGAAAAGAAAGAGCTGGAACTGGATCTTGAATTGCATCGTCGAGACGAGCATGAAGCGGATCTCTATGCTCAGGCTTTACAGGCAGAAGTAACGCGCATGACAACGGCATTGGCCGAGATATTTGATCGGAATCAGGCATTGGCTCAGTCATTAGCGACTCGTCAGCAACAGCTGGAAGATGAGATCGATGCCAGAACCGAAGAAGCCGAAAAGGCCGCAGGCAATTCAGAAGAATAATTGCCTGACTTCTAGTCGCGGGTTACTCACTCTCGGGTAAAATGAGGTCATGGGTATCTATGACCGAGATTACTATCAGGAAGATCAAACTCCACAGCGTACGCGAGTGGTGCGCAAATTCAGTAATGCTTCGGTTACAAACAAGCTCGTCATAATCAACGTCGCTGTTTATCTCGTGTGCTGGTTACTCTGCACGTCTACATCACTAACGACGGAAGTCGTTTACGACGCC
Source organism: uncultured Pirellulaceae bacterium (assembly GCA_938082855.1). Classification (GTDB taxonomy): domain Bacteria; phylum Planctomycetota; class Planctomycetia; order Pirellulales; family Pirellulaceae; genus UBA721. Next base: position 1,200 of record CALKCC010000019.1, on the reverse strand, counting down.
CTGGCGATCGGGAATGACTTTTTCTCTTCTCCTTGGGAATTGTGGCGAGTGGTTAGTTATGGGTTTATGCATTCCCCATTCTGGGAGATTCAGGGAAGTATATGGCACATCCTTGGTAACTGTTTTGTTCTTTGGATGTTCGGGCGATTTATTGAGCAGCGGTATGGCTCGGCAGAGTTCCTGCGATTTTACTTGCTAGCCATTGTGTTTAGCGGCCTCATATTTGTTGCCGCCACCATGGGCGACGAATTACGGCAGGCCATTGGTGCTTCGGGTGGCGTGGTAGCCATCGTGATCCTCTTTTGTTTCTTATATCCGCATGAGAAGATTTTGTTATGGGGAGTGCTCCCCATGCCGGCCTGGCTACTCGGCGTTTTCTATGTTGGCTATGACATTATGACCGCCATGAATCAAGCACACGGAATTGGTTCGGCGATTGCCTGGCAGGCTCACCTTGGCGGAGCTGGTTTTGCCGCTGCTTACTTCTTATTGAAGTTAGATTTCGGGCGGATGTTTAGTTTCAATCGAAAGCCGAAGTTGTCGGTGTATCGGGACGAGCGGGTGCAGGAAGTTGTAGCGGATGAACCCAGTGCCGAACGTCAGCTAATTGAGCAGGGCGAAGAGATCCTTAAAAGAGTATATGAGAAGGGCGAATCGAGTTTGACGGCGCGTCAACGAAAGACGCTCGAGCGATACAGCGAACTGATGAAACAACGGCGAGGACAGGACGATGGCAAGTACCGATATTAACTTGCCTCGATTGTCACGTCGCCAAATGCTGGCATCGATGGGGGGCGGAGCGGGCCTCGTGGCGTTACAGGCGATGTTGGCAGAGGAAGCTGATTCAGCGGAATCACCGAAGCCCGATTTATATGCCCCGAAGGAGCCGCATTATACGCCACGGGCTACGCGAGTGATCTGGTTGTTTATGCATGGCGGGCCGAGTCATGTAGATCTGTTTGACCCCAAGCCGGACTTAGTGAAATATGCCGGACAGCCGGTTCCAGATTCGTTTGGTTCGGTGATGACGCGTCGCAATGTCGCAAAGAACCCGCTGCTCGGTCCAATCAAGCCGTTTAGGAAGCATGGCGAGTCGGGACTTGAGATTAGTGACTTTCTTCCACATACTGCCCAACATGCTGATCGCCTCTGTGTGATTCGCTCGATGCATGGCGATAGTGTGAATCATCCACAGTCCGT